>JBICHZ010000067.1:0-30952 GCA_043101355.1 Rhodopirellula sp. JB044
GCGATCATCTTCAGCATCGGCAGGTTCACCAACGCGACCGCGGCGATTCCGCACAGCATGGCGATCCCGGCCTGGCCGAATTTCACCATCGCTTGCATCCGAGTCGTATGGCTCTGCGTTTTGTTGCTGCGTGTGATCGCCGAGCGAGCCGACGCGTTGGCGAGTTCCCGCATCGCGGATAGGTCGCTGTTGCGTTCGGGTGCCTGAGAACGTGGAACCAATGGAGCGTTCGGATCCACCTCCGGTTCAGGCTCTGGTACTTCGTTGGGCTCGGCTGCGGGCGCTTCATCAGCGACGTGAGTGTCCGCTTTGGGAGCGGGTTCAACCGGTTTCGCTGCGACCTTGGGGGCGTCCCCCGGTTCCGGTTGCCCTTGAACCCGCTGCAGCAACCGGTTCATGTACGCTTCGATCGAATCATCTTCCGGTTCGCCTTCGTCGGTTCCGCCGGCAACCACGGTGGCAGCAGCCGAATCAGCAACAGGCGTTTCGGCGACGGGAGCTTCCATGACAGGCTCTTCCGCGACCGGCATTTCGGCGGGAGTCGCCAACGACGCCGTCGCTTCATCGCGATACTGGTTGATGCTATCGGCAAACGGTGATTCACTCGATCCGGCATCATCCGAACCGATCGCCATGGTCGGCGAGTGATCTTCTGCCTGCGTCTCGGAAGCGGATTCTTCCTGATCCCAGTCATTGCGACTGTTCCACATCGCGGTGGCGGAGGTGTCCTCGATGGAAGCCGAGTCATCCTCCTCGTCATCGATGTTGAGAGCCGGATTCTTTTCGATCCCGAGATCTCGCATCAACTGATCGGCGAGCGAACCTTCGCTAGCCACCGGTTCTTCCTCCTCCTGCGATTCGAACTGGGCAAACGACTCGCCCGAATCGAAACCGCTGGCTCCGGCAAAACCTTCGGTGGACTGGTAATCGTCGGCCGGTTCGTACTCACCGGCAATTTCGGTTGGCTCGGCCTCGGTCGATTCGAACGAAGCAGCCTGCGGCGCCGATTCGATGGCCGATTCCTCAACTCGCTCATCCGTTTCCGGCGAGTCGAAAGCGGGCTCATGGTACTGTTCGATGTCGTCGCCACGTTCCTGAGGCAGAAGATAAGTCTGCGACTCGTCAGGCCACTGCGGCAAATCCTCTGCGATCGGCTCGTCTGCAACAGCGCTGATTTCCTCCGAGGCAGGCTCTTCGCCCCCGCCCCAAACAGGTTCCGCGTTCATCTCAGGAGCGGGCACGTCTTCAGCGAATGCTTCGTTGGTCGCTTCGTCTGCCGGAGTTGGCTCGGCGATGTCTTCCTCTCCGACGACATTGCCTGCTTCGGCGACAACGTCATCGCTTTCAGTCAGAACGCTATTCCAAACCGGGGTTTGGTCAACACTCGTTTCCAAATCCGCTTCGACAGGCTGCACGTCGTTCGACTCGGTGGTTGCCGCGAGCATGCCGAGCGAAGGTGTTTCCTCATCAACTGAATCGGAATCCGCTTCAGGCTCGATGGACGAATAGGTTGGCCAGACGTCTTCGTCTGCCATCGACTCGGGTGTGCCGACGCGGTTGTCGTCGGCGGCTTCGAACGAACTTTCGATCGCAGTCGGCTGGTCCGCGACAAGATGCGAACTCGTTTCCGGTTCGTATTCGATGTTGTCGAAAGCCGCGAACGGTGCGTCGGTTTCGGGTTGCTCGGTCTCAGGCAGTTTGGATTCCAACGCGTTCGATGCAGCCGCTTCCGCAGTTTCCTCCGAATCCTCGACACTCCACTGAGGCGTATCATCCTCGTTGGCCGCGCTACCGGCTTCGATGTTGCTAGGCTCGATGTTGCTAGCCTCGATGTTGTCGGCCTCGATGCTATCTTCTGCGATGCTGGCTTCCGCGACGTCCATCCCGCCACCGACCAAACCCAGTTTCGGTGCAGACGATGGTTTCTCCGTTGTGCCGGGTGCGCCGATGATATCTCGCGTCTGTTGTTCGAGGTGTTCGATCCGATCCAACGTGTCGTCGTGATCGCGGTTGGAACGATCAAACAGTTCGCGTGAGTCCTTCGCGTCCTGCAGCGCATCGTCACGTTGGCGACGAAGTTCGTCTTGTTCACGGATCGCGAGGTCGCGTTCGGCTTGCATCGCCTTCAATTCTTCCATCGCCGATTCGAGTTTCGCTTCGGCGGCCTGGCGCGCCGACTCGGCTTCATCGCGAACCCGCACTGCTTGCTCGCATTTTTGACGTGCGTCGGCGAGATGCGTTTGCGCTTCCTGGTATCGACGTTCGGCTTGCTCTTGTTGCAGAGCCCATTGTTCGCGAGTCCGCTCGGCGCTTTCGCGATCCTGGCCGGCGCGTTGTTTGAACGAGAGTAAATCATCACGTTCGGCGATCAGCGCGTTGCGTTCCGCAGCGGCATCGTCGCGTTCCTGACGTGCCTGAACGACTTCGTTGCGTGCGGCTTCGAGATCACGGCGTGCCGCCTCGCATTCGAGCTTCGCGGCGTCGCATTCGCCTCGAGCGATCTCACATTCTCGCACGGCAGTTTCGCGTTCGGCACGGGCCTCATCGCGTTCGGCGTGGGCACCGGTGAGTTGTTCGACGAGCCGATCGTTCTCTTCCCGCAGTTTCGCCAACTGAGCTTGAGCACCGGCGAGATCGACCGACAACTCCTCGAGACTGCTACGGAGCGTTTCGACCTCGGCGGTCCAGGATTCGCGATCGGCTTCGTGGCGTTCGCGGTTTTCCCGAATGGTGTCTTCGAGATTCGTGATCGTTCGGCGAGCGAGTTCGCAATCTTTGTCGAGCGACTCGGCGTCCATCCGGGTGCGAGCGATTTCGCTCTGCAGCTCTTCGATTTCCGAACGCAGTTGCTCTTCGATCGACTCCAACTCGACGCAGCGCGAGGCGAGCTCTTTGCGTTCCGCCTCCGTCTTCGCTTGAGCTTCACGCGACGCGTCGCGTTCTTCCGCGATTTCGTTTCGCTGCGAGATCGCTTCGTCGCGGTCAAACTGCAAATCGTCGATCCGCAGTTGGTGTTCGCGGTTGCGTTCGAGTTCGAGTTGTTGCAGCGTTTCCTGCTGAGACGACAATTGAACGAGTTGCTCGTTGAGCGACGCGAACTTCTCTCGCATCTGCTCGACGGCCGTCGTGGCAGCTTCCGCTTGCATGCGTGATGCACGAACGCGTTCCTCGCTCTCGGCGATCTTCTGCGCGTGAACGGATTCTTGTCGTTTGTATCGCTCTTGTTCTTCGAGCAGACGTTCGATCTGTTGGCGATGCAGACGGTCACGTCCGTCGAGACGTTCTTGTTGCAAACGCAGGTGCTCGCGACCGGTCGCGAGTTCTTCCTGTTGCATCTGCAGTTCGTCGCGATGCTTCAGCAAGTCCTCGTAGCGGCGTTGGAACTCCTCGTGGACTTCGATCGCGGCCGACTCTTGCGTTTGCAGTTCGTCTTCGCGTTGTTGCAAAGACTGCATTTGCAGATCGAGCTTCCGCTGCTGTTCGAGCAATTCCTGCTCGCGAGTTTTACACCACTCGTCGCGACGTTGGACGTCTTGTTTCAACGCCCGCCACTGTTTGGCTTCCTCATGAAACGACTTGGACCAGTCCTCGCCCGATTCGCCCCGGGAGTCAACGTGGCCGTCGAATCCGACCAACCCGTGCGCGACCGCTTGGCTGACCGCGTCGACCGGACGCGGCTCGCTTTCGAGCAATTCAAACTCATACGCCCCGAGACGCAGCCGATCGCCCGGCGTGATCATGCCCTCGGTGACGCGGACGTCGTTGATTTGAATCGGAACGGAATACGCGCGAACCAAAATGCGTTCGTGGTCACGGATCAGAACCGCGTGCAGCGACCGCAGCGAGTCGTCTTCCAACCGGATCGAACAACCGACGCCGTTGCCGAGCGTGTAACGTGCCCCCGAGAGTCGCAGCCGGCGGGTCGGTTGGCCTTCGCAACGAACGCGGAACTCGATGCTCGGGTCACGTCGCCAGGTTGACGGCGTTTTCGCCCAACGGTCGGTGGGGACTGCATCGTGTCCGTCGGCGGCGTTCCGGTATCCTTGCGATACGTCACTCGCGGTTGTACTCACGGCGTTTCCTGTCATCGGGGGCTGCGAGAGTTCCGATTGCCACGACGAAACGTCAAAACTGGCTGCAGCTTCGTCGAGAGTCGTCGTTGCGGATGGTTTGGAGGGGGAGTGTTCGTTGGCCACCACGGATGTCCTTCTCACGGGGGTGTGTTCAAAGTCGGCTGCGAGAGCCCACTTTCACAATGGATCGGTTGTATCGGTCATACGCATGAAAGGAACTGCGGACTTTTTGCCACTGATTCGGAAAATTCGCTGAAGCGACGCGAAAAACGTGGGATCAACTGTGATTTCCAATATTTTGCTCAAGCCGCCTTCGCCGTTCCCCGCTGTTTACCCCCGCTTCGCCAACGCCCTGGCTTCAAACCCGCACCGGAAACGCCAGAAAAGCTCAAATTAATTTTGGTGTGCTGTCCGGTGCCCCCCGCCGATCCGCATAGATAAAATGTGGGCGGTTAGCAATCGCCGCGAAATACAACTCAAAACGAACTTTCACACGCATCGCCCCTTTTCCCGGAGAACCAACCCATGTCACGCTTTGCCAAACGCATCTGCCAATTCTGCCTGATCGCCGCGTCGATCTTTGCCTTCAACAGTGCCACGACCGCCGAAGCCGGTGGTTACCGCCAAACGTATTCGTCGTGGAACTATCACCCGACCCGGTCGTACTACTACACGACGTATCGCTATCGGCCGGTCGTTTCCGTTCCGACGTACCATCACCACTACTGCATCCACTACCCATCGCGGCCTCGCTACGTTTACTACTACAACCCGGTCCGCCGCGTTTACTGGGGCCGCTACGATCTGCAGGAAGCCGGCTACTCGATGCTGAAGAAAGAGGATCAAAAGAGCGATTTGGAAGCGATCCCAGAGTCCGCGTTCCCGAAACCATCGGAAATGCCGCCGATTCCTGAATCTTCCGACGGAGTCGCCATGGCCAAACCCGAGCTGAAAGACCTGCCCAAAGTCGAAGCAGCCGTCGACACGCCGTAGAGCGGCAAAACGTTGACACAGCAAGTATCACGCGACGCGGTGGAGTTCACACGAACTCGACCGCGTTTTGCGTTGGCCACGCATCTCGCGACAGTCGCACGTGACTATCTCAGACGATCTCAGACGATCGCGGCGATCACCAAGTGTCCAACGAGCGGATGCCGGACAAATTGATGTCAAGCACGATCAGGGTTAGATGACGACTTGACTTTGACACCGACATGGTGAGTCTTACCGCGTCACCCGCTTTCCGTGACAAGTACAAGCATGGGCTGTTGCCGGATTCTATCCGGCAACAGTTTTTTTATGCGCTGGTTCTTTGTGTGCTCGTGTTTTGCGGCGACTGTATCGACAACTTCACGAGTCATCTTCGAGTGACAAGTCATCTTCGAGCGACAGGGCATCTTCGAATTCACGAAGCCCCGAACCAACCCAGCACCGCATCGACCATCATTGCGATCAGAACAAAGATCCCGGCGAGAACCGCAATCAGCACGAGAACGATTGCTAGCAACAAAGGCCAAACTCTGCCGCGATGTTTGCCTTCCTCGTAATGCTCTCGCATCAAACGCAGGTTGCGGCTGTTGGCTCGAAAGAACAAATCAAACACGTTGCCCGCCAACGGCACCGCTCCGACGATCGCGTCGAGCACGACATTGCCCAGCATCCGGACGACCAACAGTGGGCTCGCACCGTGTTTCGCCATCGTTGCAATCAGAACGCCGGACATCGCCAGACTGACCGCGTCGCCTGCACCCGGTAATAGACCGAGCAGAAAGTCGACGCCGAAACGGATCCGCGTTCCCGGCACTCGGTATTTGGCGTCGAGTAGGTCCGTCATGCGATCAACCCATCGCATCTGATCGGGCATGAGGTCGCGACTTGGGACGTTGCCCGGACCGGCTGATTTCCCTCGGGGCGGCCGATGAGTCGATGGGGTACGTGATCGTTTCAACAAAACGGCAACCGTTTCAAAACACAAAGGATGCGAAAATGCGTAACCGCCGACGACATCCTAACGATTCCCCAGACCTGCTGTTAATTCGGCCAGCGATCCGGTTCGACGAGCAAACGGGTAACGCGTCACGATCCAGAATGAGGGTTCAAGGACGTAGCGAAAGTCGCCAAGACTTTCGGCGATTGACGAGTCGTCCCGGCACTCTCGGCGAGTTTCGCTACGCGAACCCCAGGCTTTGACGCGCCGCTAGGCCGCGCGTGCGATCGAGTCCGCATGCATTTCGTCGATGACGGCACACACGTGTTCGACTCCGATGGCACGCATGGCGGTGTTGTCGGCGTTTCGTCGGTGGCGACGGCTGCCTGACTCGTACTGCAATTGAAGTGCCACTTGATTGTACGGTCCGCTGTCGCCCGGACGCGTCGCACCGTACAGTCCGATGGTTCGCGTTCCCAAGGCGACCGCCATGTGGAGCGGTCCGGTATCGCCGCTGAGAAACAGGTCTCCTGTTTCAATGAGCGCCGCCAGTGACGTCAAACTGGTGTCAGGGGCGAGCGTCGCCGTTTTGTTGGACAGTTCGACAATTTCTTCAGCCATCAATCGTTCTTCGAACGATCCCCACACGACCACGCTGTGATAACCGTAGCGATCGGCGAGGTAGCGAGCGGTCGAGGCAAACCGATCCGCCTCCCATAGCTTCGACGGCCATGTCCCGCCGGGGTTCAGAATCGCGACCCGCGAGGATCGAATCGAGTGACGATAGCTCATTGCCCAACGTCGTTCTTCCGAATCGAGCGGCAGGTTCCAGCGGACGTTCGGATGGTGAATTCCCAACGGAGTCAGCAATTCGAGCGATCGGTCGGTGACGTGATTGAAAACCGGCGTGACTTTTTCGTTATTAAAGAACCGACTCAGTTCCATCGCATGTTTGCCGGCGAACCCGATCCGCTGTTTCGCACCGGCTAGTTTTCCCGCCAGAGCTGACTTGGTGTTGCCTTGGCAATCGATCGAGATATCGAACCGATGCTCGCGCAGCGTCGCGCGGGCCTGACGAATCGCTTTGGGCGAGGTGAACCACCCGCGTTCGAGTTCGATCACGCTGTCGATGTCTTGATGGCCGCGGACCATCGGCGCGGACTTCTTTTCGATCACCCACCCGATGTATGCGTTGGGAAAATGGTCCCGCAGGCAACAGGCGACCGGCAAAGTCAATATCGCGTCGCCGATCGCGCTCATCCGAGAAATCAGGATGCGCGGACAATCCAATCGGGGCTCAGTTTCGGGCAACGTATTGGTCGGCATCGTATCGGTCTGTGGGGCGCGAGCTAGAAGGCACGAGGCGTTGGACGCAAATCGTCTCGATGGACACTTCAAACCTAACAATCCGCACGATCCGATCACCAGATCATTTTTGTATGTCCGCTCAAACCCTTAAATCCTCATTAGTAACTATCAGACGCTTTGCGAAACCAAAGAATCTACGAGATTTGCGTAAATACCCCCCGGGCTACCTTGCCCAACCTATAACCAACTGTACTATTGACTGTAACCAGTCGCCTGCTACCGATTTAGTGGCCCTGCGCGACTGCCCCGAACTCGTACCCCCGTCTCCTGGAGGAGACCTGATGGCTCGACTGAATACACTTTTGACATGCATCGTTTCCCTCGCGTTTGTGCCTGCGGCCGCTTTGTTTTCCGCAAGCTCGGCGCACGCGAACTGGACCGACAGCGTTTTCCCGATCAAGAGCCATAACTTCGGCACGGTCGCGGTCGCATCCAAAACGGAATTCAAATTCCCGATCCGTAACACGACCGGTCGTGGCATGCACATCCGCACGGTTCGCGCGAGTTGCGGTTGCACGACGCCGATTCTCTCGTCCAACTACATCGCCCCCGGCGGCGAAGGCTACCTGTTGGCTCGTTTCAACACCCCGACTTTCCGGGGCAAAAAAGGCGCTACCCTGACCGTCGTCATCGACCAACCGTTCTACAGCGAAGTGCAGTTGAAGGTCGAAGGTTACATCCGCAGTGACATGGTCTTTCACCCAGGCAGTGTCGAGTTCGGCACGATCAACCAAGGGGAAGCCAAAACGGGCGGAACCAAAATCTACTACGCCGGTCGCAGCGATTGGAAAGTCGTCGACATCCGTGCGAACCAACCTTGGCTGATTCCAAAGTTCCAACAAATCGAACGCGGACCGGGCAAAGCCACGTACGAATTGACTGTCGCGGTTCGTGAAGACGCACCCGCCGGATTGTTCCAAGACGAAGTCATCGTGCAAACGAACGACCGCAGCATGCCCCGCGTGCCACTGCGTGTTTCGGGCAACGTCGTCACCTCCCTGAACATCTCGCCGAAATCGATCGCGTTCGGAACGGTCAAACCGGATCAAGAGTTGGTGCAGCGTTTGGTGGTCACCGGTCGCGAACCGTTCTCGATCGCATCGATCGAATGCCCCGGATGGAACGTTGATTTTGACAACAACGGTGCCGAGAAAAGGATCCACGTCATCAGCGTGAAGCTGACTCCCAACGGAGCCCAAGGGGCACAACGCTCGGCACTGACAATTCACACTGCTGGCGAAAAACCGGTCACCGCGAAAGCGATCCTGACCGCCGACGTGATCAGCGACCAAGTCGTCGTCGCCCGCTAAGCGATCGCACTACCGGCATCAAACCAAAGCCCGCTGCTTCCCCGCAGCGGGCTTTTTTAATGCGCCACGTAGGCCCGTCTCGCCGAACCGGACATCCAAAACCAAACATCCCCGCATCTCGGAGAGACACGGCGACGTGTCACGTCAACACATCACCGACAACCCGCGGCCGGAACCCAAACGACGTGTCAGGCAAACAGGATGTAAATAATCGTTTGCGCCGCGACGATTCGCATCACCATCGTCAACGGATAAACCGCAGCGTATCCGGTCGCACACGCCGACGAATCGCTCAGCGTGTTGGCGAACGCGAGTGCCGGCGGGTCCGTCATGCTGCCCGCGATCACGCCGCAAAGTGTCAAGAAATTCACCTTGAACACCAATCGTCCGACCAAACCGACGATCAACAGCGGCACCATCGTGATCACCAATCCAGCCAACATCCAGAGCAAGCCCTGTGAGGTCAACGCGACGCTGAAAAATGTCTTGCCCGCAGACAGCCCGGCACTGGCGAGGAACATGATGATGCCGAGTTCTCTCAATGCCAGGTTCGCCGAAAACGGAATGTGCCAGACAAACTTGCCGACTTTGCCGAGCAAACTAAACACGATCGCGGCGATCAGTGGACCGCCGGCGAGACCGAGTTTGACCGGGAAAGGCACGCCGGGAATCGAAATCGGGATCATCCCGACGACCACGCCGACAAAAACACCCAGAAACACGGGCGCGAACTGCGTTTCGTTGATCGCCTTGAGCGAGTTGCCCAGCAGTTTGGCGACCCGGTCGAGCGACTCCTCGTCGCTGACCACATGCAACACGTCACCGTACTGCAGACGGCTCGAACCACGCCCAGGCATTTCGACGCCTGAGCGGATGATTCGGGTAATCGTGGCGTTGTAAATCAGATCGAGCGACAAATCACGCAGCGTCTTGTTAATCACCTGCGGGTCGGTGACCACGATCCTGCGATGACACGCGTTGCTCGAATACTCCATCAAGTCAAAATCAGACGGCTTCCCGATCAGCGGCTCGAACCGGTCCAAGCCCGCTTCGGTGCCCACGACCAAAATCACGTCACCGGCATGCAACACTGTTTGGTCCGTCGCCGGATCCACCGTTAGTGAATCGCCTCGTTTGATCCGCGAAACGCGAACGCCAGTTTCCTCGACACCGGGAATGTCGCCAAACTTTCGCTCCGACAGGTGTTCGTTATCAACTTCGATACACCGCCGAACAATCGGTTCGAATTGACCGCCGCTCTGGCTGGCTGCTGATTTCGCCTCCGCGTCGATATCGATTTTGAACATCGATTTCATGATCAACATCGTCGCGATGATTCCAAGGATGCCGCCCGGATAGGCGACCGCGTATGCCGAGGCCAACATCCCAAAATCAGTGCCCTCTTCCGCGACCGTCGCGGCGGCCTGCTGCGCCGCCCCCAACGAAGGCGTGTTGGTTGTCGCCCCACTGAACAAACCACCCGCTGCCAACGCGGGCAAGTCGATGATGGAATGAAACATTAACACCAACAACACACCCATCACGACCACACCGACCGCGAGACCGTTGAGCACGAGGCCTTGATCCTTCCACAATTGAACGATCCCGGGGCCGAGTTGCAGCCCGATCGTGAACACGAACAGAACCAATCCGAACTCTTTCGCGAATTCAGCGACGTCGTGATCGAGGGTCGCTCCCCAGTGTCCGGCTAAGATTCCGACGAACATCACACCCGCCGAACCGAGACCGATTTTGCGGATGCGAATACCACCGATGACCAAACCACCGACGGCAACACCGACAATGGCCAAAATAGAAAAAGTGACTGGATTCACAGTGACGAGGCTGTTTTAACGAGGATGCTGACAAGACACCTGCTCCGGCCGCAGACGAAACAGATGGGTGAATGACCGACGGCTATGATGAGGCTCGATCATCCACAACCTATTGAGGTCGCAACGAACATCAGTTCCCTTTATCGGAACGACACGCCAGATTGTGCAGAACCAACGCAGCCAATGAAAGGTAGCTACGCCAAATCGTCGGCCACCGGCCACTAAGCGACCGTACCGGCAAAAACGCCCCCCTGATGCTCCGTGCCCAAATTGTCGCACGTTTTCACACCCGGCATCGAAACACTACCGCCACGCTACCGCCAATCCATTGATCTCGGGACGAATTCGCTCATCGAAATTTCATTCAAAACGGTCGATGCGATTCGCATCAACCACGACGAAACCCGTCGGTCTGGACGAGGTGCGTTCGCAACCGATCGCGACACTTCATCGCAAATTTCGCAACCGCTTCGGTGCGGTAGTCGGGATACGTCCATCGATGATGCACCCATCCGCCTCGCATGTAATTCAGCGTGACTTCCGCAAAGATTCCTTCTTGCAGATAGATTCGGTGATCACGATCCTTCACCGTCGCGAGCACCAATTTGGCTTGAGTAACATAGCCGGGGTCCAAGTTCAGCGGCCGTGGCTCGTCATGACCAGCAGCCTCGGCGTATTCATGTTCCCATTGATTCGTTGTCGTTTTCCACTGAGCGAGCCCGGCCGGATCCGCAAACTGTTCGATCGCGACGAGTACCTTAGTCAGCCCCGTTCCCATTTCTTTGTCGTAGAACCCACCGGCGGTAAATTCCGCCGCCGGCCAAACCTCAGCCGCCTCGCCCCACCGCTGAATCAATCGCTCGATCGCCCACGCACGAGCCTCCTCGTATCGCGAAATCACAGCACAGAAACGAACCACCGGTTCAACCAATCGCGGCGCAGCCATCCACTAACCTCTCAAAACATGTAGTTCCGTCATTCCGTGACGGACAAACGGCAAATGCCAAGGACACACCAGCTTAAACTTACCGACATGCCCCAGTGGTGCGCCAAGATCAAGAATCAGCGTTCAAAGCCGTAGCGAAAGTCGCCAACAACCCGATGAGCGAGTTCCGTTACCCACGCATTGACCTCCGCCCCCGTTCGATCGCGAACGTTCAGCCTATTTCGCGACGCTCGTCGATTGCGGTTCGTCGGGCGAGGACATCGACAGGCAATCGAGCCCAACTCGATACCTCGAACTCGCGTCGTTCTTGCCAACGATTTCCATCCCAACGGTATAGCGACCGTTGTCCGGGGAGAAACGTCCCAGCGGAATCGATCCGCTCGGTGTCGGTTTGGGCGAATACAGGTCGACGGTTTCCCCAACCGGAATCCCGTTTACCGAGAACTTCACTTCGGCGAAATCATGACTGCGTGTCGCGTGCATCGACAAGTCCATCGGCATCGGACCGGGCGCCGCGAACGTCCACTCAATCGCATCGCCTTGACGCGTGTTCCGCATCAAAACATGCGTGTTCCCGCTCCACCGTCCTCGGTAGGCCGTCAACGACTGCGTCACCAACTCGACACGCGACGGTTTGCTGACAATGTCGCCGTCTTCGAGCTCGATCGCATTCTCAAAGAGTGAAGGATCAACAGACGCCTGCGGGGCCGAATCCATTTGGATTTTCGGCAGCGGCGGGACGTTCAACGCCTCCTCCGGATCCGGCGTCCGGTTGGACTGCGTGTCCGCGTCGGCATACCAGTACGCACCGACACCGTATCCCATCTCGCAATCGTTCCACGACCAAATTTCCATATCGAGTTGCAACGAAGATCCAAACGGCATCGTGTCGAGTGCGCGTGTTCGCGTCTCGGTGCTGTAACCGAGCGTGTTGCGTTCGCTCGACGTTTTGCGATGGTGCTTGTCGTAGACATGACTGCGGGGTTGGGCATGAAACGGGTGTTCGTAGAAGTCCGTGCTTATTCCGCCCCACGAGTACGCATAGTAGTCTTCCGTCCCCGTTCCAAAGATCGATGGGAAGTCTTCTCCATCGACGAAGATCTTCTCGTCGCCCTCGCCCCACCATTTTTCGACCGGGTTCATCACCGTCAACGTGTCGCCGACGTAAACGCCTCGGCCATTCAACGTCACATAGTTCCAATCGCAAAACGGACGCGTGGGAACGGGATACTGGCCTCGCCACGCCGCATGGAAATACATCGTGCGATCGTCCCAGTGGAAATCATCGACCGTCGCGTTCATTTCGAAATCGATCGGAGCATCGCTTAGGTTTAACAGCGACACTTTCGCGGATTTCTGATACGGCATCACCCATCGGCACGACATCGTCCCGTCATCGGCGACCGTTCGATACCATCCCTGGAACGGATGCAATCCCAATCCGGTGCCAAAGAAATCACCAAGGGGACACCAAACGGTTTCTTTCCCGTCGAACTCCATTTTCAACACAACCGTCCGCGTGACCGACGACGGTTCGTACGTCCCGAGTTTGACCGACAGGGCACGGACGGCCGCGGTACCGGCAGGCAGGTCAATCGATTTTTCCTCGCCGGCCGCGAGCGTCGCGTTGAGCGTCTGCGGCGTTGGCGTATCATTGGACGACCGCGACAACGTGGGCGTCGGATTCAATAGCGACTCGCCGACTTTATCGAGCAGCGGTTTTGCGGCTTCATAATCCGACATCGTGAACGTTTCGACGGGAGTCTTCGCGTTGTACTCTCGAAACGTGAACTGAAAGAAAAATGGACGCTCCGTCGTCGTGATCTTGCAGCGCTTCGCATACGGGATCGGAAAAAACGAAACCGCCGAACGCAACGACTGGTGAGCAAACGGATAGGGAAACACTTCCGAACCATTGAACAACCCGAGCATATTGCCTTCGAGCGTCGGCTCACTCTCACCATCGAGATAAACACGGATTCGGGTATCCGTCTTTGGATTTTTGGCATTGCGAAATGGCATCCACACCCGCACAAGTGCCCCCGGGCCTTCGTGATCCATCAACACCCATTCTTTCTGGCCGCCGTTCTCTTCAATCCGAATGAAATTGCGGTCGCTGTCTTTCGAATTGAAGTCGTGGTTCGAGAACCACCCCTCTGTGTCTTGCGGGTTCTTCGACGCTCGGTTGTAACTGCTGTGTTGTTTCAACCGGAACTCGTTTGCAGGAAACTTCGCCACCGAGTCACGGTCGACCATCTCACTCAGCAGCGAATCGATCGAAACGGGTTCGGTTGCCAGGGCGGCTGACGAGAAGACGATTCCGCTGACAATCAGCGACACAAGGAGGATTCTCATGGTGGGACGATTCTGGGAATTCGAGATTGCCGCCGCGGGGGACGCCGCAGCATTTTTGAAAAAGTTTCGGGACGGTTTGGCAACAACAATTGCTTTCGCCGAACCATTCGCCGGGGGGCTGCCCCACCGCCGCGACGAGTCAATGGGACCCAGCGGTCCGTTGAAAGGCTAGTGCGTAGGATACTGCCGTCCTGGTTCGATGTCGTGTCCACCGTTTGTGTTTGCCACTAAAGATATAGACTGCCGAGCCTTTCGTCAGCCTGTGCACGCACAACGCGACCGTTGATGGACATCACACGAAACTGTGATCAAGATGGAGGAACTCCCGCCTGACCTCCTTCCTCGAAGAATCTGCAATGCCGACCTTCCCCTTCCGTCGTCTTTCCGCGCTCGCACTCTTGTTCCTGGCGATTCCCACCGCGTTTTCTGACGAGAACGACTCCCCAGTCGCCGACGGCGATTCGAAACCCAAAAACGTCGTCACCATCGACGGTGTCTTCGAATCCAAAAAGACACACGAAATCACCGCCGGCTTCGAACAAATTTCGTCGCTCACGATCAAACGAATCCTCGACCACGGCACCCCCGTCAAAAAGGGGACATCCATCGTTTGGTTCGAAACAAAAGAGATCGACGAACAAATCACCAAGGCCGAACGTGACCTGGAACTCGCCGAGATCGCATTCAATGACGCCGAATTCGCGTACGAGCAATTTCTCGAACAGCAGAAACTCGACCGACAAGCGGCCGAACTCGCGAGAGCGGAAGCCCGTCAAGCCTACGACAACTTCGTCAACGTCGACCGAGAGCAGCAGATCCGAAGCGCCGAAAAACAACTCGAACGTTCAAAGCAATCGCTCGAGTACGCTCAGGAAGAACTCAACCAACTGCAACAGATGTACGAGGAAGATGACCTGACCGAAGAATCCGAAGAGATCGTTTTGAAGCGAGCCCAACGGGCAGTCGAAAGTGCCGAGTTCAACCTCGAAATCGCCGAAGTACGGACGCAGCGGACGATCGAACAAACCATCCCGGTGAAGCAGAAACAGGAAGAAGCCACACTCGCGCGGGCGGAACTCGCCTACGCCAAGAAAAAACACGATCTGAAATCCGCTCGCGATAAACGTGAAATCGAACGCCGCAAACAAAAGGCTGACTTCGAGAAACAACAAGCCGAGTTCAAAAAACTGCAGGCCGAACGGCGGGCCTTGGTGCTAACCTCGCCGACCGAAGGATTGGCCTACCACGGCAGAATCACTCGCGGAAAGATCAGCGATAAACCCAGCACACTGCGGAAGGATTCGAAGGTCTCCGCGAGCCAAATCCTGATGACAATCGTGCAACCTCAACCGCTGCGGATCGTCGCGACCGTCACCGAGCAGCAACGAGCTCAGTTGCAAACCGGAATGAAAGGAACCGCCATTGCGAATGCGTTCCCGGATCAAAAGGTTCCGGTAACACTTCGTTCCATCGCAGCGGTGCCTTATGCGAACAACAAAATCGAATGCGTTGTGACCATCCAAGCCAAAACAGGCGACACCGACATCGTGCCTGGAATGACGTGCAAAGTCGAATTGGAACCAACCAAGGGTGACGACAGCAAAAAGAGCAAAACCGAAAAGAGCCAAACCGAGAAAGGCAATAAGAAGGCGGGCAAGAAATGAGCCGGGCAACAAACGGATTTTGCAAACCGGCGAGCGTTTGGTTGATTCTCCTTTCCGCCTTTGCGGGCTCATCTCTGCAGGTGGGCCTTCACGCGACCGGCGATGATGTCGTTGCGACCACGCCCCAACGGATGCGGTTGCCCAGACTCGACTTCAGCGAACCGCCGGTTTTGCCGGAAGTGGACGCGCCGAGCGCGAGAACGATCTCGCAATCGATTCGCAGCGGCATCGCTTTTTTGGTGAGCGATCAAAACCCGAACGGCTCTTGGGGATCGGCCACCCGAACGAAAGATCTGAACATCTACGCGCCCGTTCCCGGTGCTCATCACGCATTTCGCGCCGCAACCACTTCGTTGTGCTTGTCCGCTTTGCTCGAGTGCGCCGAGGACGACGACGCCCACGCCCAGAAAGCGATCGATCGTGCCGAAGCATGGCTGTTTGACTACTTGCCGAGACTGCGGCGCGCCGATGGCACCGCGATGTACAACGTTTGGGGACATGCCTATTCGATCGAAGCACTCTCGCATCTTTACGAGCGTCACGCCGACAACCCGCAAAAGACGGAAAAAATTCGTTCGCTGATCGAAGATCAATTCGCGATGCTGCGACGATACGAATCGGTCGACGGCGGCTGGGGTTACTACGATCAACGCTACAAAGCCCAACGGCCCACCTCGAGTTCGATCAGTTTCGTCGGCGGCACGGCCCTGGTCGCGATGCACCGCGCCAATTCGATCGGCATCGAACCTCCCGAAGACATGGTTCAGCGCGCCGTTGCGGCGATCCATCGTCAACAAAAACCGGACTTCACGTACCTGTATGGTGAATACCTCAAAGACCGCCCGATGCGGGAAGTCAATCGTCCCGGCGGTTCGCTCGGACGTTCACAATGCTGCAACGTGGCGTTGCGTTTTTGGGGCGACACCGACGTCACCGACAACGTGCTCAAACATTGGCTGTACCGTTTGTACGAGCGAAACGGATGGCTCGACATCGGACGCAAACGTCCGGTTCCGCACGAGTCGTGGTTCCAAGTGGCCGGCTATTTCTATTACTTCGGCCATTACTACGCGGCGATGTGTATCGACGAACTGCCGCCGAACGAACGTGCCCCTTACCGAGCAATGTTGGCCGACCTGATCGTTCCATTGCAGGAGAAAAACGGATGCTGGTGGGACTACCCATTGTATGACTACCACCGTCCCTACGGCACCGCGATGGCAATCATGACGTTGCAGCGTTGCCTGCCCGAACGAGAAATCGAGGGCCGTCAGTAACCGCCACCACGAACGAGGACTGATCGGCCCAACCAACCGCTGACCATTTTGACTGGTGCGTCGACGGGGTTGGGCGTATCGTATTGGGTTCACTTTGCGAAACCTGTTTCCTTCCGTTCGATTGCCATGACTTCGCTCCCCGTTTTACCGTCCAATCAAACCGCCGAACACGGTGACGAAGGCGGTGCCCAGCCTCGCAAAGCGCATCTGCTCAACCTGCCCGACGATGCCCTGAAAGATTGGCTCTCCGAGCGTGGTTATCCGGCGTTTCGTGGCAAACAGATTCGGCGATGGCTGTATTCCGGACGGGCCGAATCGTTTGATTCGATGTCGGATTTGCCTGCGAAGTTGCGTGCCAAGTTAGCAGAATCGTTTGACATCTTTCAGGCTTCCGAAGCGCACGTATCGACCTCGCGTGACGGCACCGAGAAGATTCTCGTTCGGCTCGCCGACGGTGGGGAGGTCGAGTGCGTTTTGCTCCGCGACGGAGATCGCCGAAGTATCTGTGTCAGCAGCCAGGTCGGCTGCGCGATGGGATGTGTTTTCTGCGCCAGCGGCCTCGATGGAGTCGACCGAAATCTGACACGCGGTGAAATCCTCGAACAAATGCTGCGGTTGCAACACCGCTTGCCCGCCGACGAACGGCTCAGCCACATCGTCATGATGGGCATGGGCGAACCGCTCGCGAACTTGCCCGGCGTGCTCGCCGCACTCGACGTCGCCCGCAACCCCGATGGGCTCGGCATCAGCCCCCGGCGGATCACGATCAGCACCGTGGGGTTGCCGCCGGCGATCGATAAACTCGCCGCCTCGAAGATCCCTTACAACCTCGCCGTCAGTCTGCATGCTCCCAACGATGAACTCCGCAGTCGCTTGGTACCGGTGAACCAAAAGATCGGCATCGAACCGGTGCTCTCGGCCGCCGACCGCTACTTCCAAAGTTCCGGACGGCGTCTGACGTTTGAGTACGTGTTGCTGGGCGGAATCAACGATTCGGAATCTTGTGCCCATGAACTGACGCGTGTCCTGCGAGGCCGAACGGTGATGATGAACGTCATCCCGTACAACCCGGTGGAAGGCCTGCCTTACAAAACGCCGAGCAAGGAATCGATCTCTCGCTTCAAACAAATCTTGGAATCGTCGGGCGTGAACGTGATGTTTCGCCAACGCAAAGGCGACGAGATCGACGCCGCATGCGGCCAATTAAGACGCAACCGAGGCGGCAAGACGAAATAACGCGGCGAGTCGGCCCAAACCTGAACCTCGCTTCAGCCCCACGTAGCCGGAGTCGCCACGACTTCGGAGGTGCACCGATTGGTACGTCTTTTGAACTCTGGCGAGTCCAGCTACTGCGTTGCTAAGGCTTTGTCCAAACCTGGACCTCAACCAAAGAAAGCATGCCTGTCCCCGATTCTTGGACCCGGACAAACTTGGCCCCTTCGACGGAATCGAGGCGGCAATGCGAGTCGCTGTGGCGGCCGAGAATCATCAACGATCCGGCCGACGGGATGTCACCGCGTTGGTACGAATACTCTCGCCCCCACAACTCTTTGCCGCCCTGGTCCGGATCGTCATCAAACACCGAGACGCGGAAGTTACTGATCCGATGGGCCGCACTGTTGCGGTTGAAGATTCGGATCTGATCGATCGGGACCGACTTTTTCAACTCCACCTGCCACCAAGGCGATTTCGAATTTTGCGTTGTCGTGAAGCGGGCGGTTGGAAAAATGTCGCCGTCGATCGCTTGATCGGCTTTTCCGGTGACGACGTAGTGATCGCTCGACTGCGACGCGATTCCAGCCTGCGCCACGTTGCTCGCCGGCGGCCTGTCCGCTGCTGAGAAAACACGAGCGTGGGTGAGCCCGAGAGACTTCTCGCCGAGGCCCTTTTGTCCGATACATTCGACGCGAATCACCCGAGTCGGCGCGCTGGCGAGTCGTGTCGCCGCGTCATCGGAGATGTCACCACCGTTGATGACCACGCCTTCTCTTCGCCAAAACGTTCCATCCGTTTTCCATAACTGCGACCAGTGCACCTTGCCTTGAATGCTGGGATCACGTTCCCACAAACTAACCCGAATCAATCTCGGTTGGTCGAGTCGCTTGGAGTCGCGGCCGAACAATTCGATACGACCAGGCGTCACGACCTGCGGGAACGATACCTGCCACCATTCATAGCCGTTCGCATTCACCCCGCGACGCACTTCGCCGTCACTGGCGACCAGGTCGCCGTCGACGGGATCCGCGCGGTACCATTTTTCTCGCGTGGATGGATCGCGTGGTGTTGATTCGAAGATGGCGAGCCGGTCGAGATAAGCGTCATACCATCCGTTGTTTTCGATCGACAATTCGAAACGAGTCGCGTGGTGCCCGGTTGTGAACGATAACGATTCATAACCCGGAATCCAATCGGCCGAACCGATCCGGCGTGTGACTTCCTTGCCACCGTACTGCCGAGCGGCGATCGTCAATCGGCCGTCTGCGGGAATATCGGATGACCGCAAGCGAACGTTCGCCAAACGTAAGGAGGACGCGTTCTCGCTGGAGGCGACCAAACACACGGTTTGCTTGCCGACGAGAGATGGAATGTCTGCGATCGAGGAGTACCAACTGTCGTGCACGTTCGCCTGTGCGACGAACTCTCCGATCATCGTGCCCTTCTGGTCACCGACTCGGATTTCAATGCGTGTCGGCAGCGTTTCTTTTTGGACCGGGGGACGCGAAAAGATCAGCTCCATTTGGTTGTATTTCCCGGCCGGTCCGAAATCGACGTCGTCAAATCGCAACCAATCTCCACGGCGAACGCCTTGGGCGTATTTCACCCCGCGATGTTCACCGGTAACCAGAGAAGCCTGCTTCGCATCCGGAACACTGCATTCGATCCGATGGTCGGTCAACTTCACGTTCGCGGCGACCGTATAAGTCGTATTGGGCTTTAGATCGCCAAACATCCGACGCATCGAATCGCCGGGACGCAAACGCATCGTGTGATTGCCGTAGCGGGCCAATCCGATATTGAAATGATTCCATGCGTTTCCGTTGAAATACGTTGGTGTCCCTTTGGTCAACCATTTCTCGGGAATCGAATCGTCCTTCGAAGTCACCGAATCGGATGGGATCATTTCAGGTGGAGTACCGAATTGGCCGTTGGCAAAAAGGTTCGTGCCCGGCAGACTCTTCCATTCGAATTTCGGTTCGGGAGGGCGTCGGAAATCGTGACCGGCTTTCCACATCGATTCTCCTGCTTCGAGTGCACCCGCGTCGGGCGCGTCGCCACGGTAGCCGTCATTGATCCCTGGTAAAACGACGCCGCAATCGATCGCAGCCGACGATGCCGACAAACGAAAATCATTCTGTGCGAGGTTCACGAAATCGCCGGGGCCGTAAACATGATTCCCGCGACAATCCACACCGAGAGAGAAGCAATCTTCGGTCGCCAACATCAGGTTGTTGTTAATGCACATTTGCACCGCACGGTCGCTGACGTCGGTGTCGAGTACCGGAGGCGGCCCGATGAACGTGTTGTGGTAATACTTCAGAAAGTTTGGATAGCCGTGCCTGACGGTGTTCGGGCCAACGCCGTAGACGATATTGTGATGGATGACCAAATCGGTCCCCGCATAGAACGCCGCAAAGATGCCGTCACGCTGTGAATGGCTAAAAACGTTGTGATGAACGATGCACCCGCCTCCGTTGCCGCGACCGGCATCGCCGTCAAAGACGCCGGTGTCCCATGACAATCGTCCGCCGTCTTTGAAAACGTTGTACGCAAACTCACTGCGGTCGGGAAATCCATCGAGAAAACTTCTCGCGAATTTCGATACCGTGTTGTGACTGACCAGATGCGAATCGCCACTCATCGACAACACCCGCGCGGTCCCGGTGTAGCCGATGTCATGAAAATAGTTATTGATGATTTCGTTGCGTGAATGACCGATCGTCAGCGCACTGCCCCACGTCTGTGAAACCTCGTTGTCGCGAAAGAGGTTGTGGCTGCCGCCCAAGTAAAATCGCCCGACATTGTCTTTGTCGTAACCGTAGAAACGATTCCCGCGATACGTGTTCGAGTTGGATTCGTCATTGGTTTGCACGCTCGCGCCGCGAAAGGTGAAATCCTCGATCACAATGTGACTGCGATCGCGAACGTCGAACGCGTATTCACGACGGCGAATTTCAATATCGAGGTCGCGGGCGTCCTCGCCGGCAGCGGTTCGATAGTAGAGTTGCTCTCCTCGGTGAAACCACTCCCGTGGCGCGTCGATTAGCTTGATCGATGAGTCGATGATGTAGCCGAACCGTTGCTTTTGAGAAACGCCGTTGGTCGGTCGGTCGAACGTGACTTTGCCGGTTTTCGATTCATAGTCTGCGATTCCCCGCGTTTCGATCGTCCAATCGTTGACATGAAAATGAACCTTCGCGCCATTGAAAAAATCATCGCCGTGACCGGTCAGGTCTTTGGCGGTGAAGCCTTCGATGGTCAGGTCTCCCTTTTCGATCACGCCCCATCGACTGAGGTCCAACGGATCGTATTCACCTTTCTCGCGGGCGGTGAAACGCAGCAGACCGCCGACAAAGAGCGTTTCCCCGCGACCGTTTTCCCATACCGAGGGTCCAGCGTTCGCTTTCCAAATGTCGCCGTTGCCCAAACGCGTCCAACCGTCGACCGGATCACACCCGCTGAGAATGACCTTCTCATTGCGATAGGCAGCGAACCGAATCGGAGCATCGCTCGTTCCCGATCGCGGCACCTTCACTGTTTCTCGATACGTTCCGCCGCGAACGAGGACCACGTCGCCCGGTTGCACGAGTTCGGCCGCCGCACCGATTGTCGCTTTAGGTTTCGTAATCGTTGTTCCCGCGTAGGAGTCCTTTCCACGGGCTGCGTCAACGTAGTACGTCGTCGCGCGGTCGTGTTGACCTTTGACTCGCTCGACGGCGTTGGCTGCCTCCGCGCGTTGCCACACCAATGCCGCGAGGGCAAAAAGTATGCATAGGACTCGAGTCATGTTTGCGTTGGATGCGAGATAGCCGAACGGACACATATACACAGTTCAGACAACGAAGTGGGAAGGGCGAGTGGGGCAGGAGCGTCGCGGCCTCGCGCACCTCGTTGCAACGTGCGGGCATCTTAGCGGACGCCGGGGAGCAATCACCACCCAACCGATACAAGGAAACGCCGCCAATCCACTTTTATCTTACGATCTTCACGTGCGACAATTTGTACCAACTAAGAACGTTTGCCCCCTTTTTCGGAACTCGCTTTCCGAACGTGACGGTTCTCGGCGTTGATGCGCACGACGATACGTTTCCCCTTCATAACAATGCACAAAACACAGTCAGGAATCCCGGTTCACTGCGCGAAACAACAGCGGATCTCTCAAACGCGAACAGGCAAATCCGCACGAGTACGCAGTTGCGACGAAGGCTTCGCAAACCGTTAAAGACACCGACAACAGAACATACGTCAACGCCCGCCGCGAACCTGAATGGTTGCGGCGAATCGATCGAATGCATTGCCAACGTCGTGCGTTTCGTCCGCGTGGAGTCTCATCCCCGTGGTGGCACCTACGCGGATACAATGGAGCGTTTCCGATACGCACGAAGAGAGGTCGGCGGTATGCCGATGTCCACACAAACCGCCGTATTCCGCACCGTCGATCTGACCAAAACCTATCAAATGGGCGAGGTCCAGGTGCGTGCGCTGCGGGGAGTGAATCTCGAACTCATAGAAGGAGAGTTCGTCGTCCTCCTCGGCGCGTCGGGTAGTGGCAAATCGACACTACTGAACATTTTGGGCGGGTTGGACACGCCGACTTCCGGAAAAGTCCTTTACCTCGATACCGATTTGACCGCCAGCGACGACGCGGAGTTAACGCGATACCGCCGCGATCACGTCGGATTCGTTTTCCAGTTCTACAACCTGATCCCGAGTCTCACGGCCAAAGAGAACATCGAACTGATCACCGAAATCGCGGTCTCGCCACTCGACTCGATGGACGCACTCGAGATTGTGGGGCTTCGCGAACGGGCGAACCATTTCCCGGCCCAATTGTCCGGCGGAGAGCAACAACGGGTTGCGATCGCGAGAGCCATCGCGAAGAACCCCAAGGTCTTATTGTGTGACGAACCGACTGGCGCTCTCGATGTCCATACAGGGATCGTCGTTCTCGAAGCGATCGCGAGAATCAATCGCGAGCTAGGCACGACGACCGCAGTCATCACCCACAACGCTTCGATCGCGAACATGGCCGACCGGGTGATCGCGTTATCGGACGGGCAGATCGCCTCGGTCACCGACAATCCGTCGAAAGTCACCGCACGGGATTTGCAATGGTGAACCGCTGGCTTTTGCGACGCTCCCCAATTCCCCAAGCATCGCTTCCCGGGGCAGAATCGCCTCATGGGGCCACGCATCGGTTTCGACCATGTTGAAACTCGATCGAAAACTGATTCGCGATCTGATTCAGTTGCGAGGCCAAGCCGCCGCGATCGGGTTGGTCATCACGGCCGGTGTTGCCACGTTTGTGATGTCGATGTGCGCGTACCGATCGCTCGCAGCGACACGTCAGAGCTTCTACGACAAGTATCTCTTCGCCGACGTTTTTTCAACCACCGTCCGGACCCCCGACGCGATCATTCCTCGGTTGAAAGAGATCCCAGGCGTGGCGGCGGTGGACACGCGTTTGGTCTACGATGTCTTGCTCGACGTTCCCGAAATGTCAGAACCGGCGACGGCGCGACTGATCAGCATCCCTGATTCCGGACAGAGCCGCCTGAATCAGGTTTACATTGCTCGCGGAAGAATGCTCGACCCGCTGCGAACCGGCGAGGTCGTCGTGTCGGAAGTCTTTGCCGACGCTCACGGCTTTGTTCCCGGCGACCAAGTTAGCGCGATCATCAACGGCAAGGTTCAAGAGTTGTCGATCGTCGGAATCGCCTTGTCACCCGAATACGTCATCCAAGTACAACCGGGAACGATCCTGCCCGATGACAAACGATTCGGTATCTTCTGGGTCAGCGAAAACGACCTGGAAGCCGCGTTCGACATGGCGGGCGCTTTCAACAGCGTCAGTTTACGATTGGCATATGGCAACCACACTGCGACCACCGTCGACGTGCTCGACCGATTGCTCAAACCCTATGGCAGCGTTGGAGGTTACACCCGCGAGGAACAGATTTCGCACCAATATCTGTCGGATGAACTCGCACAACTCCGTGGGATGGCGATATGGGCGCCGGCGATCTTTTTAGGAGTTGCCGCGTTCTTGCTGAACATCGCGATCTCGCGGATCATCACCCAACAACGCGAACAGATCGCCGCACTCAAAGCGTTCGGTTACTCGAACTTCGACATCGGCGCCCACTATTTCAACCTGGTGTTGATCATTTCGATGATCGGCACCACGCTAGGGATCGGGATCGGTTTTCAGTTGGGCGACGCGATGGTGGGCGCGTACGACGCGTTTTACAAATTCCCGTCGTTGGAATTTCGCCCTGACTGGCTCTCCGTTGCCGTGGCGTTCCTGTTGACCTCGTTGACCAGTCTGATCGGGACGTACGTCGCCGTGCGATCGGCTGTGTTGCTACCTCCGGCCGAAGCGATGCGTCCGGAACCGCCACCGAGCTACCGACCTTCGCTCATCGAACGTTTGTTACCGCCCCGGTCGCTCTCGCCGGAAGTCCGCATGGTGATCCGAAACATCACGCGACGTCCGGTCAAAGCATCGCTATCGGTCGTCGGAATCTCGATGGCGGTGGCGGTCATGATCGTCGGCAACTTTTCGCTCGATGCGATGAACTACATGATGGACTTTCAGTTTCGCTTGGCCCAGCGACAAGACCTCACCGTCACGTTCGTCGAACCAGCCACCGAATCGGTCATGTACGAGGTACAAAACCTCGACGGTGTTTTGGCGAGCGAGACGATGCGCAGTATCCCGACACGCATTCGTTTTCAGAACCGATCTCGCCGCGTCGGAGTCATGGGAGTCGAACCGGACGCGAGCCTATTCCGGTTGCTCGACGCGGACGAGAAAACAGTGCGTGTCCCCGATTTCGGCATCATGCTGAACACCAAGTTGGCGGAAATCCTCGGCGTCCGGATCGGCGACCTGGTGATCGTGGAAGTCCTCGAAGACAAACGCCCGACACTGACGATCGAGGTCGCCGCCCTCGTGGAGGAATATTCGGGCGTCAACGCGTACATGAACAAGCAACGATTGCATGAAGCGTTGCGAGAATCCAACGTCGCCTCGGGAGCGTTCCTGAAAGTCGACGCGAACCGCATCGAAACCGTCTTCGCGGAGTTGCAGCGTCGTCCGGGTGTGGGCAGCGTCTCGATCAAGGACGCGGCGATGAAGAGTTTTGAGAAAACCGTCGCCGAAAACATCATGGTCATGCGATCGTTTATCGTCGTCTTTGCGGGCGTGATTGCGATCGGCGTGGTCTACAATACAGCCCGGATTTCATTGTCCGAACGCAGCCGCGATCTGGCGACCATGCGTGTGGTTGGGTTCACCAACGGCGAGGTTTCCATCGTCCTGCTCGGTGAAATCGCCGCGTTCACGATCGCCGCGATCCCGTTGGGATGGATGATCGGATACGCTTTGGCCGGTTTGATGACGGAGGGATTGGATACAGACAACTATCGCATTCCGTTGGTCATCGAACGGGGCACGTTTGTGATGGCGGCGTTTGTCGTGATCGCGGCGACGACGGTTTCCGCGTGGGTGGTGCAGCGACGGGTGACGGAGTTGGACCTAATCGGTGTCTTAAAAACGAGGGAATAAATTGCACGGACATTTCGCTATTCGATGAGATTTTCACTGAAGACGCTGCTGTGGGGCACGCTCGCGATCGCGTTGTTGATCGTCGTCGTGCTGTCGCTCAACCCCAAACCGGTCTCGGTCCAGGCTGCGTTGGTCAAGACGGGGCCGCTGCGTGTCACGGTCCAGGAAGACGGCAAAACCCGCATTCGCGAGAAATACACCGTTTCGGCTCCGGTGTCCGGACGACTGTCTCGGATCGAACTCAATCCCGGCGATCATCTCACCGAGAAAACTCTCCTCGCGGTGATCTTACCGAGCGATCCGGCGATTCTGGACAAACGTGCTTTAGCAGAAGCGAACGCGCAGGTCCAAAGCGCCGAGGCGGCGTTGATGCGAGCCAACTCGCGTGTCGAACAGACGCGGATCAATGCCGATCTGAGTGAAACGAAATTCATCCGAGCACAGAAACTGGCCGACAACCGTGCCGCCTCACGCGAAGAATATGACATCGCGAAAGCCGAACGGCTGTTGGCGAAACAGGAAATCGAAACCGCCGAATTCGAAGTCGAGATCGCGAAGTTCGAGGTGAAGATGGCCCAGGCTGCATTGGATCAATTCTCGACCGACGACGACCAACTGTCGTTGCAACCGTTTGAGATCTTCTCGCCGATCGCCGGGCGTGTCCTCCGCGTCATGCAGGAAAGCTCGACCGTGGTTGGTGTCGGCACGCCGCTGATTGAACTGGGGGATCCGTCTAATCTCGAAATCGAGATCGATGTGCTGTCGACCGATGCGGTGCGAATTCAAACCGGTGCCGAATTGACGATTGAACACTGGGGAGGCAATACGCCGCTGCGTGCGAACGTTCGCGTTGTCGAACCCGGTGCGTTCACCAAAGTCTCATCGCTCGGTGTCGAAGAACAACGCGTGAACGTGATCGCGGACTTCAACGAACCCCCGGAACGTATCGCGGCGCTCGGCGACGGATATCGCGTCGAAGCAAAGATCACCGTCAACGAAATCGACAACGCCTTGCTGGTACCGAACAGTTCGTTGTTCCGACACGACCGTCGTTGGCATGTGCTGGCGATGGATGGCGGCGTTGCCGAGTTAACGCCGGTCAAAATCGGCTTGCAAAACGAAGAGCAAACACAGATCCTCGATGGGCTCGATGAAGGAGCCCGTGTGATCGAATACCCGAGCGATCAATTGCAGCCGGGCACTCGTGTGAAGATCGAGTCGGCGCCGTAGCGATTTGCACGACCGATCGGCGTGCGTTCACGATGCGAGTCGACAGATAACCAGTCATCAATTCACACGCTGATTCACACTTCGTTCGTTTCGTTACCACTCGCCCCGCAGTCGTTTCGCACCTTCGCGATAACGTTCGGTCGTTTTTTCGACAATCTCCTTAGGCAGCGGTGGTGGAACGCTGTCGCGATCCCAGTCCGATGCGTGCAGCCATTCGCGGACAAACTGCTTGTCGAACGAACGCTGGGCTTGGCCGGGGGTGTATTCGTCCGCGGCCCAGAACCGGGAACTGTCGGGCGTCAAAACTTCGTCGATCAAAATCAACCGTCCGTCACACCATCCGAACTCGAATTTCGTGTCGGCGATCAAAACGCCCTGACTCGAGGCTAACTTCGCGGCGTCTTCATAAATGGTCAGACTCATCTGCCGGAGTTGTTCGGCCGTTTCGCTGCCGAGGTCTGCGACCATTACGTCGAACGGCACGTTTTCGTCGTGCCCTTCCTCCGCCTTGGTCGACGGCGTGAAAATGGGCGTTTCGAGCTGTTCACACTGGCGCAGGCCCTCGGGGAGTCGGACCCCGCAAATTTCTCCCGACTGCTGGTACGCTCGCCAACCGCTGCCTTCGAGATAGCCGCGGACGACGCATTCGAACGGCACCACCTCGGCCTTTCGCGTGACCATGATTCGGCCCTGCAGTGGTGTCGGATCGACGACATTGGCGACCTGCTCGGGAACGTCGGTACTGATCAGATGGTGGGCCAACGGGCTGCCCGATTCACTCAACCGGCCACCGATTTCTCCCGAATCGATCGCGTCGAACCAAAACCGGCTCATCGAGGTCAACAGCTCACCTTTGCCGGGGATTCCCGAGGGCAAAATGTAGTCGAACGCGCTGATCCGGTCCGAACTGACGATCATCAGGGTGTCGCCGAGGTCGTAAACATCGCGTACTTTGCCCTGGCGACGGGGAAACGGCAGATGCGTCTCCAGCAACGCACCGGCGTCGTCAAACCGATATGGCTCCGGGAGAGCGTCGCTTGACGAGGGGGCGGTCGAAGGTGGGGCAGGTGACTGCGGATCGTTCTGGGGGTCGGAGTGCATGTTCATTTCCCAAATTTGGCACAGCGAACCGAGTTTGAACAGATCAGGCCCGGGAATGAGGTAATCCGCTGGCGTGGCCCGTCTCGCAGGGCGAGAGCGAACCGACTAACATAAAGTCAAACAGTCGTGAGATAGTGTCACGCTGTCTACCCTTTTCGATCCCCGCACACGGTACAGAGAAATTTGACAGCCATGGGTCAAATGCACTTCCATGTTTCCGATGCGGCAGCCGAGTTCTTCCACCAATGCCGCTGGAACGATGCCTATCTGTGTGGCATCGAGGGCGTACCCTGGCAAACCCGCAACACCTTTCTCCCCGAAAACTCGCAGGCGAGCGGCCCGGTTTCCTCCCCGAGTGAACTGCCCGAAGGTTTTGCGAAATCGGGAAACGCGGGCGGCCGTTTGACCCTCACCCGCAGCGTTGCGACGTCGGCGAAATTGCTGATCACCGGTCCCGTCGACGGAATCGGATACCGCGTCCTGACGACGTGTTCGCTTCGGTGCCTCGACGCACCTCACCGTTTGATCCTCGAGCTTGCACGTGGTTGCTGTTATCGCGTGCGAACTCAGGCCGACACGTGGCAACGCGGCGGCCTTTCCCTCAATCAGCATTTTGAGGAACTGCTCGCCGAGGGAACGCGGCACTTTTTGGATGCACTGCAGCCGAAATCAGCGAGCGTGAATCCACACAGCGGTGCGAGCCTCATTTCAGCGAGTCTCGATGCGGAGCAGGAATCTGCCCAATCGGCGATCCGAGCGATCACGATCTTGGAGAAAGCATCGAGCGAGTTGGGCGAGCTGTTCTCTTCACAATCGCTCGCGTTTCGGCGGTCACGCGAACCTCGCCTGAGCACGATGATGGCGGTCGGCGTTTCCCCGGAAGCCTGCTGTGCCGCGAACGGTTCTGCTTCCGGACGGCCAATCTCCTCTGGCGGGCCAATCCCATCGGGCGGAACATCCGCCGGCGGCAATAAACCAGGCTCGACCGCAACGCTCGCCAACGCGGTCGCCGGTTTTGACGAAACCACCGCTGCGATCGATAACGGAATCGTTCCCGCGTTCAACGCCGCCGCAGTGCGAATCAGTTGGGGCGATATCGAAGACGCCTCCGGCACGCCCGACTTCACCGAGGTTTCCAAGATACTCGACGAGTGCGCCAGCCTCGGGATGCGAGTGATCGGCGGCCCGGTGATCGATCATCGCGACGGGTTGCTGCCCGATTGGCTGACGTTGATGGACAACGGCTTTGAGAAACTGTTGTCGTCCATGACTCAGTTCGTCGAAGCTACCGTGAACCAATTCCGCGGTCAGGTGCATCTCTGGAACGCGGCCTCGGGGTTGAACCTCAGCGGCCCGCTGCGACTCGACGATGAACAGGTGATGCGTTTTTCGATCGGCGTGCTGCAAACGATCCGCCGCTGCGACCCGACAACGCCGGTCATCATGTCGATCGAACAACCGTGCGGCGAATACCTCGCCCGTCACGCTGACGGCATCTCGCCGATCCATTTCGCGGACGCATTGCTACGCAGCGGCCTGGGCTTGGCTGGGATTGGGCTGAACTTTCGTTTTGGATACGACCACGGTGAAACGCATCCACGGTCGTCTCTTGAGTTCGCCCAGCTAATCGATCGCTGGGGAACGCTCAACGCTCCGCTGCTCGTGCAGCTCTCGATCCCCGCCGCACCGGGAACCGACCCGGCCGCCCGTTTGCAAACCAGCCCGGTTTCACTCAGCCCGTCGATCAAAAACCAAGCCGAATTGTGGGCGCGTCAGCAGCACGAATTCGCCAAGCCGTTGATCGAAACTCTGCTCGCCAAACAAATCGTTCACGCAGTCGTCTGGGACGGCGCGTCCGACCGAGCCCCTCACGTCATGCCCCACGCCGGCGTGATCGACAGCAACGGCAACCCCCGCCCCATGCTGCCGTATCTCACCAAGCTCCGAGAAGAGCTCCTGATGTAGAACCCAGCGACCGGCCTGGACCAAACATCAACCCGCAAGCTCGCACTCGTGCAATCGCTGCCTCACGATTCCAAACAAGGATCCCAAACTGTAGCGAACGTCGCCAAGACTCTCGGCGGCTCACGCGTCCACCCGAAAACGACGCGATGACGCATCGCTAGTTTCCTCGCATTTCGGAACAGCGAATTCTCGCGACATCGGCACTAAGAACACTCCGATCGCGGGCGATTTAACGAACATGAAACGGCATCTCTGGTGTGCCGTTTCCGCCTGCGATTCAGCTCCGGATCTGCCAGTCGGTCATCTTCTCGAGCAGGTCATTGCGGGTGAGATTGAAATGCAATGGCGTCAGCGTGATCTTCCCTTCACGCAGCTGCGTCAGATCCGTCATCTCCGCCGGAGCCTTGGTCGGTTCGGTCCATAACGCCCAGTAATAATCGCGTCCGCCCGGATCCTGCCGTTTTTCATATCGCCGGCCGTATTGTGCCAGCCCCATCGGAACGACTTTCACCTCACTCGTGGTCTTGGTCGCCGCGGTCGGGATGTTGAGGTTAAACAAACCGCCCTCGCATTCGTCATGACGGATCAACTGCCCGATCACATTCCGGGCGATCACAGCCGCCGCGTCGAAATCGGCGTCCTCATCATGCTCGAGAGAAACCGCGACACTCGTCACTCCGAAGAACGCACCCTCGATCGCCGCGGCGACAGTGCCTGAGTACAAAACATTGATCCCGGCATTGAGTCCGCTGTTGATCCCACTGACGACCAAGTCGATCGGTTCGTCCGCAAAGAGTTCGGCAAGAGCGAGCTTCACACAATCGGCAGGAGACCCTTCGACCGCCCACGCCCAATGGCGTCCTTCGCGGTGGATGGATTTGGGCACCAAAGGGGTCAGGTACGTAATCGAGTGCCCCACCCCGCTTTGCTCCGTCGCCGGTGCGACCACGATCACTTCACCGAGGTGTCGCAACTGATGCCCCAACGCGGCCAACCCAGGTGCGTAAACTCCGTCGTCGTTTGTTAACAATATCCTCATCGCAGTCCGTTCGTCTTTCGTAACGCCCGTGGCGTCGCTCAGGGGAAAAGAAAGTTGCAATCGCGTTGCGGCGC
>JBICHZ010000068.1:0-6445 GCA_043101355.1 Rhodopirellula sp. JB044
GTTCTTTCGTTGGACGCTTTTAGGTGAAGGTGAGATCGCACCTGCATGGATGTGCTACTCCATCCTCGCAGCCACGATGACTTTCATCCTGGGCGCCTTCGCCTTCCGTCGCTCCGAAAGAGGATTCGCCGATGTCATCTAGCGTCTCCTCGCCTCCGGCAAAAGACACAGCCACGATGTCTTCCGCAACGCCCCAACAGGATTACGGCTGGGACTCGAGCCTGCCAACCAATTCGGTCGAGTACTGCTTGAGTGCGATCAAACGCGTGCTCGCAGAACACGGATGCCAATCTGTTCTTGACGTCGGTTGCGGCAACGGGGCGATGAGTGGTCGGCTGAACGCTCTCGGTTTTAATATCACCGCAATCGAACCTGACCAGCAGGGGTTCGAAATTGCTAAGAACAACCATCCAGATGTTGATTTCCATCACCTTGGCGTTTATGACGACACACCACAACTGGGTACATACGACGCAATCGTTAGCAGCGAAGTCATCGAGCACCTATACGACCCGGCAGCACTTTTACGATTGGCATCTCGTCACCTCAACAAATCCGGCATTCTCGTGTTGACTTGCCCGTACTACGGCTACACGAAGAATCTCCTTTTGAGTCTGACAAACCGGTGGGACGATCATCATCAACCTTCCCGTGTTGGTGGCCATATTAAATTGTGGTCCCACGAAACGATGAGGGCCTTCCTCCTTTCGGAAGGATTTGATGCACTAAAACTATCCGGCGCGGGTCGCTTCTGGCCGTTCTGGGCCAGCATGCTGGTGGTTGCTCGCAAGCGACCGGAGATGAGCCGATGACTGAAACAGCCATTCGCATAACGGGGCTATCGAAGTCCTTTCGGATCAGGCACGAAAAAAGAAACTGTGCAACCAATCTCGGCGAGGCGATCTCGAACAAGATTCGCAATCCATTTGAGAAGGCGACTCACGAAGAATTTTGGGCACTCAAAGGAATCGATCTCGAAATCAATAAAGGCGATGTCGTCGGCGTGATCGGACGCAATGGTGCCGGCAAGTCGACACTCCTGAAGGTACTCAGCCGAATCACCGAACCCACGACCGGGAAAGTCGAGTTGTTCGGACGTATCGGTTCGCTGCTCGAAGTAGGAACGGGGTTTCATCCCGAACTCACCGGAAGAGAAAACATTTACCTGAACGGTTCCATCCTCGGAATGCGTCGCCCAGAGATCACCCGACAGTTTGATGCGATTGTCGACTTCGCTGGTGTCGAAACGTTTCTCGACACTCCAGTTAAACGTTACAGCAGCGGAATGTACGTTCGGCTCGCATTCGCCGTCGCGGCGCACCTCAATCCGGAAATTCTCATCGTCGATGAGGTTCTCGCAGTTGGCGACGCCGAGTTTCAAAAGAAGTGTCTCGGCAAAATGCAGGATGTAGCCGAAAGCGGTCGAACAGTTCTGTTCGTGAGTCACAACATGGCCGCCATCGAACGCCTATGCCAGAACGTCCTGTTGCTCTCGCAAGGCAATCGCAAGTACCTGGGCGAAACCAAAGGTGGACTAGCAAAATACAATCAGCTAAGCCATTGCAACGATCTAGAGCATCAAGATTTGAATGCGTTCCGCAAGGAAAATCGAGGAAGACTTCAGATCGTTCGAACGCATGTCGACAAGTCCGAGGAGTCGAGCCTCATCCCCGGTCGGCCCGCCACCGTCTGCTTTGAAATCGAGTCATCGGAAGCTATCTCGCGATGCCATCTCGAATTCGGGCTGCTGGATTCGATGGGCGTGAAGCTCGCATGGATCGGAACCGACCTGACCGACACCCCGATCTCGCTTCCCGTCGGTCGCACTACCGTTCGATGCCAAATCGATAACTGGCCGTTCCGCGAAGGAGTCTACTTCTGCAACGCGGTTGTGAAGTCCAACGGGGGCATCATTGAAGATTGGATTCAAGGCATCCAGCTAACCGAAGTCATTGCCTCGGACTCGTTCGGAACCGGCCGGACTCCACCCGCCGATTGGGGCAACATCATCCTTTCTCACAGATGGTTCGCCGAAAGATGAACGACGGATTTTACTACGACCAACGTCATGCCAAAACGATCGCCTCGGCTGAACAGGTTTTGGAAATCATTTGGTCACATATTCAACCCCGCTCCGTGATCGATGTCGGATGTGGCGTTGGTACGTGGGGCCAGGTTGCGAAGTCATTCGGTGCCACGGATGTCCGCGGTGTTGACAGTCATAGCGTTCCGAAAAATGAACGCGTCCTCTCGCCGGACGAATTTTTTGAACGCGACCTAACCTCGCCCGCAGCTTTAGATGGGTTAAACGCCGAATTGGTGATTTGCCTCGAAGTGGTAGAGCATCTGCCGGATGCGTTCTCCGACCAATTCGTCGCCTCCCTTTGCAACTCCGCCGACGTTGTCCTGTTTTCCGCTGCAATACCTGGCCAGGGCGGGCACGGACATATCAACGAAAAATGGCAAGACATTTGGGCAGGAATTTTCGCAGACCATGGCTACCACGCATTCGATATCGTTCGGCCGCGGGTTTGGGGAAACCCTGATCTAGAAATCTGGTACCGACAGAACACCGTCGTCTACTCAACGGTAGACGGTCCTCTCGCTCGGGCCGGTCTCACGCCGGTGTCTCCGGACAACCTAGCCCAGCTCAGACTAGTACATCCCAAGATGACGCTGTCTCAGCCAACCTCCATTCCTGAGAGCAAGTTGGCGATGCTGACGTGGCGATTAGGAAGGAAAATGCAATTCGTTAGCCAGACAGGACGTTGGAGTTTGCCCGATGCTCCCGTTGCCAAGGAAGAGACCTGGTGATGAATGAGCTTTCTGTTCTGATGCCGGTGTTTAACTGCGAACGTTATCTCGACAAAGCGATCTGCAGCATTCGCGAGCAAACCTTCTCCGATTTCGCTTTCGTGATTGTTGACGACGGGTCGACCGACAAGTCACCCGAAATAATCGCCAGGCATGCCAGAGATGATAAACGGATCACAGTCGTCCAAGGTCTTGCAAAAGGTGTCACCCACGCACTGAACACCGGGCTCGCACATTGCAACTCGATCTATATCGCGAGAATGGACGGCGACGACATCTCCGCGCCTAATCGCTTTCAACGTCAACTCGACGTCATGTCGCAATTTCCTGACATCGGGATCTTAGGCACGACGAGCACACTTATCGATGAGTCCGACAACGAAATCGGCGAACTAGCGTATCCCCTCGACCATGATCAAATCATCAACAAACTACTGACGTTTGGTTGCGGGTTGACACATCCCTCGGCGATGATACGTGGATCGGTTATGGAATTGCTCGACCGGTACGAAAGCTCAACGGGGGCTTCACAAGATTTCGACCTTTACCTTCGCGCGTCGGAGATCTCGCGTCTTGCCAATCTCAACGAGCCTCTTCTCAGCTATCGGATTCACAACCAATCCATGGGAGCAACCTCGTCCGCCGCACAGGCGAGAGCCAAATACCACTCGCTAGCGGCCTACAACCGTCGCAATCAACTGCCTTCGGACTACCTTCTGAATTTCGCACATCAGGCATCGTGGATGACAGCAGAGGAAGGCCAAGGACGAGAGGCATTTGGGTTCGCGATGCAGTGTATCAAACACAAACCCAATAGTTTTCTTGGATATCGCTCTGTCGCGCGAAGCATCTACACCATGGCCTGTGGTGCGGGTAGATGATTCGCTCGTTGTCGGTGCATCGTTTCCTGCATGTGAGAGAGTTCGAATCAGAAATCGTTCGAACCTCTACGACATTCATTTAGAAGTATCAGCAACAATGGTCGCACAAGCAGTTCTCAGAGGATTAGCCTCCACATTTTTAGGCAACCAGATTTCGGTCGTTTACACGCCTCATCGCGTCGGATCGACAAAGTTGTTTGACCGACTCTGCGAGTCACGTTTCAGCAGCGGTGCTGATCTCAGCGAAATTCAGAGCGTTCCTCCAACGATGGCACACTTCACCGTCAAATGTCATTCGGGTGAATTGGGACTCGAAGAAGTTCGTGACACGATCCGGCGCCCGTTCCAGCGGGTAATCACGCTTGTTCGCCCTTTCGATGAAATCTGCGTCTCTGAGTACTTCCACAACATCAGCAATCCCGACAGTAATTTTCACTTCGGAACGCGAGATGAGGTCCTCAACGCATCCACACAAACGCTGACCGAGCACTTTTGTGGTATCGACTGGAATAGTTACCCTCAACTGCAACCCCGAAAGAACGCCGCTGCAATCGCCGAATATTGTGGCATCGACTACCAGGAAGACTTTCTCGATTCAGCACCACCCGCCTTCCGCGTCTATCACGGGGCCGCGAGAGACGGGGAACTCATGGTCGCTGTTGCCCGAATGGAAGTACTTGGACGACGTGACACCTTCCGCGAGTTCATCAACGCGCTCGGCTTGCCGGTACAAACACAGCCCAAAAAACGAGCCGTTTCCTGCCCTAGTTTGTCGACGCACCGTTGGTATCGCGACAAACAGCGTGAGCTAACGCAACACGCCAACGTCATCGAGTTCCTCAACAACATTCGAGCATCAGGGTGTTAGTTACAAACACATCCACTTCGAGCGAAACGTTTGGATCCGAAAACGTTCGCAAAGAGAAACCACTGCGTGTGGGCATATTCACTTTGGTGAATGTGAACAACCATGGTGGTCTCGAGTCGTACATACGCATGCTCACAAACGAACTCACCGGCAACGCACATCGGGTTTTCTGGAACGGTGCCTCACCGGCCCATAACGTGACTTTGGAATCCCACTGGCGACCACGGATCAATCGTCTTCTACCCGTCATGACACGCCGTCAAGTACGCTTTCTTTCACGAACCGCCGCACAGTGGCAAGGTTCGGCTTGGTGCGGGAACGCGGTGAGCAAGTGCGATGTTGTCCACTTTGTGGGAACAGGATGGGATCTCGTTGGCTTTCCGCTTCTACAAGCCGCTCGTGAACAGTAAAAGCTCGCCACGTGTTGGCCCGCTGTGCATCCGCGGCATTGGGGTGACGCTCCACTCGACGTCGACCTTTATCGCAAAATGAACGCAGTTTTTGTTCAGTCCGACTACGAAGGCAAACATCTGCGGGAAAAGGGCGTCCCCGCATCCGTGCTCGTTCGCTGTGGATGCGCTGCGCCGGACAACTATCCGGGCGACGCTGATCGATTTCGCAAAGAACATCATCTCGGGAATCGAAAAGTCGTCCTATTCGTTGGACGAAAGTCGAGCGCGAAGGGCTACCATGCTCTCCGCAATGCCGTTGCCGAACTCAACCACGAAGGAACCCCGGTGACGCTCGTCTCCATCGGGAGAGACCTCGAACCGCCGTATCCATCACTCCCGAACGAAGTCGATCTCGACCTCGGCGCCGCCGCCGACGCGGTCAAACACGACGCGCTCGCCGCCTGCGATGTGTTTGCCCTTCCGAGCGAAGCAGAGTCCTTTGGAATCGTCTATGTGGAAGCGTGGGCGTACGGCAAACCGGTCATCTGCGGCGCCGCACCGGCATCAAAAGAACTCGTCAACCGGCACCGAGGCGGCATCAGCACCAACGGTTCGGTCGGAGAGGTAAAGAAAGCAATCGCAAACATACTCGATACGCCTGAGCAAGCGGAAACGCTAGGACGCTCCGGGCTGAACGCGGTTTGCGCGGAATACACAGCGGAAAGGATTTTCGAACGTCACTTCGAAGTTTGGAACCGACGCGTGGGCGAGCAAACACCATTGAACAGAGCAGTAATATGACAAAATTCTCTGTGGTCATCCCCACCTACAACCGTCTCGAAGAGTTGAGCGAGTGCCTTAAGAGGCTCGCTCCGAATGTGCAATCCTTTCCGGCCGAAGACTATGAGGTCATCGTAAGTGACGATGGAAGACACGTCTCAGCAAAGGAGCTCGTTTCAAACGAGTTTCCCTGGGCTCGTTGGACGTCGGGCCCAGCGAAAGGCCCCGCTGCCAATCGCAATCATGGCGCCAGCCAGGCGGTGCATGACTGGATCGTATTCATCGATGACGATTGCCTTCCGGAACCAGGTTTACTCGCTGCGTATGCCGAATGCATTGCTCGTCAAGCCCCCAAACCATTGCTAGCGTTCCAAGGACCGACGCTACGGATTGGGGAACCACCATCACTTCTTTGGGAAGCTCCCCACAATCCGCACGGTGAAGCGTATATCTCTGCAAACTTTACCATGCACCGCAGCGATCTTACCAAGATCGGTGGATTTGATGAAAGATTCCCAAGTGCCGCGATCGAGGACACCGAGTTCTTCGCCAGACTCCAACATGCCGGAGGCGACGTTCAATTTGTCCCTCACGCAGTCGTCCATCACCCGTTGCGTCCCGTGAGCAAGGGATTCAGTTTGGCTAAGAAGTGGGAAGGCAAAGTGATCCATTCCTTCGACTTAGGAGCCCCTGCGATGACCGTCATGTGG
>JBICHZ010000069.1:0-19277 GCA_043101355.1 Rhodopirellula sp. JB044
AAGTTGACCGCGGTCGACTCACCTGCCGCGTACACGCTCGCTGAATCGATGAACATCGTTTCGACACCAACGACGATGATCATGATTCCGATTGCTAAAAAGAGACTTCGCCACATCGTTCGCACTCCCGCTATCTGAAAAGACACCTGCGATTGAAGTATCGGAATTCATACACGGGAAACTTCGCCGGTTTCGTCTCCGCCCATATGATCCCACTAGGCGTCACAACGGGCGTTTCTGTTGGAAACGTTTATTGGGGTTCGTTTGTTGGACGGTAGCGTTGATCGGCGATGCGGAACTCGTACCCTTCGTCGGTGGTGATGCACCGAAACACCGTCAGAGCAATCTCCGCCTCCGACTCGTGTCCGGACATTAACGCAAATTCCAGTTCTGCTTCGGCGAGCTGTTGTTCGAGCTGGCTAGGAATGAACCGAAGCATGTGCCGGCCATCCAGATCGACGCCGGCTTCATCGATTAACTCGGCTTCGTAACGCATTAACGGACTGGAACTCTTCCACATGAAGTAAAGCCGTTTCTCGTCGCTCGTGTCGATGACTCGTCGAGCTCGAGGTTCGGTTGAGAGTTGATCGACGATGTCGACTCCTTGAATGCTGCCGCCGAGAACGCCAAGTTCAATGCCAAGCGAATCGAGCTGGTCCGCGTAGTTCGCACGATCCTTCGCAGTGAAACTGAGTTGCCAGCGGTTGAACCGGGGGATCACGTCGACGCCGCGATCGGCCCCCGGATCCGGCCCGCCTCTGCGGAGTCCTTTTCCGAGGTTGTCTGTTTCGCCGATGCCGATATCGCCGTCGAACGAAGCCGCGGTATGCGTCGCGGCGTCCGTCAATGCCACCAAAGTCGCGTCGAGTGTTGGTTCCTGCAACGCGATGTACTCGTCCTGCGACGGAACATCAAACTGGTCGTCGATGCCAGTTTCTTCCCCTTGCACCCAGGAGGTGCGGGTCGGTTGCGAATGCTTGATCTCTTCCTGGGCTGCCCAGCGATTGAGCGTCCACAACAGGAACAACGCCGACACAATGACGCCGAGAAATAAAATAAGTGTTAGGTAAAAGCTCGAAACTTTCTCGAATCGACTCGTCCGCATGTCGATCTGAACGGCGGAAGTCATGTTGTCGATTGCTTCGCTGCCGCGTTGCACACTGGAATCTTGGTCGCTGGCGTCTCGGTTGCTGGCGACGAGATCATCTGCGGTGGTGTGCATGAGAGAGGTCCGCGGGGCGGAGAGCGATTGATAAAAGTCGACACTGTAGGCATTGAGTATATCAGTCTCTCGGCAGCGACGGTAACACGAAAAGTGGCGTTGCCGTGGCGAAGAAGTCTGACTGAAGGAAACGGAACATTCGTTTGGGGGACGATCCGGTCGCTCTCAACGTTCCCATCCGTTACGACCCTCACAAACAGACGTTCTCTTCATGGAGGAATGTTTGTGTGGTGATCCTGGCTGTGATTGGTGTGACATGCGCTCGATTGCGTTCCAAAGTTAGATGATCGTATGTATCTTTCATTTGCGATGTTCTTGTATTAGCCGATTCCTGCATGTCTTCCGCCGCCGAACCGAAACCGATGACTCCGGTGACGAACTCTCAACGTTCCTCACGCGAGTTTCGCGTCGATTCACTCGCTGTTGGAATGGTGGTGATGCTCGCGATGACTATCGTGGGACGTGGAATCGGGTTTGTCCGGGGGATGGCTTTCTGCCGATTGATGGATGACACCGATGTCGGTCGGTGGTCGATGGCGTTTGGCTTTATCACTCTGATCACGCCCGTGATGTTGTTTGGTATCCCGGGTGTGCTTCCGAAGTTCACCGAACACTTCCGGCTCAAAGGTCAGTTGCGGCCATTCGTTCGTCGTATCGCCACGGGAACCATTGTCTGCACCGGAGTGTTCGTGGCCGCGATGGCCTGCTTTCCAGGTTGGTTCGGTTGGATCATTTTTTTAGAGAGCCAGTCGACCGCGTTGATTTATGCGATGGCGTTCGCCGTCGTGAGCATGATCGTTTACAACTTTTCATCGGATCTCAACGCGTCGCTGCGGCAGGTCCGCGTTGTTTCGCTGATGCAGTTCGTGCACGGTGTCGGTTTCACCGTATTGAGTTTGGTTTGGTTGGTCAGCGGTGGCGATTTTACGGGGCTCGTCACGGTTTTCGCGGTCGCGTGTTTGGTTGCCAGTGTTCCTGGTTTTTGGTCGCTTGCGAAAAATTGGCACGCGGCTGCTACCCCGACCGTTGAGGTGGATGCGGAAACGTCGTCGACCACAGCGAGTCAGAACGCAAGTCTGTCGAAAATGGTGCGTCGATTGGCGCCCTACGCGGCGGCGCTGTGGATGACCAATTTGATCGGAAATCTCTTCGAGCTATCCGATCGCTATATGATTTTGCACTTTTTGCCGTTGCCGCCGGACGCGTTGGCGTCGGGATCCGCGGATTTGATCCGCGAGACGATGGGGCAAGCCGCAGTCGGGCAATACCACTCCGGTCGAATCATTCCGATGATGTTGTTGAGTGTGGGGACGATGATTGCTGGCGTGTTGATGCCCTATTTGTCGGCCGATTGGGAAGCAAAGAAGCTCGATTCGGTTCGCGCGAGAGTGGGTGACGCGTTGTTGGCGGTTTCGTTGGTATTCACCATCGGCGGTGCGTTCGCGATCATCATCGGACCGTGGATGTTCGACGTGTTGCTGCAAGGACGGTATCGCGACGGGTTGGCATTGATGCCTCTGGCGTTGTGTTTTTGCACGTGGTCGGCGCTTGTGATGGTCGGGCAATGTTATCTGCTAACGGCGGAGAAGGGTCGCGCGGTCGCGATTGCGATGTTTGTCGGGTTGGTCGCCAACCTCACGCTCAACGCGATTCTGTTGCCTCGATTCGGTTTGATGGGGGCGGTCGTCGCCACGCTGCTCGCCCACGGGGTGGTGATGGTGTGTGTGTGGGCCGCAATGATGTACTTTGGTTATCCGGTGGGGGCACGGACGGTGATGCTTTCTTTGTTGCCGTTCACGCTGTTAGCGTCTCCCTGGGTCGCTGTCATTTTGGCGATCGCGATCGGATGGTCGCAGTGGAGAAACCCCGAATCTCGGCAGCGACTGTTGGAGTTGGTTCCTGCACGATTCCGCGAACGTTTGGCCGAGTGTTGATTTTTTGAAACATGTGGTGACATTTTTGACCGAGTGTGTTTTTCGACCTAGATATGAGTGTAGTCGAAACGCCACCGACGCCTCGGGAACACCTCATGAACAATGCCGCTCGTCTGTTACTCGTCGATGATGATTATCACCTTGCCACCTCGCTCGGGCAGTGGCTCGTGGAGATGGGATATGACGTCGAAGTCGCCAATGATTTGTCCCAGGCGAAAACGCATCTCAGCGGTCGATCTTTTGATCTGATCATCACGGACCTGCGGATCGGAAACGACGACGGGCTCGATCTCGTTCGGTATGCCAAGAAGCATCATGTCGACACGGCGGTTTTGGTGATGACCGGCTACGCGACGCCCGACACCGCAGTCGAAGCGGTTCGCGTCGGAGCGTTTGACTTGCTGACCAAACCGGTCATCGACGACGAGTTGATCCTCGCGATCGATCGAGCGATCAACCATCACAAGGTTGAGCAAGAGAACGAGCAACTCCGCAAGCAACTCGATCGTCGCAGTGGGCTCGAGAATATTCTCAGTCACGACTACCGGATGATGAAGATCTTTGACGTGATCGATAGCGTCGCAGACGCGAGAGCGTCGATTCTGATCACGGGCGAAAACGGAACCGGGAAAAGCATGATTGCTCGTGCGATCCACCACCGGAGTTCCCGTCGCGGTGGTCCGTTTGTCGAGGTCGCCTGTGGTGCGTTGCCCGACACGTTGCTCGAGAGCGAGTTGTTTGGCCATGTTGCCGGTGCTTACACCGGCGCCAATACCGACCGCGTCGGGAAGTTTGAGTTGGCTGATGGCGGGACGTTATTCCTCGACGAAATCGGCACCGCGACGCAAGCGATGCAGGTGAAGCTGCTGCGGGTGTTGCAGGAACTGCAATTCGAGCCGCTCGGTGGTTCCGAAACCCGAACCGTCGATACGCGGGTCATTCTGGCGACGAACCAGGACCTGGAAAGTGGCGTGGCCGATGGTTCGTTCCGTCAGGACCTTTACTATCGAATCAATGTCGTCAACATCGTGCTGCCGTCGTTGCGGGAGCGTCCTGGTGACATCCCGTTGCTCGCCGATCATTTCATCCGAGAAGCCGCTGAGGCGGCGTCTCGAGATGTGGAGGCGTTTGACCAAGACGCGATCGCGGCGCTGCAGGCGTATCACTGGCCGGGCAATGTCCGGCAGCTCGAAAATGTGGTGGAACGAGCCGTCTTGCTCGGCAACGATCGAATTCTCGGCGTGCGGGACCTGCCTCCTGAGGTTCTCGGTGTTAAAAAACAAGGCTCCCTCGAAGGTGATTCGCCGCTTGTCGGTCCGATGTCGCCGATGATGAGCGGAGTCACCCAAGGGCAGCAAACCGCACCCGCGATTTCCTCCGCCGGACGCAGTCTAAAAGAAGCCCTTGAAGGCCCCGAACGAGAGATCATTCTCAGTTCGCTGCGGCGTCACGGATGGAACCGAGCGGCAACAGCGGACGAACTCGAAATCAACCGAACGACTCTGTACAAGAAGATGAAACGTCTCGGTCTCGATGACCCACGATTGCAATACGCGATGTGAACGCGGTAGTCTGACCGTAATAATTGCCTGCGTTTCTTGCGCAGATCTTCGCCAGTGATCGTCGCCATTAATCATCGCCGGTGATTTTGTTTCGGCGGCGTCGCAGCAATGGTAGGTTCAATGACAGGTATCGTCGTCACGGGAAGTAGCAGCGGGATTGGCCGCGCGATCGCGATCCGTTTGGCTCATGACGTCGTGCGACGAAACGCGACGGATTCGGTGCAGATGTTGGTACACTATCGCAGCAACCGAGACGGTGCCGTGGCGACGGCGGACGAAATCCGAAGTCTCGGCGTCGATTGCGAAACGATGGCGGCGGATCTTAGTCAGGCGGACGACGTTCACCGGTTCGCGGAAGATGCGATCGGTCGTTTGGGAGTGATCTCGACGTGGGTCAATAATGCCGGGTTTGACGTGTTGACCGGAGAGGCCGCCCGGTGGTCGTTCGATCAGAAGTTGCGAATGCTGCTCGATGTGGACGTTTGCGGCACGATCGCATTGTCTCGCATCGTCGGCTCCGCGATGGCAGAACAGTCGCTCTCGAATCAAGGCACACCTTCGATGGTGTTCATCGGATGGGATCAAGCGCCCGAGGGAATGGAAGGCGACGCCGGGATGATGTTTGGTCCGGTGAAGGCCGCGGTGATGGCGTTTGCCAATAGCCTCGCACAGACCCTCGCGCCGCGAGTTCGCGTGAACACCGTCGCACCCGGTTGGATTCAAACCGCATGGGGTGAAACGACGAGCCCTTATTGGAACGAACGTGCCGAAAGGCAATCGCTGATGCAGCGTTGGGGCCGCCCATCCGATATTGCAGAGGCGGTTGCCTATCTAACGAGCCCCGACGCCGGATTCATCACCGGGCAGACCGTGAACGTCAACGGCGGATGGAATCGGAAGTTTGAAGGTCGCGGCGACAGCTAGGCGTTTGCTGTCGGCGTGAGATGTGTTGAACATGCGAGCCCCGGACGGGCTCGGCCGTGCGACATCAGACGGTCATTTGAACTAATTCGCGGGCGCTCGCGTCCGCGTTGGCTTGGATCGCTTTTTGTTCGAGTTCTTCGTCGACGAGGTTGTAGAACACGTCTCGCTGCCGAGCTTCGAACCCGTGCTCTTCGATCGCCCCGCGGATCTGCTGCAGTGACAAATAGTGGACCGTGCCTGCTTCCGCGACAACGTTCTCTTCGATCATCAGGCTGCCCATGTCGTTGGCCCCGAACATCAACGCCATTTGGCCGATCTTCAATCCCTGCGTCACCCAACTGCTTTGCAGGTTCGGGATGTTATCGAGATACAAACGTGACACCGCTAGCATTTTGAGATACTCGAACGAGCCCAGTTTCGGGAGGTTGCTCATTTCGGTGTTCTCGGGTTGGAATGTCCAGCAGATGAAAGCGGTGAAGCCGCCCGTTTCGTCTTGAACGTCACGCAACCGACGCAGGTGTTCGACACGTTCGGCGAGCGTCTCGACATGACCGAACATCATCGTCGCGGAACTGACTCCGCCGAGTTCATGCCAAGCCCGCATCACGCCGAGCCAGTCGTCGGTCATGACTTTGCCACGCGTGATCTCCGCACGGACTCGGTCGTTGAGAATCTCCGCACCTCCCCCAGGAACGCTGCCAAGTCCAGCGTCTTTGAGTCGGGAAAGAACCTCCTTGATCGGCAAACGATTGACTTTGGTGAAGTGATGAAGTTCCGGTGGTGAGAAGCCGTGGATGTTGACCTGCGGGAATTGGTTCTTGATGTCACTGAGCATCTCCTCGTACCACTCGAGTTTGTACTTCGGATGCAAACCGCCTTGTAGCAAGATCTGGTTGCCGCCCAAATCGACAGTCTCTTGAATCTTTTTCAGCAGGACTTCTCGAGGCAGGACGTAACCCTCGTCGCTTTTCGGGCCGCGATAGAATGCGCAGAAGTCACACACCGCCGTACAGACGTTCGTGTAGTTAATGTTCCGGTCGATGTTGTAGGTGCGGTACGGTTCGGGGTGTTTCTGTCGCGAGACCGTTTCCGCGGCGGCACCGATCGCGGCCAAGTCATGCGACTGTAACAGCGTGATGGCATCCTGATCGGTTAGTCGCTGACCATCGATAGCACGGTCGAGGATCGAGCGAACGGTTGAGTCGGCGGCGGTGGCAGCGGTAGCGTTCATGGTTCGTCAGAGTGTTGTGCGTCAGAATGTTTCGAGTTCGTGAAAATGATTCGGCACGAAAGGTTTTCAAAAAGGGTCAGGCGTTGTTGCCCGAGACCGCCGGAGGTGGCGGAGCCAATCCGATGGCCGTCGCCTTTTGGCGAAAGAGTTTCAGGCCGGAGCGTTCACCAGGCCCGAGAAAGAAGTGAAGGTTTTCGGCAAAGTAACGGTGCAGGTCTTCGTTGGTCAGGCCCTGCGAGGCGGCTTCGCGAATTGCGATCTTCTCCAAACACTGCATCCCGTCGTCGCGGCTCGCGCTGAGGGTTTCCTCAATCCGTTTGAGCTGGTCGGGGTTGGAGCAAACGTCACGCCGCGCCACCCACATTGCAAACACGAAAGGCAATTCGGTCCATCGGCACCAACGATCACCGAGGTCCCAAATTTCTCGATAGGTTTCTCGGGGAGGATGCATCGCCCGGTCGCCGATCATTAGCACCGCATCGGCGTCAACGTCCGAGGCTTCACTGCCGATCGGAAATGGAACGGTTTCGGGGCGGATGTGATGCATTTCCGAAAGCAGCACTTGAGACATCGCCGCGCTGGTGCGGCTTCCCTCGTCGAGTGCGAGCGTTTGGATGTCCGCGATCGGCACCCGGCTGAGCAAGCGTACGCTCCACACCGGCCCCCGGCACGCGATCGCGGCGTCGGACACGATTTTGTACCGCGACTGGTTGCGAAAGTACTCCACGCTCGGGATCAACGCGATGTCGAGTTTTCCGCCGGCGAGGTCTGCTGCCAGACGCGAGGGAAGGTCCAAACGCAGTGTGCCCCAATCCGATAGCCGTTGGTCGAGGGTTTCAACCAGCGGTTTGGTGTTGAGATAAGAGACGGCACCGAAGCGGAGCATAAACAGTTCGCTCGTTTGACAGGGTTGGCTGATGGCGACGGGGAAGGCAGGTGCGAATCGAACGTGCAAATAAGGTGAACTAGAATCGGCGGTCGACGGAGAAGTCGGCTATCCGGATCAACGATTCCAATGCCTGGGACGGCGTGAGTGAGTCGATCGCGGCGATCGCGCTGCGGCGAAACCGATCCGCGACTTCGCGAGTATATTCACCCGCATCGCTCTTTCTCAACAACGGCGCGATCCGCTGCATCCGCTCGGCCGGGGCCGCTCGAAGCGCGTCGACTGCCTTGGACGCGATCGAAACATTGTCGTGACGGAGCAACCGGATCAGGGGCAAGGTGATTTTTCCTTGAGCCAGATCGGTGCCGAGTGTTTTGCCGACCTGTTCGTCTTCGCCCCACAAATCCAAATAGTCGTCAGCGATTTGGAATGCGATGCCGAGATCGTTCCCGTACTCTCCGAACGCGGCAACGAGGTCATCGTCAGCGCCGCTGAGTTGGGCGCCGAGCCGGCACGAGACGCTCGTCAGTTCGGCGGTCTTGCCGCGAATGATGTCGAGATAAGTTTCTTCGTCGATGTCCAACCAATCGCGGCCGAGGATTTGACGCAGTTCGCCCTCGCAAACTCGCTGAGCGGCTTGGCCGACCCAACGACAGGCTAGCGTCGACGGTAGCGTCGCGGCGAGCTGGAAACTTTGTGCGAAGAGGTAGTCGCCTAGCAGGATGCTGGTGTCGTCGTTCCACCGCGCGTTAATTGTCGGGACGTGCCGCCGCGTGTCGGCTTTGTCGAGGACGTCATCGTGAACGAGCGTCGCGGTGTGGACCATCTCCACCACGGTCGCCATCACGATGTGGTCTTCCTCGATGGTGGATGCCGGGTTGGTGGAGTTTGACGCGGAAGCGGGCTGATGCGCGGACGTTGCCATTGCGGACAGCAGCAACAGGGCCGGTCGCAACCGCTTTCCACCGAGCTGCGTTCCGTGGCGGAGGACGGGCATCAATGCTTCGTACTGGGACTGCAATTCCAGATGCAACCGCGCGTCCACGCAAACCAAATGTTCGGCGATCGGTGCGTAGACGTCCCGCATCGCTTCGGTGGTTCGGTTGGTCTTCGCGAGAGACGAGGAGGCTGTTTCTTCGCCGTTGCGAGCGATCGAAGCCGGGGCGGAAGAGGTTTTTGTCGTGGAATCGGAGGCATCGGCGGGGACAGCCCCAGGTGGCAACGCGGAAGCAGCAGTCGATGGGTCCATTAATGCGATGACCGTAGAAAGAAAGCGATGAAACTAAAAACAGATGCGGGCCGCATATGGGGCGACGGGGGCCGCGTTGTCCGGCAACCGGGAAAACGACGCGAAGCACGGTTCCCTAAAATGTCAACCGTTTTCCGGACGTCCCCGGCAACTCTCGGCGGTTGATCGACCTCGAAAAAAGGCAATCGATCGCGAAAGGCTCACTGCCGGGAATAAACGCCGGATCGACCGCCTTCTTTCGATTCCAGCTTGGTTTGCGTGATTACCATCGCGCGGTCGACGCTCTTGAGCATGTCATAGACCGTCAACGACGCGACAGAGGCTGCTGTCATCGCCTCCATTTCCACGCCGGTTTTATAGGTCGTGCGAACCGTTGCGACGCATCGTAGCGTTTCGGACGATCCCTCGGCAGGGTCGATGGCGCCCGATTCGTCAGTCTTTTCCCATTGAAAGTCGATCGAGACGCCTTCGATCGGGATCGCGTGGCACAGGGGAATGAGTGTTGACGTCCATTTGGTAGCCCCGATTGCGGCGAGCCGGGCGACGGAAAGGACATCTCCTTTGCGGCCGCCCCCCATCCGAACTGTCTCGGCCGCGTCCGTACTCATGCGGATCGACGAGGAGGCGGTGGCGATTCGGTTGGTGACCGGTTTGAGGGTGATATCCACCATGTGGGCAGCGCCGAGATCATCGAAATGGGGCGAGCCGGGGGAATCCGATTGGCTCATGCAATCCAACCTTTTTGTGAAAAAAATATGAATTAGAACGCTTGTAGCGATCTCACAGGGGGAACCGAAGCAGTTGTGCGTTCGTCGTAATGATGCGGGAAATTTTTTTTGGCCGGTATCGATTGATCTTGACTCGCGATTAACGGCAATTGGCGGCTCGATTCGCTGATACTGGTTATTCGTGCTGAATCACATTAAAGAGTTACCCCGGTTTTTCTCGACACTAAGCCTTGGAAGGACACTTTCCCTTTTGCTGCGGTTTCTGACCTGGCGGAGGCACCCCTTTGACGAACAGTCGACGGGGGGCTTTGCGAGGCAATCAAGTTATCGAAGCGGAAGGCGAAGGTCGACGGACACCCAGGGGGGAATTCTGGGAAACGTGTTCGCGGTCCTCACCATTGCGAAGGGACTCGTGGCGACCTCGGTTGCCAATGATGCCCTGTACGCGGTGAGGTTACGAACACGGTCGATGAGTGATCCGACGAGACCGTTTCACTGAGTGAACTGTCATACCGAATTTCGTAACGGGAGCATCCCGGTGCGAGATGGTGTACAACAGTTTTTCAGTGAGCCCATCGGTCTGGTCAGGACACAAGAAGCGGCATCTTATTGTTTCCCCCAAACGTTCACGTACCCGCGTGAATGATCCAACTAATAATTACTTTATCAACCGCGAGGATCCCACTTCGGCAACGCGTTCAGCAGGATGCGAGCCGGCTGGCCCAGACCCAGCGTTTTGAGAATGGTTTCGTCGAATCCGTTGCGACCCACCGCAACATTGCCGATTCAAGACGAGACGATTGGATGAACGACCCAGGGCCATCGAGAGAATGGTTACCGACGCACCATTTTCTCAAGGGATGAATCAACGAGGCGTTTGGAGAACCTAGAATGAAGGTCTTCACAACTGGTCAGGTCGCAAAGATCTGTAAAGTTGCTCCGAGAACCGTTAGCAAATGGTTTGATTCGGGGCGTTTAAAAGGCTACCGGATTCCGGGATCGCAAGATCGACGGATTCCACGAGAATATCTGATCAAATTCCTGAAAGAGCACGGCATGCCGCTGGGCGACTTGGAAGACGAAGCGATGGCTAAATGCCTCATCGTCGCCCAGGATCAGGTGTTGATCGAAAACCTGAAGCGAGAACTGCCCCCAGAGAAATCGTTCAAAGTCGCAGTCGCGGCCAGCGGTTTCGAAGCCGGGATTCAAGCCGAGAGCTTCAACCCAGACTGCATCATCGTGGACTTCTCGATCGGCAAGATCGAAGCAGTTCAGATTTGCCAGAACCTGCGGAAGAACATCGACTTCACCGACATTGTCTTGATCGCATTGCTGCCTGATGACGGTCAACCAATGAGCTTCGACCGAAGCAGCATCAACGAAACGTTCAAGAAGCCATTCGACGCGCACTTGCTCGCCGAACGTCTGCGAACCCTCGTCGGTGCCAAGAAAGAATTGGTGTAATTCACCGACGAAATCCTCGCCTCGCTCAAAAACGCCACTGACGCTTGCCCGCTCGCGTCTGTGGCGTTTTTTTCGTTTTTACATCGAATCTTTTTTGCCGTTGCGAGTCCGCTGGTCACTCTCTCAATTGACCGCCAGACCCTCGGTGGACCCGTTCAAGGGATGTTCACAGACCGCTCGCAGTTGGGTTGGGCTTGCATGCTTTCCTTTGCTGAGACCGGCCGACCCTGGGCCAAAACCTGCTAACGCTGGCTACCTGAATTGAGCCAAAGTTGCCTCGGGGGGATGGGGCGGTGAGGCCCAAATGAATTGTTGCTAGCTTGTCCGATCTATGGAGGCGAAGTCGCCGACCGTTTCGATCACCCGCGAACTACCATCGATCATGTCCCAAACCAACCACGCCAACCGAATCGCCCGTCTCGCTTCCCAACTCGCCGATCAGGATGTCGACGCTCTGTTGATCACCAGCGAAGTCAACGTTCGCTACCTGAGTGGATTTACCGGCGACAGTACTTGGTTGTTGGTTCGACCCGACGCGACCGCGACGTTGCTTTCGGACGGACGCTATCAAATTCAACTCGCGCAGGAATGCCCACAGATCCCTGCCGCCATCCGCCCGCCTTCGCAGAAATTGGGCGAACTTCTCGCTGAGGTCGTTGCTTCGTCCTCGCAGGTGAAACGGATCGGTTTTGAAGCCGACCATGTCCACGTCTCCACACTGCGAGATTTGGAGCAACGCCTGCCGGAGGCTTCGTGGATCGAAACCAGTTCCTTGGTCGAACAACTGCGAGCGATCAAGGACGAGGGTGAGATTGCGACGATCCGAAAAGCAATCTCGATCGCCCAGCAGGCGTTCGTGAAGGTGACTGCGAATTTTTCAGCCAAAAAAACCGAGTGTGAAATCTACTACGAACTCGAAGCGGAAATGCGTCGGTTGGGTGCCGAGGGTGTCTCGTTCCACCCGATCGTCGGTGCCGAGCCCAACGGTGCTCTGCCTCACTACACACCAGGCAATGTTCCGCTCGGCGATTGCCGTACTCTATTGATCGATTGGGGCGCGAAGGTGGATGGATACTGCAGTGACCTGACGCGGACTCTGCACCGGCCAGGGTCGAAATCCGCGACGTCGGATCGCTATGCAGCGGCCTACGAGGCGGTATTGGAGGCCCAGTTGGCGGCAATCGCGGCCATTGGAGACGGGGTCGAGGCGGTGAAGGTCGACGCGGCGGCGCGGCAAGTGCTCGCCAATGCCGGGTTTGCCGAAGCATTCAATCACGGCCTCGGACATGGCTTCGGTCTCGAAATTCACGAAGATCCTCGGATGGGACCTTCGTCGACCGAGACGCTGAAGACCGGAATGGTTGTGACCGTCGAGCCGGGCGTGTATTTCGCCAACGAGTTTGGAATTCGCATCGAGGACGACTTGCTCGTGACGGACACCGGGTGCGAGGTCCTCAGCGACCTTCCCAAGGGTCTCGATGATTGCCCGCTCGTGATGTAAAACAACGCGTCACCCACACACGAACTTCAAATTCACGTTTGTAATCAGGCCTTTCGCATGACTGCTGATTCGCCCAAAAGCGGCTCCACTTCCAAGAGCGATCGCTCGAAATCCAATCGCTCAGGCGACGTTTTTGACATCGATCGTATTCGTCAAATCGTTGAACTGATGGAGCAGCACGAACTCAGCGAAGTTGATTTGCAGGCATCCGATGACCGCATTCGTCTGACCCGAGGCGGATCCCAGGCCGTCATCCCTGTTGCTGCTCCCGCACCGGCGGCCGCTCCGGCACCCGCACCTGCTGCGGCGGCACCTGCCCCGGCATCGCCAGCTCCCGCCGGCGGTGCAGCCGCGCCACCGGCCGGGACCATCACGATCAATTCACCAATGGTCGGAACGTTCTACGCGCGGGCGAACCCGGAGGCACCGCCGTTTGTCAAAGTCGGCGATACGGTCACCGAAGAGACTGTGGTCTGCATCGTCGAAGCGATGAAAGTCTTCAACGAAATTCCCGCAGAGTGCAGTGGCAAAATCGTTGAGGTGCTCGTCAGCGACCAGGAGCCGGTCGACTTTGGTAAGCCGCTCTTCCGCATCCAAACCGGTGGCTAATCGATGTATCAACGTATCCTGATCGCCAACCGAGGCGAAATCGCTCTGCGAATCATTCGTGCCTGTCGTGAGATGGGGATCGAATCGGTGGCTGTCTACAGTCAGGCCGATGCGGACTCGATGCACGTCAAATTGGCCGACCGAGCTGTCTGCGTCGGGACCGCTCGCAGCGCGGATAGTTATCTGAAAATTGACCAAATCATCGCCGCCGCCGAAGTCGCGGGAGTCGATGCGATTCACCCCGGTTACGGTTTCCTCGCCGAGAACGCGCAGTTCAACGAGATGTGCCGCAGCAGCGGGTTCGACTTCATCGGCCCGTCGCCGACCGCGATGGAAAAACTCGGTGACAAGAACACCGCACGGTCGATGGCTGTTGCCCAAGACGTGCCGGTCGTTCCCGGCAGTGACGGGCTGATTTCCGATTTTGACCGGGCCGCCGAAGTGGCTCGCGAAATCGGTTTTCCGGTTCTGATCAACGCGACCGCCGGTGGCGGTGGCAAGGGAATGCGTGTTGCCGAAACCGAAGATGTTTTGGTCAGCCAACTCGAGGCGGCTCGCAATGAAGCGATCGCGGCGTTTGGCAACGGTGGCGTTTATCTCGAGAAGTTCGTCCAGCAACCTCGCCACATCGAAGTCCAAGTGATCGCGGACACTCACGGTAATGTGTGTCACCTTTTCGAACGTGACTGCAGTGTTCAGCGTCGTCACCAAAAACTCGTCGAGGAGGCCCCGAGCCCTGACCTGCCGCCGGAACGCCGCGAGGCAATCTGCGACGCGGCAGTTCGGATGATCCGCGGCGCGGATTACGCAGGTGCCGGAACGGTCGAGTTCATCGTCGACAAGGACTACAACTTCTACTTCATCGAAGTGAACGCGCGGATCCAAGTGGAACACCCGGTTTCCGAAATGGTGACCGGCGTTGATTTGATCCAGGAGCAAATCCGCGTCGCCTCCGGCGAGCCGCTCTCCTTCCAGCAGTCAGACTTGACCTGCAACGGCGTGGCAATCGAATGCCGGATCAACGCGGAAGACCCTAAGAAGAACTTCCAGCCTTGCCCGGGTAAAATTCAATCGATGTTCGCTCCCGGCGGATTGGGCGTGCGATTCGATTCGCACGTGACAACCGGCTACACGGTTCCGCCGTACTACGATTCGATGATCGGAAAACTGATCGTCTACCGTCCGACGCGCGAGATGGCAATCGCAACGATGCTGCGTGCGTTGAAGGAACTGCAGGTGGAAGGGATCAAGACAACGGTTCCGTTCCACGAGTGGATCTTGAAAGACGAAGCGTTCCTCGGCGGGAGTGTCGACACGAAGTATGTCGATCGTGCCTACAAAGGCCAATCGTAGTCTGCTCGTCTTCTGCGCCGCTTCGGTGACTTAACTCGCCGAATCAGTGGCCTTGGTTTGTTTTAAGAGGCGGATCTAGTCGTCCGCCGGTGCTCCGTCTTTGAGCACGAACTTCGCTTTCAAACGAGCGACTTCCATGGCGAGGTCGGCGTCGACGACACTCGCGAGTACATCGTTGAAGTTCTTGTACGCATCGGGGGCTTCGTCTCGCGGGTAGACTCGGCAATTGCTCACGATGTCGTGGTCGAGCAAGTTCTGATCGACTGTGGTTTGTGAAAGATGTTTCTTCGCTTTGGTGCGGCTCATGCTGCGGCCCGCTCCATGGTTGACACTGAATGCCGAAAGCGAGGCGCCTTTGTTGGCCACCATCACACAGGATCCGTCGCGCGGGTTTCCCGGCAACAGGATCGGGTGGCCGGTCGTTTCGAAACCCGTTCCGACGAGCTGCGGGTGCCCGGCGGGCAGAGCCCGCGTTGCGCCTTTGCGATGCACCCACTGCATTTGGCCGTCGATCGGTTCGCGGCGGACGATGTTGTGGCTGATGAAATAAATCAGTTCACCTCGAATGCCGGGGAACACGTCGCGGAATGCTTCGAGAACGAGTGCGTTGATGAGTAGGTGGTTCACGGTTGCGAAGTTGGCGCCCATCGCCATGTCGCAAAGGTACTGTTGGCCTTCGGGCGAGTCGGCTTCCGCGTAGACGAGTTGAGGATCACCGGCCGGGAAGGCGAGTCCCTTCTTTTGAAACCCTGATTTGAGAGCGCGGAATTGACCCATGGCGAGATCGTGGCCGAAACCGCGAGAGCCGCAGTGCGACAGGAAGGCGACGTGGTCGTTTCGAAGTCCTATTTGCTCGGCGACCGCGCGAGCATGCGGGGCCTGAGACAGTTGAACGACCTCGGCTTCGCCGAAATGATTGCCCCCGCCGTAGCTGCCGAGTTGGCGATATTTGCTTTCGATGCGAGCGAGTTTATCTCGGTCACGGCCGAGCCACTCGAGTCTCGCTGCGAGTGTTTCGCTCGACCCGTCCGCTGCCGTATGAAAGGCGTCCTCGCAGCGATCCGCCCAACTCTTAGGAATCCCGAGTTTCTTCATCACCATCTTGGACGCGCCCTCGGTCGCGACTCGGAATCCGAGGTCTCCGTCGACACTTCGGGCTTTCGGGACATGGCGTTGCCCACGGCCGGCGCCGGTCGGGACCCGTTTTCCGATCGCTTTGATTACCTTCCGGCGGACGGAGTGTTCTTCGATGGCATCGGCGGGGAGGTCGGTTTGCAGAAGGCTCATCGAACATTTGATGTCCACTCCGACCGGTCCCGGGTAAACGTGCGTGGGCGAAACCATCACGCATCCGACCGGCGCGCCGTAGCCGACATGAGCGTCAGGGTTCAAGACAACGCCTGAGACGCCGGGGGCTCGGCGGCTGTTGATTGCTTGCTGCAGCGTTTCGGCGCCGAATGATTCACGGATGGATTGAGTTCCGATTACCGTGATCGGGCTCAACGATTCACCCACCGGCAACACCGCGGTCGCGGTGCCGGTGATATCGAGCATTTGGTGGGCGGTATCCATGAGTGTGTGACAGCAGGAGAGAGCGACGTTGGAGGCGGCATGGCGCAAATGCGCGGAGTTTGCTGGCAGCGTTGCCACGGAGAGCCGCCGAAGCGAAGTGTTCCAATGACACCGGCGGTTTCGATGAGGTTCACCGCGTCCCGCAGAAATATCGCAGGGTGTGATGTCGCGGCTATTTGGTCGCTGTTTGGCTATTGGGCGGGCACGCTATCTTGAGTCGGCCAGGCGGAAGCCGCTGAATTGCCAGCGAGCGTCAGGTGGGAAGAAGTTTCGATAGCTCAGGCGGATGTGATCCGATGAGGTTGCGCAAGAGCCTCCCCGGAGCACGAATTGGTTACACATGAATTTGCCGTTGTATTCACCCAATGCGCCGGAGACCGGACGGTATCCGGGGTATGGTAGGTACTGGCTGCCCGTCCATTCCCAAACGTTGCCGATGAAGTCGCTCGTCCCGGTAGCGCGCGGATGAATGGCATGGCCCGAACCCATCAACCGATCGGCAAACACGCTGCCGGTCGGGTTTGCAGTTGCTGCGTGCTCCCATTCGAACTCGGTTGGCAACCGTTTGCCGCTCCATCGAGCATACGCGTCGGCTTCGAAGTAGCTGACGTGGCAGACGGGTCCCTGGAGGTCGAGCGGGCGTCGTCCCGAAAGGGTGAACTGTTGCCAATCTTCGTCACCCTGAACCCAGTACAGAGGTGCCTTCCATCCGTTCTCATTCACCGCGGTCCATCCGAGCGAGAGCCAGTGTTCAGGCTGTTGATAGCCACCGGCGTTGATGAACTCGAGATACTCTCCATTGGTGACGCAGCGGTCGGCGATCGCGTGTGGTTGGATCAGTTCGCGGTGGCGTGGGCTTTCGTTGTCGTACGCAAATCCTTTCCCGTCGTGTCCGATCTCAACGATCGTTTCCTGCGTCTCGGACCACTGAAGCGTGGTTGAATGCGACGCTTCGGTGCTGTTGTTGGTGGCGGTGTCCTTGGCGTAAATAGGGTAGAGAGGGTTGGAGGCGAGCACATGTTTGATGTCGGTGAACATCAACTCTTGGTGTTGTTGTTCGTGCTGAAGTCCGAGTTCGAGAACGTGTCGCTGGTGTTCGTTCAGTTCGCCCTGATCGATCAATTGAGAAACAGCCGCATCGACATGCTGCCGGTACCGCAGTGTTTCCTCCAATCCAGGACGCGATAGTTGTCCGCGACGGTGCCGCGGGAACGGTTCTCCGATTGAGTTGTAATACGAGTTGAAGAGCCGTTCAAAATCGTCATGGAAAGGGCGAAAGTCGGGTAGTTCTTTGAGTAAGAACGTTTCGAAGAACCAAGTCGTGTGTGCGAGATGCCATCTCGTCGGGCTGACGTCTGGCATTGTTTGCATTGCGCAGTCTTCCGGCGTCAGCGGTGCCGCGATATTGACGCTCATCGCCCGAATGCGTTGATAACGTTCGCCAATCGATTCGGTGTTCGAGATGGTCGCCAATGGATTCTTTGTTTGGTCCGCCGTGAGGGCGTGCTGCTCTGTGCGCAGGTCAGTTGCCATGGTTGGATTCCAGATACATGACCGCGAACCAACCGCGAGGATCGGTCCACATCTTTCGAGCGGTGAAACCCGCTGCAGCCGCCATGCGGACGAAGCCATCACGGGTGTATTTGTGAGAGTATTCGGTGTGAATCAATTCGCCTTCGTCGAACTCAAACTCTCGTCCCGCGACGGTCGCGGTCTGGTCGCATTGGCTGACGATTGAAATCTCAATCCTGCCTCTCTCCTCGCTGTAGATCGCGTGGTGGTCGAATTGGTCGACATCGAGGTCCGCGTCGGCTTCGCGGTTGATGCGATGAAGCAGGTTGAGATTGAACGCCGCGGTGATCCCTTCCGAGTCGTTGTACGCGTCGTGCAGGACAGCGGTCTCTTTCTGTAGGTCGAAACCGATCAACAGTCCGCCGCCGGGACCGACGAGGACGGCGATATTCTGCAGCAGTTCAATTGCTTCGTCGGATTCCAGGTTTCCGATCGTGGAGCCGGGGAAATAGACGCAGCGTTTTTTGCTATCGAACGACGCTGGGATTTCGATCGGCTGGGTGAAGTCGGCGACGAGCGGGTGAATGAGGAGGCCGGGATGTTCTCGTCGGAGTTTGTCTGCCGTTTCGAGCAGGTGCTCCCGTGAAATGTCGACGGGAAGGTAGGCCGCGGGTGCCCGCAGGTGGTCGAGGAGCACTCGTGTCTTTTGACTGCTTCCGCTTCCGAGTTCCACCAGGACGGCATCCTCGCCCACCTGCTCGGTCATTTGATCGGCGTACTCATCCATGATGGCGAGTTCCGTGCGGGTCGGATAATACTCGGGGAGTTCGCAAATGCGGTCGAACAGTTGCGACCCGCGTTGGTCGTAGAGGTGTTTGCAGTGAAGGCGTTTGGGGGACTGTGACAGCCCGCTAAGGACATCGAGTTCAAACGAAGCCGCTGATTGATCGGATTGCTCCACAGACGCCGTGGATGGCCTTTGTTTTCCGTCAACAGGCAAAGAGGTCATGGCGTTCTTGCGGCGAGTGGTGAAGAGGAGGTCAGCAATCGTTAAGCGGCGACCTGCCGTGTCAGAGCAAATGATGTGCCCGCTTTAAAGTCGCCGCAGCCGATTGGTTTGCTGACGGTAGGGTTGCAATCGGTCAAGCTGCGCGATCGCGTTTGCGATCGGATGATGTCGCGTACGGATTGGTGGCAGATCCAGTCGCGGAGCTTTTTCGAAGCGATCGCTTTCCCGGACGACGTCAGGCTGCTGGGGCGTGCTGTGCTCGTGTGAATCGACTCGCGTCAATCTAACAGATCGATCCGCGCGTCGTTTCGATAAATTGCGTGAAGAATTCGGAAATAGCGCCGGTCCCGGATCTCGGAGATCTCCAGCCCGTCGGTCGCGAAGCCGCGCCCGACATCCCGCAGCGCCTCCAGCGTTTCGGCGCGGAACGCGACGTGGTCGATGGCGCCTGCGCCCGGCGCCGCTTTCCAGAATCCGCGGCTGTCGCGCAGATCCACCGCGCGCCCGTCGTCCGCGACGAG
>JBICHZ010000070.1:0-7693 GCA_043101355.1 Rhodopirellula sp. JB044
ACAATCCGACCAACTCGGCGAGTTCTTTCATCGAGACCGCTTGTGTGAAGTTCGCTTCGATGAACCGGATCGCCGGCGTCAGTTCGCGAAAACTCTGCGATTGTTCTTCCGGCGTATCGATCGGGTACATCACTCCTGCGATCCCGATCACGTCACCGTCCGGGTTGTGGAGCGGTGTTTTGGTGGACTTGTACCAATGAGGTGTGCCGTGAATGTGTGGGACCAGCCACACTTGGTTGGCGATCGTCACACCGCCACGCATCACCCTGCGGTCTTCCTGGTGGTAGGCTTCGGCGAGCGTCGGCGGTTGAAAATCCGCATCCGTTCGGCCGATCAAGTCTTCTTCTTGTTCGAGCCCAAAGACATCACGCAGCACGGGCGGATTGACCGCGATGTAACGGTGCTCGGCATCCTTGGCGTAGAAATACGCGCGAGGCAGGTAGCGAAACAACGCAATCACATCCCCCGCGTCGGGGAGTCGATCGAAGAAGTCATCGGCGAACTTTCGGGCGGTATGTTGCGTATCGGGCATCGTCAAAATGTACCAAAAATGATCGCCCGCGTTACAAGACCCAACTCGCCCACCGTATATAATGTGATTCCAGCAGGGTTACTATCGTGCACGCAAATAGCGGTAAATTGAATGTTTGCGTGCCGTTACGCTTCCCGCCCCCGCCGCGTCACTCCGCTCCGCCCTGGCACGACGCGGTCCCACCTCTCTCCTATCGAATCGTCAATATCTATGGATTTTATCCACTGTGTCTGCCTGCGTTTAGGTGCACTGGTCGCCTTCGCGGCGGTGTGTCTGAGTTGCTCCCAAACGGTCCACGCGGAAGTCGATTTTAACAACGATGTGCGGCCGATCCTGTCGGACAAATGTTTCAAGTGTCACGGTCCCGATGCGGCGAACCAAGAGTCGTCGTTCCGAGTCGACTCGTTCGAAAACGCGACGTCGGATCTCGGCGGCTATTTCGGGATCGTTCCGGGCGATTTGGAATCGAGCGAACTGCATCTGAGGATTCACGACGAAGACGATCCCATGCCGCCGGCCGACGATCTGAAGAAGTTGACTCCTGAGGAGGTCGCGATTCTCGATGCATGGATTTCCGAAGGTGCCCAGTTCGAGGCCCACTGGGCATTCGTGCCGCTGCCCGAACAGGTCAGTGTTCCCGAAACGGGCGAAGGTTGGGCACGCGGGCCGATCGATCGCTTTGTCGCCAACGTCGTCAAACAGAGAGGACTCTCGCACACCGAACCGACCAGCCGCGAGAAGTGGCTGCGGCGGGTGACGTTCGATTTAACGGGTTTGCCGCCGACGGTGGATGAGATCCACGCGTTCCTCGGTGACACCTCCGAGGACGCCTTCGAAACCGTGGTGAATCGTTTGCTCGAGAGCACCGCGTGTGCGGAACGTTTGACGAGCGAATGGCTCGACGTGGCACGGTATTCCGACACGTTCGGGTATCAACGCGATGACGAGCGATTCGTCTGGCCGTACCGGGACTGGGTGATCGATGCGTTTCACGGCAACATGCCGTATGACGAATTCATCACATGGCAACTCGCCGGTGACTTGTTGCCCAACGCCACCCGACAGCAACGCTTGGCGACCGCGTTCAATCGGTTGCACTCGCACAAGAAAGAAGGCGGCGTCGCGATCGAGGAGTTTCGTGTCGAGAACGTGGCCGACCGGACTCATACCGTCGGCGCGGCGTTCCTCGGACTGACCATGGAGTGCTGTCGTTGTCACGACCACAAATACGACCCGCTGACGGCGGAAGACTATTACTCGATGTCGGCGTTCTTTGACGACATCGACGAGAACGGTTTGATCTCGTACTTCACCGACGCCGTGCCCACGCCTGCGATGCCGCTGCCGAGCGATGAACAGCAAGCGGCGATCGACGCGGCACGCGAGAAAGTCAAATCAGCCGAATCGGCGTATCGCGAGTATGTCGAATCCGGGATGCAGGACGGTTTCCAAGCTTGGCTGGCCGAGCGACGTCTGATCAACCCGATGCCCGGGCACGTGGTTTCGTTGTCGATGGATAAACTGAACAAACCGGGCGACGGCGAATTGATGTCGGAAACGGGAAAGAAGCTCTCACCGGATTCGATTCATGCCTTGCCCAATGAAGCGACAGGGCGCGATGGCAAGATCGCGTTGACGCCGCTGGCCAACACGCACGTCGAAGGCAAGTTCGGCAAAGCGGTGCAGTTAACCGGAGACGATTCGATCTTCATGCCCGGCGAGGGGCACTTCGAACGTCACGACCCGTTTTCGTTCTCGATGTGGATTTGGTCGCCTGAGGTGGAGACGCGTGGAGTGTTAATCCGTCGCTCGCGTGGTTGGGATGATGCCGGTTCGATCGGTTACGAATTGACCCGTGAGGGAAACAAACTCGTTGCGAAGCTGTGTCATTTCTGGCCGGGGGATGCGATCGCGATCGAGACCACCGATGAGTTGGTGGCGGAAAAGTGGACACACATCGCAATGACGTATGACGGTTCGAGCCGTGCGGCCGGATTGAAAATCTATGTCGACGGCCAACCTGCGGCGACTCGCGTCGTGGTCGATCATTTGACTCGCAATATCACGCAGTGGCGTGCCGGATACAACGACCTCGCGATCGGCGAACGGTACCGGGATCGCGGTTTTGTCGGCGGTCGGGTGGACCAATTCGATGCGTTCGATCGCGAGTTAAGCGACCTCGAGGTCCAGCAACTCTACGACGGGAAGGCGTTGTACGCCGGCCTGATCCGTCCCGCCGGTGATCTGTCCGATGCGGATCGCGAAACCCTGCGTTCGTATTACCTCTTGGCCGTCGACGAGCAAGCCGACGAGCTACGACGATCGCTGCGTTCGGCTCGCGTTGAACTGAACAAAGCCATTGATGCGACGCCGGCAATGTTGGTGATGCGAGAGAGTGCCCAGCCGCGTCAGGCGTACGTGCTCGAACGGGGTGTCTACGACCAACATGGTAAACCCGTCTCGCCACGCGGTCCCGAGTTCCTGCCGCCGATGGATGACGATCTGCCACGCAACCGACTCGGGTTCGCGAAGTGGTTGACGCACCCCGATCACCCGTTGACGGCTCGCGTGACGGTGAACCGGTACTGGCAAATGATGTTCGGCAAGGGGCTCGTTCGCACGTCGGAAGATTTCGGCAACCAGAGCGAACCGCCGACGCATCCGAACCTGCTCGACTGGTTGGCCCGTGACTTCGTCGATTCCGGATGGGACGTTCGCAATCTGTTGCGAAACATCGCGTTGTCGGCGACCTATCGTCAGAGCAGTGTCGTTTCGGCCCAAGAGCGAGACAAAGACCCGGAGAATTTGTATTTGGCCCGCGGAACCGGCCAGCGTTTGTCGGCGGAGATGATTCGCGACAACATGCTCGCCGTCAGTGGTTTGTTGGTCGACAAAGTCGGCGGCCCTCCGGTGAAAACCTACGACGTCGCTCTGGCGTACAACCCGTTGAAGGCCGACGACGGTGAAAAACTCTATCGACGCAGTCTGTACACGTTTTGGAAGCGGACGTCGCCGGCACCGGTGATGATGACGCTCAACACACCGACACGTGAAGTTTGTCGGATTCGCCGCGAGATCACGTCGACGCCGCTGCAGGCTCTCGTGCTGATGAACGGGGCTCAGTTCGTCGAAGCCGCTCGGGTGACTGCGGGCAATTTGCTCGCCCAACACGGCGATGATGTCCATGCAATGGTGTGTGACACCTTTGAGCGTTTGACCAGTCGCCAGCCGTCTGAACGGGAGTCCGAAATTCTCGAGCAGCTCTACGCCGAACAGCTCGCCGGGTTCGAAGCAAGTCCGGAGAAAGCGAACGAATTTCTCGATGTCGGGCAAGCCAAAGCCGCGTCAGATGTCTCGCCACCGCAGCTCGCCGCGGCCACCGTCTTGGTCAATGCCGTCATGAACCTCGACGAGTGTGTCCGGCACCGATAACCACAACTGTTCTGCTCTGTCGTGAAATCATGGAGACGATCGCTTCATGCGGTTTCCATGCGGCAGAGACGATCGTTCCCTACCGCATCCTTTCCATTTGCCATTCGACCCGTCCATCCTTAGGAACAAACGATGAGTACCAATATTTGCACCGGATTTGATCCGTCGGTTTTATCGCGTCGTCAATGGCTCGGGCGTTTCGGCTACGGGCTCGGCTCGATGGCGCTCGCCGAGCTACTCCAACGCGACACCGCATCGGCTGCACCTTCGGCGATCACACCGGCGACGCACTTTCCGCCCAAAGCGAAACGGATCATTTTCCTGTTTCAATCCGGCGCGCCGTCCCAGATGGATTTGCTCGATTACAAACCAAAGCTCAATGAGATCAACGGTCAGGAATTACCGGCCTCGGTGAGAATGGGACAACGTCTGACCGGGATGAGCGCGCACCAAGCGTCGTTCCCGTTGGTGGGTTCGCCGTTCAAATTCACTCAGCACGGTGAGAGCGGTCACTGGATGAGCGACCTGTTGCCGCACACAGCGAAGATCGCGGACGACCTGTGCGTGATCAAGTCCATGAATACCGAGGCGATTAACCACGGCCCCGGCGTGACGATGATGCAAACCGGTTCCCAGTTCCCCGGCCGCCCCAGCATGGGAGCGTGGTCGTGGTACGGGCTCGGCAGCGAGAACGAAGACCTGCCGGCATTTGTCGTGATGGTCTCGAGCAAACGGGGCGGGCAACCGCTCACCGCCCAGCTCTGGGGCAGCGGCTTTTTGCCCGGCAAGTACGACGGCGTGGAACTGCGTGCGGACAAAGACGCGGTGTTGTATCTCAACAGCCCCGCAGGAATCGATCGAGGCAGCCGCCGTAAGGCTCTCGACCGACTCGGTGAGTTGCACCAATTGCAACTCGAAGCGACCAGCGATCCGGCGATCGAAAACCGCATCGCTCAGTACGAGATGGCGTTCCGGATGCAAACATCGATCCCGGAGGTCACCGACATTTCGGGCGAAACGAAAGAAACGCTCGCTCTCTACGGCGACGAAGTGACCAAACCAGGCACCTACGCGTCGATGTGCTTGCGGGCTCGTCGGCTTGCGCAGAAGGGCGTGCGGTTCATCCAGTTGTATCAACCGGGTTGGGACCAACACGCGGGTTTGCCCGGCGGGATCGCCAACCAATGCCGCATCACCGATCAACCGACCGCGGGGCTGATTCAAGATTTGAAGAACCACGGCATGCTCGAAGACACCCTCGTGATTTGGGGCGGCGAGTTCGGCCGAACGAGTTATTGCCAGGGCAAGATCACCGCAAAGAGTTTCGGACGCGACCACCACCCGCGCTGCTTCACGATGTGGATGGCCGGTGGCGGAGTGAACGCCGGTCACTCGCACGGTCAAACCGACGAGTTCAGTTACAACGTGGTCGAGGACGGCGTGCACATCCACGATTTGCACGCAACGATTCTACGCCTGATGGGAATCGATCACGAGCGTTTGACGTACCGCTATCAAGGTCGCGACTTCCGCCTCACCGATGTCCACGGACACGTCGTCGATCCACTGATCGCGTAGTTCGATTTCCGAATCGAGTTATCCACGAAATTCAGGAAACTGCGTTGCCCCTAAGGCATTGGGCCACGATGCCGGTTATTCGCCTATCGGCTCGGTTCCTCCAGCGGACGATCTGCGGGTGACGCGGGGCGTTGTCTGTTTGTCAGGGGGGGCACCGCAAAGAATTCGTTCCGGCCTTGGGTGGCAAAATAAGGCAGCTGGTTCGATCGTGGGGACGATTCCACATTGCGGGCATGAAAAATGGGGAGTCATCCACCCCCAATGCGGCGAGAACCGACTAAATTGAGATGCTGAACCTTCGGTTAATCTTCTTTACCGCTTGCTTGCCCACGAGAATTTCGGATGACCGTTTTCGATCTTTGGCTACCTATCGTCCTTTCCGGCTTGGCGACCCACATTCTGAGCACGTTGAATTGGATGGTGTTCCCGCACCATAAGACCGAGTGGAGGAAGATGGCGTCGGAGGACGAGTTTCAAAATCTCGTTGTCCTCGAGAAAGTACCGCCCGGACAGTATGTGTTGCCGTTCAGCGACTCGCCCGATGAGATGAAGTCCGACGAGTTCAAAAGCAAGCAAGCCAAGTGCACCGGCACGCTGATTCTTTGGGACAAACCAATCAACATGGGGACGGCGATTGCGAAAACGATCGCGTTTTTCATGGTGGCGGCTTTCGTGATCGGGTACCTCGCCTCGCTCGCGTTGAAACCAGGGGCCTCGTTCATGGATGTCAGCCAGTTCGTGACCACGGCCGGTTTGCTCGCCCATTGTTTCGCAAAATTCCCGCATGTGTTCTGGTTCCAACGCCGGATCGCGATGGAGTTGCTCGACGGAATCGTCTACGCCGCCGTCACGGGCCTGATCTTCGCGGCGCTCTGGCCGTCGGCGTGAGCCAACCGCCCCGCGCGTCAGACGAACCGCGGCGTAGCCCGCAAGCATTAAGCGATTTACCGCGCCGACCCTGTAATCCCGTAAGCCCCGTAGCGAATGTCGCCAAGACATTCGGCGTTTCGCAGGGGGGTGCCGAAACTCATGGCGAGTTTTGCTGCGGATTTTCGGATCCGTATTCAATCTCGCTTCACGGTTTGCCGGTGGCGGCGTAGTTTTGCCAGGCATGTGCGAACGCTTCATCCGGCAGCCAATTGGCGGTGCTGCGTTCGCCAGCGAATTTCGCGTACGGGGCAACGGTCAGTGACTGCATGCCGCCTTTCTCGCGGTCGTAGTGCTCGCCCAGCCAGCCCGAATCGATCTCGGGCGATTGCAACTCCTCGTCAGGCCATGCGTCGTGTTCCGTGTTTTGTTGCCATCCGCTGAACCGGAGACGCAGGCAGGATTCGCAGAACTTTGTCACCAGCGAGAAGGTGGCGTCTCGATCGCGCGGCCAGTGACCACTCTCGCCATCAACGAGCAACGCCACCGGGGCGTTGCGTTGACGGCGCAGGTCTTTCACCGCCGGCATTTGTCCTTGATCGAAATAGCTGTCTTGGTTGCCATGCATGATCAGTCCGGGGACCTTTTCGACGCCCGGAAAGATCAAATGCCAACTGCCACCGGAATGAAATGAAACCCATCCGATCACGCGGTCGGGGCGCATCGCGGCGTAGGCGGCGGAAAAGCCGGTGCCGTTGGAATGGCCAAACGTGAAAACGGGGACAGTCGCCATTTCAGGGTGTTGGGTCCGCTGAGCGATCTGGGCCAACACGCTGTCGAGTGCGCTAGCCGGATAGATGCCACGCTGGATCACGTCACCTAAAACGCCGACGAGTGCCAAGCGATGGCGGTCGGCGAACTTTCGCACGAGCGGGCTTTCCATCATCGGTCCGCCGACGCCGTGTTCGGAGATCAGGAACAGGCCATTGAGTTTGGGCGTTTCCGGTGGCAGGTAGATTCGGAAGATCGCTTCGTCGTGTGGCTTTTCGCCAAATCGTTCGACGATTTCGCGATACAGCGTTTCGTCCATCGGTCGATGTTCATATCGCTCGCGATCGCGACGAATTTCGCCGAGGCAGTGCGACATTGAAATCATCGCGGTATGCTGAATTAACCCCGTGTCGTCGGTGATTGGCACCATCGCGGCATCAATCGTCGACGAGGTGTCTTTCACGAAGAGGTGTTTGTCGTTGTAGCCTTCTTTCGAGAATGTGAGTCGGATCG
>JBICHZ010000071.1:0-3826 GCA_043101355.1 Rhodopirellula sp. JB044
ACCAAACGCACATGCGTCACCGAGGTGACATCGAGCCCCGTCGTGCCGCGAAGCTCCTCGAGGTCGAACGGTGTTCCGTATCCGCCACGGTACTTACCGGCCAAGTTATCGATCTGCGTCGGGTCCACTTCGCCGTAACTCGGCACCGCTGCAGGCGTCAACGAATGACTATCAAAGCGGACAAAGTTCACCCCGTCGGACGAAACCTCGACGAACCCGAGTTCCAAGAACGTGTCGTTGATCGCGTTTTCGAAAACGGCAAAGTCCGCACCGAGTCCGTCGCGGATCGGCGTCGCGAACTCGAGCGTGATCGAACCACCACGGCCGAGCGACACGACACCGTCGAACTCGCCTTCAGCGGGACCGAGCGCGTTGGAGGTGTCCGTCCACTGCGCGTCCACGTCCGATCCCGGCGAGTAGTCAGCAACCGCCGAGGCCCATCCGACGATCGCAGCATCGTCAAACGCGATCGCGGTCGATCCGTCTTCACCTGCCGCCGGCGCGTAGGGGCCCGCCGCGAGCAAACGCCGGTCTTCGAGCCCCTGGATCAACAGTCGCCGTTTGAACGGTTGGGTTCGTTGTCGTTTCACGGTTGGTTTCGATGCTCGTTGGGAGGTTCGTTTCATTCTCATCGTTGGTTTCATCATGTTGTTCATCGAGCTCGCTTACTTATCCGTCACGATCGCTCGCTTCGGTACAGGTTTGCGTTGTGTCGGTCTTCGATTGCTTCCGTAAAATATTTCGGTCCGTCGAAAACTCCTGTCCGTCTACAGCTCACTCACCGGTTCATGTCCATTTCGGGTGCAATAGGCGGCCAAGACCTCCAGGTCGATTTGTTCGACGACGAACCGCGTCGCACCGTCGCCGAGCAAAACCATCACGCCGCCCGGATGAAAACTCCGCATGTCGTTTTCAAACGCGGGAGCCTTGTTGATCGGGAACGCTTGATCGAACAGATTGCGACCGTTGATCCATTGCCCGTCAGGGAACTCCGCATCTTCGGCCACGACAATCGTGTGCGAACTGCCGTCGAGCATGTCGCGAAAGCCCAACGCCCGATCATGAATCATCATCCCGCGGGGTGGATTGTTCGTGCTGACGATCCGCTCGCCGAAGATCCCGCCATAGTCCGTCACACCCATTTCATCGATGCGTGGTTCGGATCGCGGCGTGGTCGGGCAAACGTACGCGGGGACGACTTCTCCGGCGGCCTCGGCGTTGGCGGGATCATCAAACGGAATGTTGAAATCGATCCGCGCGGCGAGCGCCGACTGTTCCATGTAAGGCAGCACAAACGCCGACCAAGCAAACTGTTTTCCGCCGGCGACTTCCGGACGAACCTCGATCGCCCCGGGAGGAAATTTGTTAAACGCCGAATGATAGTTGTGCAGAGCCAGCCCGACTTGATGCAGGTTGTTTTGACACGACGCACGTCGCATCGCCTCGCGAGCCGCCTGGACCGCCGGCAACAACAACGCGACGAGCACCCCAATGATCGCGATCACGACCAACAACTCGACCACGGTGAACGCACGCCGGTGGCGACATAACACCGCACACGCCGGTCGGGCATCGTTCGTGGGAGAGCAAAGTGGCATCGGTGATCGATCGACCATGAACAAATGCTCGGAAAACGGTTGCGACCCAATTCGTCGCGTTGTTTCGCAGCGGCATTCGCTCCAAAAGGAAACGAGGTAGTTCCTGACGCTGGTCTCGCCCAAGAAGACCCGCACGCGAGGCAACCGGTCATTCCGACCTGCCACACGTTGCGTTTGACGCCCGATACCTGGTAGGTCTTCTGACTCCCGACGCTTCCCGCAAACCTTGCCTTCTCGCCGAGAACTACCGGATCGGCCCGCGTGATCGCGGACACCGTGGCAAAGTTCGGCAATGGCCAAGAAAAGGATTGGGTTTTAGATTCCCGGTCTTGTTGCTCAAACCCGCAAAAACAGCGATTTCGAAACAAAACACCGCGAATCGTGGCGTCGGATACAGCGGCCGGGCCGTCTCGGAATCTCACCGAAGTTCCCTGTTCTCGCGACGGCCAGCCAGCCGTCACGGCACCAAGTATCGTTGGACGGAGTATCAGCGGGCTTGCCTAAATTGTCAATGACAAAGATCTGGCGGCGAAATCGGAAAATCAGTTAACTTCCGTTCAAGCCGTCTAATCGTTACAGCCGATCCAACCCCATGACGGACCCCGCGATCCTGTGGGGACGCAGCAATTTTGCATACAGACAAGAAGGACTTTGTCCAATGCGACTCGCATGGCTACGACAAATCAAGACTCACACCACGCTTATCGTGAGCGTGTTCGTTGCGAGCAACACGCTCGGTCTCGGGCAGGTTGCCGCCGAAATCCCGTGGCGCAGCGAGCTGACCAAAGCACACGCCGAAGCCAAGGCACAGAACAAACCATTGTTGCTGCACTTCTACAGCGACAACTGCGTTTGGTGTGACCGGCTCGAAGCAGGCGCGTTCCAATCGCCCGAGGTCGCCAACGCCGTCGCCGGCGGGTTCGTCCCCGTCAAAGTCCACGCGGGCAAATCGCCTGAACTGGCCAAGATGTTCAAAGTGACGAAGTTTCCGACCGACGTCGTCGTGACGCCTGCCGGAAAAACACTCGCCCACTCGGTCAGCCCACAGGATCCGAACCGATACATCGCGATGCTCGCCCAAGCCGGCAGTCAAATGCTGCCCGCCCAAGCCACACCGCCCACACCGACCGCTCGCCCCGGCCAAACCCAAGCCCGACTCGCGTCGGCACCACAACAACCTGCACCACAGCAACCTGCACCGCAACCGCAAATGCCGGTCAACGCGTCGGGCAGCTTTGCGATGCAACAGGTTCCATCACCTGCACAACAGCCGGCACAACCACCGACCGTGAACCCTCACGCCGGTTTGCCATTGCCCGGCGGAGCGACCGCACGACTCGCCGGTGCTCGTACCGACGGCATGTCGCTCGGAATGCCAGCCCAAATGGCACCCCAAATGGCACCGCCCGCAACCGAACAACTCGGCGCCGCCGCTGAACCCACACCGGCACCGACGCCCGCGCCGACTTCGTCACCGAAGCTCGCCATGGAAGGCTACTGTGCCGTCACCGTCATCGACGAAGACAAGTGGGTCGAAGGCAATCCCAAGTTCGGCGTCGTTCACCTCGGCAAACTGTATCTGTTCAGTTCGCAAGAAAAGATGGAAACGTTCCTCGCCGACCCGATGCCCTACACGCCTGTGCTGAACGAAATCGACGTCGTGCGATTCTTTGAAGAACGCCAAATCGTTCCCGGCAAACGCCGCTTCGGGATGCGAGATCCGATCCACCAACGGATGTTCTTCTTCGCCGACGAAGCCGCCATGAACCATTTCTTCAACGAGTACGAGCGTTACACCGACGCCGCGATCGAAGTCATGGCGCGAGCCGTCGAAGACGCTAACCCAGACGTCCGCTAATTCCGACGTTTGCTAACCCAAACGTTTGCTAACCCAGGGCTGTAGTAAACAGCGTCTAGATATCTTTGCCAACGTTCACCAAGCCTGGCCGTGATGGTCGCGGTGAACGGTCGGCTCAAACGCAGTGCGACCGAAATGGAAGTTCAACAACGTCCATTTCGGTTTCTCGGTAACGGCCGTCTACCTGGTCGATCGCCTGCCTACGCGAAACTCAACGCTTCAGTTTCGCATCGCGTGTTGGAAATCGAACTCGACACGATTGCCACATCGTAACGGCTCAACGTGGGGTCGTTTTGCATGTTCTCGATCATCGGTCGCGTCAACGGTCGGCCGCCCGCGATCACGTTGCATCCCTGTCCGTTCTTGATAT
>JBICHZ010000072.1:0-11774 GCA_043101355.1 Rhodopirellula sp. JB044
CAAATCAGGTCGTGGCGAATCGAGTTGCGATTGCAGAACTTGCTTGAGTGCCTCGACCTTCTCGGGATACTTAGCGGCCAAATCGTTGCGTTCCTCGTTGTCCGCGACGATGTCATAGAGTTGATACAAACCTTGCTTCCGGTCTGCTTCGACGAGCTTCATCCCTTCGCCGGTGATCAACGCACTGCTGCCCATCTGTGTGAAACGATTGTTCACGACCACGTAGTCGTGCGTTTCCGTTTGCGGCTTCCCCAACAAAGTCGGCAGATACGACACGCCGTCTTTGCCCGTTGGCTTATCAACGCCAACGAGATCCGCGAGCGTGGCTAGAAAATCGTAATGCGCCGACAGCAGATCGGTTTCACTGCCCGCCGCGACCCGTCCAGGCCAACGCACGATCAACGGACATTGCATGCCGCCTTGGAAACCACTTCGTTTCAATCCCGCGCGGCCGCCGGCACCGTTGAAGATGTCACCATGTTCGGACGATCGCCATTTCTTGTCCGTCAGGTTTGCCTTTTCACCGTTGGGCAGCAGTCCCTTTTTAAACTGAGGCTTGGGACCGTAATAAAGTTCGTGTCCGTTGTCCGAACTGAAAACTACCATCGTCTTGTCATCGATACCGAGTTCCTGAAGCTCCGCCATGATCAACCCGACATGATCATCGAGCATCTTCACCATCGACGCGTACTTCTTCTCCGCGAGCGACATCGTCGGGTGATCGGCGAAATCGGGATGCAGTTCTGGAATCGCGACGGGACCGTGCGGCAACTGCGTCGGATGGTAAAGAAAGAACGGAGCGTCTTTGTGCTCGCGTAGGTATTTCAAGATGCCTTCGATAAACACGTTCTGCGAATAAGTCTCGCCGCCGTAGCCAACGGGCTCATCCCCCTTCTCACTCGTCTTGCCACAATCGGGCAGATCGTTGCCGGGCAGATCGAATCGTTCGCCGTTTCGCCACAGGTAAGGCGGATAGAAACCGTGGCATCGCTGGTGGTCGAAATACCCTTCATAGAAATCCCACCCGAATCGCTTCACGCGTTCATGCCAAGTCAGAAAGCCGCGGTCGAGCTTCCCGAATTGCGCGGTCTGGTACCCGGCTTTTTGTGCGATTTGCGCAAGAAACACTTCGTTGGGAGCGATCGGGTTGGCGTTCGCTTTGAGCTTGGCGAGTTGTTCTTGATATTGTTCCTCCGTAATGCGTCCCGAGTCGCGATAGATCGGCAACCCTGCGCGAGTCTGCGCCCACCCGCCAAGACGCCCGTCATGCATCCCGGTCAACAACGTCCATCTCGACGGTGCGCAGAACACACCGCCGTAGTAGTTGTTGAACTTCATGCCTTCTCGTGCCAACCGATCGATGTTGGGCGTCTCGACGACGCGTTGCCCGTAGCAACCAAGCATCCCCGGACCGAGGTCGTCGGCAAAGATCAAGATCACATTGGGCGTCTCAGCGTTCGCCGCCTGAGCACTCGTGCCACCACACAACATCCCCATTAAAAGGGCCAAACATATACTAACGAAGCGACGCCGGGTATTCACAAAGATGCCTGCAGAGATCCGTGGGAGAGAGACGCTGTCGAATCGGCGTATCGAATCGACAAACCATTCACCGTCTGGATGAACCGAACGGGCTCTCACGATATGCAGGAAAAGCACGAGATGCAAACGCTTGATCGCGTCGCAAAACACAAACATCCCAAACATGATCGGCTCGATCAGGAAGCCGACAAAGTGCGCACAATGGACGTCTTCCGTGTCGCGTCAGAAAAATATTTTGACGCGGTTTGGATTCGAGAGTAGGCGGTAGCGAATCCCGAGTTGAGCTTATCGATTCAACGAGCGTCGCCGATCACTCAGTGATCAGAACTGTGCTTATGGATCGATCACAGAAAGATCGGTGACTTTACTGAGCTTCAACAGCATTCAATCAAAAAATGCCAAAAGTCTCGGACGGGCCCCGCGAATCGCCGAATGTCTTGGCGACTTTCGCTACGGTCGACCCCCTTCACTCTTGACCGCGACAGCCCACGATCCGACTCGATCTGCATGCCGCTGCGAGACGGCATGAGAGAAATCCGGTCAGAAAAACGCCGGTGTCGGTTTTAAACTTCCAAGAACAGACGAGCCGGGTCTTCGATCGTTTCTTTGATCGTGACCAAGAAGCCAACCGCTTCACGACCGTCGACGATCCGGTGATCGAAGGTCAACGCGATGTACATCATCGGCCGAATCACGACTTCGCCGTTCTCCGCGATCGGACGTTCTTGGATCGAGTGCAACCCAAGGATACCGCTTTGAGGCGGATTGACGATCGGGGTGCTCAGCAACGAACCGTAGATACCGCCGTTGCTGATCGTGAACGTTCCGCCCATCAGATCGCTCGGCTGCAACCGGTTCTCTCCGGCCAGGCGAGCGTACTCGCCGATCGAGCCTTCAATCTGCGAGAACGACATGCGTTCGACGTTCCGCAGAACAGGGACAACCAACCCTTTTCCGCCACCGATCGCGATTCCGATGTCTTGATAGTTGCGATAGACCATCGAGTCACCGCGGATTTCCGCGTTGACGGCCGGATATCGCCGCAGGGCTTCGACGGCCGCCTTGGCGAAGAACGACATGAACCCGAGCTTCACGCCGTGCTTCTTGGCGAACGCGTCTTTGTATTTCGCGCGGATTTTCATCACCGGCGACATGTCGATTTCGTTGAACGTGGTCAGTAGTGCCGCGGTCTGTTGGGCTTGGACGAGTCGCGAGGCGATCGTCCGCCGCAGCATGCTCATCGGTTTAACCTCTTCACTGCGATACGCGCCTTCGGTCATCAACGAATGCGAAGGTGACTCCATCGCAGGCGGGGCCGTCATGGTTTGAGGAGGCGTTGCCGGGGCGGATGGTGCCGGGGCGGATGGTGCCGGGGCGGGAGCGGACGGGGCAGGAGCCGCCGCAGGGGCAGCGGGCCGGGACGCACCGCTGCGGATGTAAGCGAGCACATCTTCCTTGAGCAGTCGTCCCCCCGGTCCGGTCGCCGGGACATCCGAAGCGGCCAAAGAATGTTCGTCGAGCAATCGTTGTGCGGCTGGCATCACGAACGCCGCGGATCCGCCACCGTTCTTGGCGGCGGGAGTCGCGGCAGGCGACGGCGCGCTGGCCGCCGGAGCCGGTGCGGGCGAGCTGGATTCCGCCGGCGCGCTGGATCCGCCACCACCACCCTCAGGTTTTTCGCCGACCCGAATGCTAGCAATGGTTTCGCCGACTTCCGCGAACTCCTCGGTTTGTTTGAGGATCCCTTGCAGGAAGCCGCTCGAGGGGGCGGGGATCTGCACCGACGCCTTCTCGGTTTCGATCTCTACCAGATCCTCACCATTTTCCACCCAATCGCCATCGTTTTTCAGCCAAGTGCCGATCTGGACTTCGCTGATGGATTCACCGACGGTCGGGACATCGACTGGAATGATTTCGCTCACGGAAACGTTTTCTACTTAAAAAGAGGGTGTTGCGAGGTAGCGGAAACGAACCACCAAGATAACGATCGCGCGTCCACATGTCAGTGGACCCGATCGGGAACGTGCGTTTTCGGAAAATTGTTTGAAACCGGCGAGTGTTTGAGCCGATGAAGTCGAATAGCCGGGAAAACCGTTTTCTTTAATCAGATCGGATGATTCCTTTTTTTCCCTGCTACTGTGTTGAGATTTGCCCCGAACACGGAAGTTCAAACAATCCCATGTCCCAAGAATCCAGTGGAGGACACCCGCTTCAAGCTGGGCTGATCGTGCTGTGTCTGGTCGGGGGCGGCTGGTATTTTTTTCGTCATTACAACGTCGACGGCTTGGACGGGGTTTCGATTTCACCGAAACACGAGAGCCGATTGGGCGAGATGGGCGATCCCTTCACGTTCACATCGTCGACCACCATCGGAGGCTCCGGATCTGACCGGCCGAGTACGGGTGGTTTTGCAGGCGATCGATTCGCATCCAGTGATTCTCTGACCGCGGCAAGACCGGCGGACCCCGACTTCGAAGCCGATCCGATCATCTCCAGCCCGAGCGATCTGCACCGACGCAGCCCGAGTGGGGAGTTTGGCCGCCGGACACGTTACGCTCCGGCACACCTACGCGTCGCCGCATGGGCGTTGGATGGGTTCGGGCCGACAAAACTCGCCAGCGATTTGGCTCGGAAGAACCTGGTCCGCGTCGTACGTCAGTTTGACGTTATCGCCGTGCAGCAAATCTCCTCGTTGCAGATGGACCTCGTCCCGCGAATCGTCGACGCGATCAACGAAAGTTCGCTCGGCGGGGGTGCTCCGCTGTACGACTACGTCCTCGGACCACCGACCGGCCCCGAAGACCGCGGTGAGCAGATGGCGATCCTGTTCAACCCGGATCGCGTGCGAGTCGACCGGACGCAAACCTACACCGTTGCGGACCCCGATAACCAATTGACGTACGACCCACTCGTGGCGTGGTTCCGCGCCGCCGAACCGCCGGTCAGCGAAGCGTGGACGTTCAGTTTGGTCAATGTGCGAATCGATTTGTCGCGTGCCCCGCGTGAAGTCGCGCTGCTCGGACAATTGCTCAAGTCCGTGCGTGAAGATGGACGTGGAGAGGACGACGTTGTGCTCGCCGGTTTATTCCAAGCCGACGACGCGTACCTGTTGCCCGTCATCGCCGGCCCCAATGTGCGAGCCTCCGTGACGAGCACGCCTACGGACATCTTCGGCCGACACCAAACGAGCAACGTGCTCTACGATCGCGAACTCACCGCCGAAGCCATCGGTCGCGGCGGCGTGTACGATTTCCTGCGCGTCTACAACCTCAGCGTGGCACAGGCGCAAGCCGTCTCGAGTTATCTGCCCGTGTACGCGGAGTTCACTCCATTGGAAGGTTCGGCTCTCGTCCATCAAGCGGTTGCCCCGGCGACGACGCCTCACTAACACGCGTTAGAAAACAGACCAGGCAAACAGCAGCAAGGCCTCGGGTGGAAACGCCAACCAAGCATCCGCCCAACACGCCGAAAACCCGAGTGCTCACGCACTTCGGCTCACTGGTTGTTCAACGTCGCCCGACTCTCCGAGGCGGGCTGATCGGCGTTTAGGTATTGGCTGTTTGACGCCTGTTGGTTTGTTGGGCGAAACGGCACCTACTTTTCGGTCTTGGAAAGACCGAACGACGTCAGCCGAATGGCGTGGGCGCGATTCGGCCGGCAACGGCGCGTCCTGGACGCATGTTAGAATGACCGGTCAATCGCAACGACGCGGACGCGTCCAGCGTAATGTTTTCGTAAGAATGCTACTGATCGGCACGCGTTCATGAACCGGATTCTCGCTTTCTTGCTCGCACTGACTGTCGCGTTGCCGGTCTTGCTCGTCCAACTCGCCCGCACCGAGAGGCACAACAGCGATCCTGCGAATCTCGCCAGCACCGATACAAGATCATCACCCCACCAACCGATCACGCTGTTCTGCGCCGCGAGCAACCAGGCCGTCGTGCAGACGATTGTCGAAGACTACCGGCGAGATTTTAACAGCGAGGTGTATGTCAACTTTGGATCTTCGCAGAGCCTTCTGTCGCAAATCGAAGCCACTCGCACCGGCGATTTGTTCCTGCCCGCCGACGCCAGCTTCCTCGCGGCTGCGCGATCGAAAGGGTTGTTATCACAAACGATCCCTGTGGCCCGCATGCGAGCCGTCCTCGCCGTGCCATCGGGCAACCCGAAAGCCATCCGCTCACTCGCCGACTGCCTGCGACCCCAAATCCGATTCGTTCAGGCCAGCCCGGACGCGGCGGGGATAGGGCACCTGACGCGGTCCGCATTGGCCGCCCTGGGTGTCTGGGATCGAGTCGACCGGGCGACGACGGCGTACCGGGGCAACGTGACGGAGGTGGCCAACGACATCGTGGTCGGTTCCGCCGACGCGGGCATTGTTTACGATGCGATCCTGAACGACTATCCCGACCTGCATGCGATCAGCCTGCCGGAACTCGGCGCCGCGGTTTCTAGTGTCGAAATCGGTATCATCTCCACTTCGCCGCAAAAACGATCGGCAGCACGATTCGTCAAATACCTCACCTCTGAACAATACGGCCGTAAACGCTATCGCGAATTCGGATTCGACGTCCCTCGAGACCGCTCGGCCGACGGACTTAGTGGACCCGCTGACCGAACAGACTGAGTGAGGAACCGATGCGGAGGGACATCTCACCGTTGTCGAATACCGTTGCCCTCGCTGTCGGTTCAATCAATGTCGATTCACGCTCTCGACGATTCTATCTACTCTGTACCTTTTCGCTCTCACCTTTCTTCCCCACCGAATCGTCAGCCACGTGACCTCCCGACCGCTCGTGCCAGGCCGCCGCAGCGACGTCCCATTCTTTCTTTGGATGGGAGGAATTTCGTCGTGTTTTTTGCTTTTAGTTGTGCTGTTGATCGCGGCCGATCTCGCGTTCACTTCTGTCGCCGATTTTCGCGAGGTTTTATCGAAACCGGAGATCCGCGCATCGATCCGCCTGACAATGCTCTCGTGCAGCGTCTCCGCGATCCTTTCGCTGTTGGTGGCGATCCCGCTGGGCTACCTGCTGTCGCGGTTTCGATTTCGTGGACTTTTTCTAATTGACACGCTGGTCGACATCCCTATCGTTTTACCCCCGTTGGTGCTGGGTCTGAGTCTGCTGATCCTGTTTCATTTGCCGATCGGCAGGAACGGGTGGGAACTCGAGGCCTGGCTCAGCAACGATGTCGGCTTTCCTGTTACTTATCGTTGGCCTGCCGTGGTGCTCGCCCAGTTCATCGTCGCCTGTGCATTCGCTGTCCGAACAATGGGTGTTACCTTTGACCAAATTAACCCACGTGCCGAAGACGTCGCCAGGACGCTCGGCTGCACACGGATGCAGGCGTTTTTACATGTCGCTCTGCCACAATCGGGTCGTGGCATGATCGCGGCCCTGACCATCGCATGGGCGCGGTCTCTCGGCGAGTTCGGCCCTATTTTAGTTTTTGCCGGTGCGACACGGATGCGCACCGAAGTTCTTTCGACATCCGTTTTTCTTGAAATGAGCGTGGGCGATCTCAACTCGGCCGTTGCGGTCTCGCTGCTCATGGTTGCCATCGCGATGGCGGTGCTCTTCGCGTTGCGAGCGTTGGGCACACGTCGCGGTCAGTGGGGACCACTCAACGGAGACTTCCACTGATGATTCGATTGGACAACGTTTCGATCAGCGCAGGCAACTTCGAGCTGGCGAATATCTCCATCCTCATCCCGAAGGGACAGTACGCGGTCCTGATGGGAAAAACAGGTTGCGGGAAAACGTCGATTCTGGAAACCATCTGCGGTTTGCGACAAACCTCAGCCGGTTCCGTTTGGGTGCAGGATGTTGATGTCACGCACTACGCCCCTGGGGACAGACAAATCGGTTATGTGCCGCAGGACGTCGCGTTGTTCCCGACATTTAACGTGTCCGAACATCTCGAGTTCGGAATGAAACTTCGCCGCGCCACGCCGCACCAAATCAAACAACGCCGCGACGAGACGGCAGAGATGCTCGGGATTACCCACCTGCTCGATCGCGGCGTCACCGGACTTAGCGGCGGCGAGGCACAGCGGGTTGCGTTGGGGCGAGCCTTGGCGGTCGAACCATCGGTGCTGCTGCTCGACGAACCACTCAGCGCTCTCGACGATGAAACCCGCGGCGAAATGATTGACCTACTGCAATCAATCAAGCTCACGACCGGCATGACGACACTGCACGTCACCCACAGCGGTCAAGAAGCCGACCGCCTCGCCGACGTTCGCTACCAACTCGACGACGCCGTCATCCACTGCCCGCCGCCCCATTCCCAGGTGTCCCCGTCAGTGCGATCCTCCAAGGTCCCCGCGAAGTCGGGCATCTAAGCCCGTCGTTGGGCGCGGTCGGCAAAGCCTTCGGATGCGGCTGGCGAGATCATCGAACCGGAACTTGGCCTGACCGCCAGGGTTTCAATGATCCTCTTCCTCCCGCACCGGCTCTCTTCCAGGTTGACCATGAATACTCGTCAAACGACTCCGACGCGTCCACCACTCCCGGTGATTCGTTTCCCGGCGATTCGCGCAGTGCTCTCGGGCGTGATGCTCTGTTGTTTCGCGTTGGGCTCGCCCTTGTGTGCGGACGACTACGATCCGATGGCGGTTTCGGAAGGATTCAAAGCAAAGACCGTCTTGCGAACGATTTACGATTCTGATCGAGACCGCGAGATTCCGATCAAGCTCTACCTGCCCGAGTCCGATGCGTCCGCCCCCGTGGTGTTGTTCAGCCACGGACTCGGAGGTGACCGCGAAGGAAACCCATATTTGGGTAATCACTGGGCCGCTCGCGGATACGTCGCGGTCTTCCTGCAGCACGCGGGCAGTGACTCGGGCATATGGAAGGATCAACCAATCCGCAATCGCATGGCCGCGATGCAAGAAGCCGCCTCGGGCAAAAACCTGTTCAGTCGCATCGGCGACGTGCGTGCCGTTCTCGATCATCTCGAACGGATCAACAAAGATGCCTCCGACACCTTGGCGGGAAAGCTCGACCTCGATCGTGTTGGAATGTCAGGGCACTCGTTCGGTGCGGTCACAACGCAATCCGTCGCGGGCCAGTCGGCGGGCCGGTTCCGCTCACGCGCAACCGACACGCGAATCAAAGCCGCGCTCATGATGAGCCCCAGTTCGCCGCGGATCGGAAACGCCAAAACCGCTTTCTCGAACGTCGCCATTGCTTGGTTGCTGATGACGGGCACCCACGACAGCGCACCGATCGGTGGACAAACCGTTGAATCGCGTTTGGCGGTTTTCCCGAATCTTCCCGAAGGCGACAAGTACGAACTCGTGCTCGACAAAGCGGAACATTCTGCGTTCAGCGATCGGAGCCTTCCCTCAGATCAACTACCTCGCAATCCGAATCACCACGTCGCGATCCTCTCGATCAGCACCGCGTTCTGGGACGCCTACCTGAACGAGAGCAAAGAGGCTTTGGCGTGGCTGCAGAGCGACTCGGTGAAGGCCATTCTCGAACCGCGTGATCGTTGGCAAACGAAGTAGACACCGGCAGACCGGCTTTCCCTCGCGAAGACTCGGGCCTGGCAAAACGGCAGTAGCAACACGCAGCAAGGGCCCCCAACCAACCCTTAAAAGTTTTTACAGGCAAATCACTTCACTTTACTGTTTTCGCGACCTATACTTGGGTGTTCGGCCGATCGAACCACCAGGGTTCGGTTTATCCGGTTCGGTTTGCTGATCCGCGAGGTGATTTCGCACTCTTATTTTTTGCGAAATGACCTGCGAACTCTTTATCTTTCCCGCTATTGAACCGGGCCGTCTTCGAACCTGCGGCCACCACCGTAGGAGCGGACCAGGGCATCGATAAGATCCCCTTGGGTGGCCGCATCACTTCACGGAGGAGATCTAAGCCTGGCTTCAACAAGGAGTCGAGTGATGGGTGAGGTTCTTCCTGCTTCCAGCACATCGCCAACTTCGCACGGGGCGTCGATCACGGGTTCACACGATGCGTCGGTCGCATCGGGTCTGCGTTTTTCAACCGCGCCACCATCGATCGGTATCGGTTCGCAAACCGACAACGGGATTCCGGTGGAACCGGCGCCCAACGCGAACGCGATCGAACATTACGAAGGTCTGCCCGCCTACGGGTTGGTTCGCCACGCCGCTGAAGTCATTCCGCATCGGATGGCGGTGGTCTATGGCGACAAGAGTTGGACATACGAAGAACTGAACTTTGATATCGTGCGCTGCGCCGCGATGCTGCAGGGATATGGCGTCCGACCGGGCGACCGGGTTGGCGTTCTCCTTCCGAACGTTCCTGAGTTCATCGTAGCCGTGAATGCGATCTGGAGGGCCGGCGCGATCGTGGTCGCGCTGAGCCCTCTTTCGGCCGCGAACGAGATCGACAAACTCGTCGATGAAACGGAATGTCGAGTGATCATCACGCTCGACATGTTGGCCCACTTGCTCGCACGCAGTCACGACAAACTCGACCACACTTTCTACGTATCGATCCGAGAACACCTGCCCGCGTTCAAACAGTTGGGATACCTGTGGATGCGGCAACAACGCGTCGGCACATGGTCACTACCATCGGACACGTCCCATCATTGGCTGCGCGAAGAAATCGCCATCACGCGACGTGAATGGAAATCCGTGCCGATCGCACCTCAAACTGATGCCGCTTACATCTTGCCCACCGGCGGCACAACGGGTGCCCCCAAAGCGGTCACATTGAGCCATGAGAATATGGTTGCCAATGCGTGGCAACAATTGATGTGGACGGATCGCCGTTTCGCCGAAGACACAATGCTCGCGGTGTTGCCGTTCTTCCACAGTTACGGCGTGTCGGCGATGGTGATGGGCGGTGCCGCAATGGGTGCGACCTTGGTCCTGCACCATCGGTTCAATGTGAGACAGGTAATCGCATTGATGGAGCAACACCGACCAACGGTGTTACACGCGGTTCCGGCGATGTTGTCGGCGATGAACGACCGCCTCAGTGCGTATCCGAGCGATCTCAGTTCGCTCAAATGGGTGATCTCGGGCGGTGCACCGCTCGACGCGCATATCGCCGAAACCTTCTCCCAACACAGTGACGCCTTAGTTGTCGAAGGTTTTGGACTGTCCGAAGCCTCCCCGGTGACTCATGTCGGCGACCTTTTTGACGAACCGTGTTATGGCACGATCGGTTTGCCACTGCCGGAAACACAGTGCCGGATCGTTGACGAGCACGGCGGACTCGACGATCTAGGCTGCGGCGTGGTTGGCGAGATGATCGTTCGCGGCCCGCAAGTAATGCTCGGTTATTGGAACGATGCCGACTCCACGCGGGAGGCAATCGTCGACGGTTGGCTCCGCACCGGCGACTTAGCGACCCGCGATCAGAACGGACGCTACACGATCGTGGGACGCAAGAAGGACCTGATCATCACGTCGGGATTCAATGTCTATCCGGTCGAGGTGGAAACCGTCCTGCAGTCGGCCCCCGGCGTTGCCGAGGTCGCCGTTGTCGGCCAACCCGATCCCGCACGAGGCGAAATCGTTAAGGCGTTCGTCGTGATGACTCCGGGCGCCGAGTGGGATGAAGACGCGGTCCGCGCGCATTGTCGCGAGCATTTGTCCAAACACAAACAGCCCGCTGTTTACGAACACTGCGAACAGGAACTGCCTAAGAATTTTCTAGGCAAGATCATCCGTCGCAAACTGCGTGAAACCGAAACATCGACTGTTGACGACTCGAAGGGAGAAAACGCATGACGATGAAAAGTGACACACATCCTTTCAAACCGGTGGCGATCGTCGATGGCGTACGCACGCCGTTTGCCAAGGCATTCGGCAAACTCGCCGACGTATCGGCGGTTGACCTCGGTGCCCATACAGTGAGCGAGTCTCTCCGGCGGTGCGGCCTCAGCCCCGAGGCGGTTGACCAAGTGATCTTTGGCAACGTCGCGGGGCCGGCCGACTCGGCGAACATCGCCCGCGTGATCGCGCTCCGGGCAGGAGTTCCTCACACCCAGATCGCACACACGGTCAACCGCAACTGCGCGTCGGGCATGGAATCGTTGCTCGCCGCGTGCGCCGCGATCTCGCACGGTGACGCCAACACCATCGTCGCCGGCGGAACCGAATCGATGTCCCAAATTCCGCTGCTGGTACCGAATGATGCCGCCAAACTGTGGGGACGACTCGCCAAGGCGAAGACCCTGATGGCCCGTTTGAGCGTGTTGAAGGAATTCCGCCCTCGGCACTTCACTCCGGT
>JBICHZ010000073.1:0-9001 GCA_043101355.1 Rhodopirellula sp. JB044
GGCTCCTAAGCTTCGGATATCTACCAGGGTGGCGAGACTGAACCATCCATGCTGGCCGAGACGTGCTCGGAAGCGCACAAGCCATTGGACCTTGAGTCGCAAAAAAGTTACCGTGAGGTAATGCCGCTACCGGTTCGCGCACCGCGTGCGAACCCGAGCAAAACTAAGTTCGGCCATGACAGTGCTTTTCTGCACCCACCGAAGCGGGCGGTTCGCAAATGGAGACTCCCCTATTCTGTCTCGGTGACGTCGCCCGTACTCCAACACCAATCGCACCCAGCCGCAACCTCTGACTAGCAATGCTACTTCTTGTAATCGTCGCCATGATCGCCACACCTGCCTTCTACTCGCGAGCCGAGCAACTCGGAGTACCCCCAGGTCGCGCGGCGACGATGCCCTTCTTCGTTCTCGGGATTCTCCTCGCTCTTGGACGCCTCGCTGGCGTCGCGCTGACCGCGTTGTTTTCGACTGTCGATGAATCGCCACTCGCGAGTGGATTTGCATGGTTTCATTTAAATGCTTTCGTACTGATCGCGTACATTGCCTTCATTCGAAAGAACTGGCTGCTCCTTGACTCGCAGGCACGCACAATAGATGACGATGCTTGATTGCCGCAGCAGGCGTGCCCAGATTCCGTTGAAATCTTGGTCTAACACCGCTAGCGGGATTTTGCATATTCGTCGGTGCCGCGTTAGCAGCGAGCTATCCCGAAAACGGGGCGAACGCGCAGCGGCTATATGTTATCATTCGGTACGCGACTGATGATCAGCCGGCAGTCGCTCCATCTGCTGACGGAGCTTGGTCGATTCGCAGCGACGCTTTCTATCGCAACCCCTGTCGCTGCCGTTCAATGCCCTCGGCGGCAAGCAACCTGTTCCCGCTCCGTTCGACAACCACCCGTTTCCCCGGATCCTGAGCGACCCAAAACGCTGGGCGTTATCCGGCTGAAGATCCAATGCGTTACACCTTACTTTTCTTACTTTCGCTTGCCCTCGGTTGTGTCGGACAAGCCCCACGTGATTCCGGTTCCGCGATGACCCCTCTCGGTGTCCCGTTGCCAGACGATGCATTGCATGCACTACGGGACGGCTCCGAGTTCAAACTGCTCTCGATTGACCCAAGCTTCGGAGGAGCCAAACCTGATCTGGAAGAATTCCACGGCTTTGGTGTGCTTGGCCAAACAGCCGTCGGCGATTCAGACCGGACGCGGCTAGTTGCCGCAATGAAGCTGGGGGCAGAGGAAAGTGTTGGCGCCATCGCCGCCTGCTTCAACCCTCGACACGGACTATCTTTGATACATGACGGAAAGCGGTACGACTTTCTGATATGTTTTGAGTGCCTACAGATCAGGTGGTTCGTCGAGGACAGGCGACGAGAGGTGATTCTCACATCGGAGTCACCAAAAGCTGTCTTCGATGCCACGCTGACGAACGCCTCCGTCGTTCTTGCTGATCCCGCGTAGCTGGGGATTAGAGGTCTCAGGCTGCTGGGATGGGTCAGGCAAACGATTGGCCCGTTGGGCTGCTGGGCAGTTGCTTCACGTGCGTCCCGAGAGCTGCCTTTCGTTGGGCTTAACGCGTTTCCTGATGCCCAGTATTTCTTTCGCCGACCGGCGACTAAACGTTATGCGGATAAACTGAACAGCACCGACATGCCGAATCATTCGATCTTTGCGGCAGCGTTTCACGGCGACGTTGCCACTGTCAAGAAGCTTCTGAACGAAGACGCCACACTTATCGACGTTCGCGACGCTAAGAACCTCACACCGCTGCACGTTGCGGCAAGCCGTGGTCAATCGGTCGTTGCTCAATTGCTGCTTGACTACGGTGCCGACGTTCATGGAGGGGTGGACGGTGACGTGTGGACGCCACTCGTGTTCGCGTCATACCGCGGGCATTATGAGGTTGCCAAAATACTTATCGAAAACGGAGCGGGTGTCACTGCCAGCGATGGCAACCCGATTCATTACGCCGGGCAACGCAAGCACAAGGCGATCTGCGGTTTGCTCGTCGAGCATGGCGCGATTGACGACTTGATCGATTCCGATGACTCTGACGTTCTCGATCTTTTTCGAGCGGGCTACAGTTTTGACACTGGCACTCTCAATAGCATTCTCGATCGCAGACCGGACCTCGTTGACAGCAAAGACAAACAGGGTCGCACGGTGCTTCACGAGGCTTGCACCCATGGTGACACTCAAACCGTTCGCCTGCTACTAAAGTATGGTGCCGACGTTACAGTCCTAGATGAGAATGGACAGACACCGGCTGACCGGGCCGCAGCGCACAATCAGAGCGCGGTCACGAAGCTGCTGGCGAAACACGAGCCTGCGAAGTAACGCAAACCAAGCATGCTCGCGTTTGAGACAGATCGATTGCCGGTTGGTCGCGGTGACCAATGCCGCAATCCGACTGGAGATAGACACGGAATTTCAAGATGACAAGACGCAAGCGCACTTCTAGACAACGCATCAGACCGGGGCGTGTCGGTGCGCCCCACGGTCCGGGATGACGAAGAAAAGGTGTCCGACACCTTTTCGGCACTCGAGATGCAGTTTTGGTGGGGTGAAGGATGAGTTGGCGTTAAGTGGGTAGCTCTGCGCGTACGATTTCGCTTTGTTCGTCGATGGTGAGTCTTTTGAGTTCGGTGGCGAGGGCGTGGCGACGGGGGGCGGCGGGGAACCGTGCGAGAATTCTTTTTCCCGCCCACGCGCTGCTTGCTCGCACGATCGGCTCGGCGTCTCGCATTCCTCGTATCAACGCGTCGGCATGTTCGGTATTGCCCACGTTGCCTAGGACGATCGCGGCGTTCCTTAACAATCCCCGGCGACGGGTTCGCCACATTGGCGACTTTCGAAACCGATCCCGAAACGCCTCTTCGTCGAGATGAAACAGGGTTGCCAATTCCATCAGCCCGCGTGGTGTGTCCTGGGACAACCGCCATTCGGATTGCATCGCGGATTCATCCGACATCGCCCGTTTGGTTTGCTTGCGATTCCACGGACAGACCTCTTGGCAAACATCGCAGCCGAATAGCCAATCGCCGATTCCTTCCCGCAAGGGTTCAGGAATCATTTCGCGGGATTCAATCGTCAGGTAGCTGATGCACCGCGATGCGTCGAGCACGTGAGGGCCGACGAACGCATCAGTTGGGCAGGCATCCAAACAGGCCGTGCAGGTGCCGCAATGGTCAGATTGGTGGGGCGTGTCGGCGGGAAGCTCGACGTCGACCAACACACACGCCAGGAAGAAATAACTGCCGAGCGTTTTGTTCAGCAGCAACGTGTTCTTGCCGCGCCATCCGAGCCCGGCCAACTGAGCAAATTCACGCTCCATCAGTGGAGCCGTGTCGACGATCCCACGAGCGTTTGCGGTAGGACAAATCTGAAGGACCGTTCTGCAGATCCTCTTTAGCTTTGGGTGGATGACGTCGTGGTAATCAGTCGCCTGCCACGTGTACCGAGCGACTTTGCCAACACCAGCCTCGCCATCCTCCCCATCCCTCCCTGCCGCGCTCACCTCCGCATCCTCACCACTACGGTCGAGCGCGGAATACGGCCACGCTAGCGCGACGACCGACTTCGCCCCCGGGAGGACGCCGCCAGGGTTCCGGTACGCATCGAGGCGATTGGGAAAATACTCCATATCGGCGTGATACCCGGCGTCGATCCATCGGACCAAGTCTGGGAACCCTTGGCTATCGACCGCAGGGGCGATTCCGCACGCGACGAAGCCTTCCTCGGCGGCAGCCCCCCGGATCGCCTGGACGATCTCCCGGATGATCGCGTTCGGGTCGTTTTCGACGGCATCGGGCATGAAAGTTTGTTGATTTTTCGAACGGAATTGACAGGCAAAGCGGCCGCCTCGGATTCCCACTTTCGCTGATTGAGCGGGTTTGGTTAAGACGGGGGTATGCGAAGTAGGCATCGAATTGATCGCATTGCATTGCGACCGTACGTGCAATCAGCCGTGCGACCGAATGCAGCCACCTTCGCCGATATTTTCGTTTCAGTTCGCGGGTCTTTCATGACGACTGTAACGATTAGACGGAATGTCCGCTTTCTACGTTTTGTGCCGCCTCGGGACTTCGACCATGTCTTCGGTTGAAACACAGTTTCACGTACCCCCGTTTCCACCATTTCCCAGTGCCGAACGCTATGTGCGTGTCGGATCGCAGGACGATGCATTGCAACGCGTTCGCCGCGCCGTTGAGGCGTGGGAGGCCATCTCGCTCGTAATCGGACCTCCCGGAACCGGAAAGTCGTTGATCAGCCAAGTGCTGCAGCAGCATTTTGCTCGGGATCGAGAAGTGATCGTCTTCGGCGACGCGACGCTCGAAAGCCCACAATCACTGCAACGTCACCTGCTCAGCCGACTCGATCGCATCCGCGGTATTGCACCGACACCGGTAGCCGCCGGCGACGACCCACAACTCGCGATTATCGAACGAATCGCGGGCAGCTCGAAAGAGTTCGCCGGGTTGCTGCTGCTCGTTGACGAAGCACAAACGCTCAAACCAGAAGTTTTGGAAACGATCCGCATCCTAACCAACGTGATGTCCAACGGTCGGCCTCGGGTTAGCGCCGTTTTGCTCGGCGGTCCGAAGCTCGACGAGACGCTCGCGTTGCCATCGCTCGACGCCCTCGTTCAACGGGTTTCGACGCGGTGTTACGTGCACCCGCTGTCGAGCGACGAGACGATTGAATACGTTCGACAGACGCTCAAGAGTGCGGCAATCGCCACGAAAGTCAGCATCGAGGAAGCCGCGATTCGCTCGATCCACCGTGCATGCAGCGGCGTGCCGCGTTTGATCAACCAATTGATGACCGCGACCATCGAATTCGCAACCTCTCGGGGACACCAACAAATTTCCGAAGGCACCGTGGACCACGCGTGGGCGGTGCTGCAGCAGCTACCCAGCCCGCTGGTCGAAGAACCTGAACTGAGCCGCCCGGTATCGAACGTTGAATTCGGACCGCTCAACGAAGAGGGCACCAGCGAACCTCAAAACTCGATCGAGTTCGGCCCATTGGTCGACACTCCGGGGATGATTGAATCATCGAGCGAAGAGTTTGCCTGCGAAAACGATCAACCGTGCGAGTCGGCGTGCGAATCAGGATGCGAAGCCAAACAATGCGGCGGCGAATCCTGTGACCCGGCATCATGCGACTCTCCGCAATGCGAACGCGGATGCATGAAAGAAACGCAAGCGACTGGAGAGGACTTCACCGTCCACACCGACGTCGCCATTGCCTGCGACACCGAAAACGCATTCGAAGCGGTCAGCTTTGATTGCCAGGCAACGGGATCGTTCCAGTACGACGAAGCGGACGAGGCTAGCGTTGGCCCCGAAGCGACAACGATGAACGAACTTGAACACGTCGAGCCGTTGGTTGCCGAAGAAACCGAGCCAGCGGTTCGCTTTGAAACGCCGAGCACCGACGAGTTGTTTGGCGAATTCGAAGAAGAAGAACCCGTTGCGACGAAACTCGGCGATGAAGCAGAACCGGCAACACAAATTCAACCGGTTTGCGAAACGCACGACGTTGCTTGCGATCGTGAGTCACGCTCCGATGAACAACCTGCGGAGGACCTCGAAGCGTCCTTGCATCGCGAGATCCTCAGCATGCGTGGCGACGCATCCGCACCTGTGTTGTGGATGGAAGATGCCGAAACGGAGCCTCTCGCCGAAGATGATCGCGACATGCTGGTTATCGAAGACGATGTGGAAGTTGAACAGGCCATCACGATTGGCGAAGCGGGCGGTGAAGAAACGCCAGGCACACCAGTCGCGGTCGATTTCCAATCGATGTTGGCCAAGATGCGGTCTCCCAAACGATAGCAACTGAGCCTCAGGTAGAGCATGACTGCGACGCAGAATACGTCGGCGATCTCGACCGACAACACGTTGAAAACGCTGCTTTGCCACGCGGTCGCTGCCAATCGATCCGAGCAGAAGACGCTCGCGTTGGTCGTCCCGAAAATTGTTTCCCTGCAACCCGCCTTCTTTTGCGATCTCGCGAGATCCTGGCGGCAACTGCGGGACCAACTCGGCATCGCCCCGAAGACGATCCTGCGGATTGATTACTGCACGGCCGAGGCAGGACTGGATTGGATCCGCAGCATTCGGCGACGTTTTGATTTGTACCGTTGTCTGCGTGCGTTTCAACGTCAAGGGTTGTCGGATTCGATCTCGTTGACGAATTGCCTTGTTATCAGTCGTCCGGCCGAGTCGAGCGAATCGGTGGTGCTGGGCATTTCTGAACCCGGGGCGACTCTGCCGAAATGGGTCAAGCCGGCACAAATGTCGCTGCCGGGAAACAGCTAGGACGGCAGTGCCGCTCTGATTTTCGGGACGGTTCTTCGAACGAATCGGCATTTTTAGGCCACGGCTGCTTTCGGGTGGGCTCCGCATTCTCGGCCGAGTCGGGGTCGTGCACGTTTTTCTGCTGAACTGTCGCAAAAACGTCCCGAGAGACCAGCCAGCGAAACCGGCACCCCAGGCTGAGGCCGGTTTCCTGAGGCGTTGGACAGGATGCAGATCGCACCTCGTCGAAAACGGTTTGGTTCTTATACTATTGCCCGAACACGTCAGGGCGGGAGGACTTGAGTAGCCTTCTTCGCCCCTCGACGGGCTTCGACGGGCTGTAGACGACCGAGCATTCGCTGGACGTTGGATGCGATTTGGTCAAGCGAATGGTGGTCAACGCTGAAAGGTTGACGAGTTCTCGAGCGGGTTTCCCCTGCAGCCAAACCAGCCGAATCCCTTGCTCTCCACTTTCATGATCCGCCGCAGCGGCGTTTACCTTCGACGAGAATCTACCTTGGCAATTCATTCTGATCGCGATCACGCGTTTCCTACCGAATCATCCACGGCGCCGTATTTCTGGGGCATCGACATTGGTGGCACCAGCATCAAGTGCGGGCTCGTTGACGATCAGGGACACACGGTGGCATTCGAGCAGGTGCCGACGCGAGAATCCGAGGGCCCGGAGGCGGCGGTTCGCGGGTTAGCCAATATGGTGCGCGAAACCGAGCAGCGATGCGGCGTGACGGGGAAGGTACCGGGAATCGGAATGGGGGCCCCCGGGCCGATGGACCTGCCCCGAGGCCGGTTGGTCGCGCCGCCCCAGTTGCCTTCGTGGTGGGATTTTCCGATCGTGGAAAAAATCGCTGAGGCGACCGGGCGACAAGTCGAGTTCCTCAACGATGCCAACGCGGCCGCATTCGGTGAATACTGGCTCGGCAGCGGCAGCGAGCATTCTTCGATGTTGTTGTTGACGCTCGGCACCGGCGTCGGTGGCGGTATCATTATCGAAGACGAATTGGTCAACGGCGTGAACAGCTTCGGCAGCGAGTGCGGTCATATCCTGGTCGACGCTTCCCCCGACGCACAAATTTGCCAATGGGGTGGAGGCCGTGGGCAACTCGAAGCGTACGCGTCTGCCACCGGCGTGGTGGCGATTACCCGCAAACGATTGCGAGAACAGACTGACAGCAGCCTTGCTCGCTTCGTCAATCGCGACGGTGAAACGGACGCGGATGAGTTGACCAGCAAACGGGTTTACGAAGCCGCCGTTGCCGGTGACTCATTGGCCAACACGATCGTCGATGAAACCGCACGCTGGTTGGGGATCGCAATCACGACACTGGTTCACACCGTCGATCCGGGCAGCGTTGTGCTGGGCGGTGCGATGAACTTCGGTGGCGAAGAATGCCCGATCGGCAAACGCTTCATGGAGCAGATTCGCGAGGAGTTCCGCCAACGCACGTTCCCGAACGTTTACGAGGGGACAACGATCTCGTTCGCTTCGCTCGGCAGTGACGCGGGATATCTCGGTGCAGCCGGTTACGCCCGCAAAGCACATTCGTAGTCGCGTCCGTACGCTACGCGGTCGCCTACGATAGTCGGCCGCCTACGGTAAGACGACGACAAGCCTCTGCGTCCAGTAGCCTCCGCGTCACCGGTACACGCCGGCGTGCCTCATCGCCACTGACCCATTGAAATCGATCATCCACGCTCGCGAATTCCCGAGAGCCCGCCTCCGGCAAAACTATCCAGCATGTCCGCACAAACCAAAAACATTCGCAACTTTTGCATCATCGCTCACATCGATCACGGCAAGAGCACGCTCGCCGATCGGTTGCTCGAAGAAACCGGCACCGTGACGACTCGTGAGATGAAGTCACAGTTGCTCGACGACTTGGCGTTGGAACGTCAACGCGGGATCACGATCAAGGCTCGTGCCGTTGCGATGCCGTTTCAACGCGGCGACACGACGTATCAACTCAACCTGATCGACACTCCGGGCCACGTTGACTTCCAGTACGAAGTCTCTCGTTCGCTCGCGTGTTGTGAGGGTGCGTTGTTGCTCGTCGACGCGTTTCAAGGAGTCGAGGCGCAAACGATGGCGAACGCGTTTGCGGCGATGGAACATGACCTGACAATCATCCCGGTGATCAACAAGATCGACCTGGTCCACGCTCGGCCCGATGAAGTCGCCGAGGAAATGATGAATTCGCTCGGGACCGATCCGGAGGAGTGCGTCCGCGTTAGCGCGAAGACGGGCGTCGGTGTTGACGGTCTGCTCGACGCGATCGTCGAACGCATCCCCGCCCCCGCAGGCGATCCAGACGAGACGTTGCAGGCGATGGTTTTCGATTCCAACTACGACGACTTCCGCGGCGCGATCACGTACATCCGTGTGATGCAGGGCAAAGTCAAAACAGGCCAGAAGATTCAGTTCCTCCGTGCAGGAACCGAGCACGAGGTTATTGAGCTGGGCCAGTTCACTCCCTCGAGAGAACCTCGTGAAGAACTGTCGACCGGCCAAGTCGGTTATTTAATCTGCAACATTAAGAGCCTCGGCGACGTTCATATCGGTGACACCGTGACGGTCACCGGCAAGACTGTCGCGAAGGCGTTACCAGGTTACGATCGACCACGACGGATGGTTTACTGCGGACTGTTCCCGAGCGACGGACAGGAGTTCACGGACCTT
>JBICHZ010000074.1:0-19148 GCA_043101355.1 Rhodopirellula sp. JB044
ATCAACTGGTCGAGATGGACGACATCAACCGGCGAATCGATAACGTCGATGTCGCAATCGTGATCGGTGCCAACGACGTGGTGAATCCGGCCGCCCACGAAGACGAAAACAGCCCGATCTACGGGATGCCGATCATCAATGTCGACCACGCACGGACCGTTTTCGTCCTTAAACGATCCATGGCTTCAGGCTTTTCCGGCGTCGAAAACCCGCTGTTTTTCGGTGAAAACACACGAATGCTCTTCGGAGACGCCAAGCAATCCCTGTCCAGCGTGATCGCGGAATTCAAGGACTAGGAGTCCGTAGATTTCGCCAATCAGCCAGGTACATTCTTCATCGAGAGCCGTTCTTAGTGTCCCGGTTGACCAATTTCGGTCACCCGGCGCAAGTCTTATCTCTCGTCTTTCTCACCGATGACCTCATCCCCCAACCGACCGCGTTTTGTGTCGGTCTCCAATGGCATCGAGTTCCTGCTGATTCCACGTTCCGAACTCGCCCATGCGGAAGCCAACGGATACTACCGACCTGAAAACCGTGGGCTCAAAATCCTTGAAAAACACGGACGCCTCTACGAGGTCCCCGCAGACTCCGCCCCCCCGGCTGAACTGCAAGGATACCGCGATCTTCTTCAACGAGAACGGCGTGCTTATTCTACGAAACAAACCTCTCCCGCCGTCACGGTCGCCTCTGAAAACGACACCCCCGGAAACAACAACGACGACCTTGCCCCTCGTACAGACTCTCCCCAACCCGGCGCGGCCGACTCGCTCTCGATGGCAGCGGTCATCAAACAGTCGCAGCGGGAAACCGAGCAACAACAGCTCCAACGTCAACGCCTGATCGACGAACACGAAGGATGGCGGAAGCATTGGTTGCGATGGAACTTCTGGTTCGCCGAGCGGCGCGACGCGATCTTCCGACAAATCGGGACCAACAGCATCAGCATTCTCGTCCACGTTGCGATCATCCTGGCGTTGGCGAGCTTCTACCTGGTGAGTCCACAGGAAGACAGCCTCGTGATCATCGCCGCACCCAGCGAAAACGAGACCCTCGTCGAAGAATTCACTATCGAGACCGATCCCGTCGAGATCACTGAACCGATCGACAACGAACCTGATTCAGCCCCGATCGAAGACGTCGTACCGGAAGTCGTTGAGCCCGCCGCCGTGCCCGACTTCTTGTCGACCGTGAGCACCGCGTCGATCAAACCGCCCGCGATGCCGGCAAAATCTTCCATGATGCCAGGCAAAGGCGACTCGCCTACCAAAGGCAAACCGACCATCTTCGGCAGCAAATTCGCAGCAATCAATAACGTCTTTGTGATCGACAATTCAAACAGCATGACGCGGGGACGATTCGAAACCGCCCTCATCCAACTGATGATCACCATCAATCAACTCACGCCCAAACAACGTTTCTACGTCATCTTCTACAGCGACACCGCCTACGGAATGATGCACCCGAACACGGTGCGAAAACTAGTCGCGGCCACCCCAAAGAACAAAGCATCGCTGGCGAATTGGCTCGACACGGTGCCGCTCTGCCTGAAAACCAACGGCAAGAAAGCAATCCAGATCGCAATGGATCTGAAACCCGACGTCATCTACGTGCTCGGTGACGGTGCCTTCACCGATGGTGCCGCCAAGTACTTTGCCTCCAAACCCAATCCCAACGTAGTGATTCACACGCGAGGAATGGAAGTCAACAAAGCGAACGCGGCTCAGTTCAAACTCCTCGCGACATCCCACGGTGGGAACTACCGCGATGTCGGTGTGATGCCCGAAGGGCTAGCGATGTCAAATCGTTACCCGCGAAAACGAAACAACACGCGTGGCCCCATTTGGGGAATCACGCTGAAATCGAAATAGCGAATCGCAATCTTCTTCCCCACTGGATTGAACGCACGGAGTCTCTTCGATCGCTGCCACCGCTTCCTACCGTAAAGGCATCTGTCCGGTTTGCCTCCAAGTGCACGAACTCAAGCCTAACTTCGGTGCGTCATTGAGGTGCCAGTGCGGCGCAACGTTGTTTCTATCCCCCAATGGCAGACTCGTCACTGCGATTGACACGCAGACGCCTTCGTTTGACAAAACCGAGCCTACTTTCGTCCCGACGGTAGACGAAGATCATTCTTCCGAGCGGGTGGTCGACACCAATGAAGTCAACACCGATGAAAACGCCCCGGAGAGTTCGCACAACAACGAACGCGAAGAAGAAACGAATTCAGATTCCCCTATCATCATCCAAACGGGAAAGCAGCCGCAGCATACCGATCGCGACCCCGATAACGACCATAAAAAGTATGCAAGAACACGAAACAGCCGCACACCGATGCTGGCCGGACTCGGGCTAGTATCGCTGCTACTCGGAGTCTCACTCGTCATGTTCTTGATGCGTTCGCCGGACAACGATGCAACGCAAACAGCCCCCACGCAGTCCCGCTCCAAACCCGGGCTCCAAACAACCGAGGAATCGTCTTCCCAAAACATCACCATCGCTCCTGGGACACTCAAAGCTCTTGTCGCCAAGATCCCTATCCCCAATCGGAACGATGCTCCGGAACAACTTACATCGCTCGCGAGCACGAACGGTTCTCGATCCCGGTCGCCCAACACGACGAACACTGAGGACGAAAGAAACCGCTCACCCTTCGGCGGACCGACGGTAGCACCCGACCTCGTCCTGCCACGCCCCTCCGAACCTCGCAAACGCATCGCGATTATCGCACCGGCTCGCACGTCCCGCTACTTCGACGACGCCTACAACGATGCTTATCAAAAATACGAGTCTTGGTCCGAACTCGACGAAAACGCGGCCGATACCGAAGATTACAAAACGCAGTTCGGACAAGCCCTCGGCGCGATCAGGGCAGCCTATGAGATGTCCCTACGACGCGACAATCGTCAACGGCGAGAAGAGTTGCTCTACCTGCTGACGTATCTCTCGCAGAAAGCAGGGCGATTGATGGAAGCCGCTATCTACGGCGAACTCATCGCTCGTACCGGCGACGTGTCCACCAGTGCCACCCGTGACGGCGCATCGATCGCCTTGGCCGCACTTCAGGAAGCTACCGCAATCCACTGGGGGAAACCAGACGATGTCGGCGAACTCCGGTACATGCAATCGATCGCCGAGGTTATCGACGCCCGCTGGCCGGACGATTCACAACACAACGAAATCTGGTTCACGCTCGCTCAGTCCTACGCTGCTTTCGGACAATACGAACACGCGACCGGCGCCTACGCCAAAGTGCGTAAAGAATCATCGCTTTATGCCGACGCCAAACTGGGTTGCGGAACCGCATACTGGTCCTTGTTTCTGCGCCGAGCGAGCCAACCCGACGTCGACCCTGACGCGATGCTCGCCCTCTTATCCAAAGCGTCGGCGCAATACAACGCTGCGGTCAAAGTCCTCGAACCCAAACTCCGCAGCCCAACGCTACCGCTGTTTACCGCAAAACAGATGCTCGCGATCATCGCGGATCGCACCGGCGATTCAAACGCAGTCATCCGCTGGACAACGACCGGCAAATTTCCCCTGGTTCAACCACCGCCAAAAGTCCCGCCGAGAAGAAAAGGAAAACGCAAACGAACACCGCCTCAAACGTCGAGCACTCCACCCGCCTTCGCGAGAACCGCACTTCAACTTCTTTACCGAGCACAAACCCAACAAGGCGATCTGCAGGCTGCGCAAAAGACTCTCGCGCAGCTCGACAAACTGCCCGATTCGACAGGGAACGACAATCTGAAATCGATGCAGCTCGCAACCGCGGTCCGCAGGTTCAAACAAATGACCGCCAAAGAGCGAATCGTCATGCAGGAGATCAAAGAACTCGATGCGTTGCTAGCGAAACTCCCGGCAAAATCAAACGCGGTGTCACCGCAAGATTGGCTGTGGATTGGCCAGGCCTGGGCAGACCTCGCGCCCAAAGCAACCAACGCTCAAACCTCAATGGCTTGCTATGACCGCGCCGCGAAAACGTGTAGCCTCGCCATCGCATTGCCGTCCTTTCCCGAGGACCGAGTCGCGGCTACGCAAGTCCGCCACGCGGAGTGGCTCAGACGAGCCGGCAAAACCCAAGCGTCACTCGACGTCCTCGCCGAGATCCTCAAAAAGTCCCCCAACGTGTTCGACCTGCAAACCCAGGCCGCCATGTCGCTCGAGAAGTTGGCCATCGAGCAAGATTCCGAGCCGAACCTACGCGCCGCCATCCGCGGCCCAGAAGACCAGCCTGCAATTTGGGGTTGGTCCAAACTCGCCGTGCAACTGCACAAACTACGTTACTCCGATCGCGGAACCGTCGAACATGCCGACGCCTTGCTTGCTGCTCATTTTCACCTCGCTCGCTGCCGTTGGATGCTCGTCGAAGTTCTCGATGGCGGCAGTCGACAGGATACGCTTCGCAGGCAAACCCGGAAACAAATCGCCAGCGCCCGGTTGGCGATTCCTCCGGACACGAACCTCGACGCCAAGTGGCCCCAATCGTTTGACTTGCTCGAAACGGAATTATCCGCCAACCCATAGCGAGAATACACTCCGAACTCCTCACTCTCTTCGAGTCTTCCAACTCAACTTGGCATTCGGGTAACCCGTGTTGGATCTTGTTTAAGATCCCGCGGCATCAGGAACTTTAACGAGCAGAATGCTTAACAAGATCCACTCCCCAAAAATCGAAATGCCATAGGCACTAAAGCTCCTCTTCGATTTCCTCTGCGTTTGCTCGAGTCCCCAGCGCGCCCCACAACCCATATGGACTGATCGCTCCTGGTACGCGCCCGGCGGTTCCGCCCAAAATGACTGTCCCCGATTTGGTATCGCCAGCCTCGATAGAGTCGGTAATGAATTTCACGGCATCGTCTGCCATTAACGCATGTGCGCCACCTTGGTGCCGACTGGACATGGACGCCATTCCGATGCCTGAGTCTCCGCCCGCAAAACACATCTCCGAATTCGGCGGCAAGATCGTGTTGAACCCCGTGTACAACGCCGCCCCGTCCGCCCAACGGAAACCTCGCCGTTGATTCTCGCTGCCAATGCTCGCCGTTACCGCATCCTTGTTCGCCACGTTCCAAAACATCGGTCGTTCCGGATCCACCTGTTCTCGGCACAGGACCGGCGAATCATGAATCATCGACCACGGATTCAAAAGCGATCCACTCGTTCGGCTATCGCGGTCACCGAGATCCGTACATATTTCTCCGGCCATGATCGTGTTGGACAAGCCGTCGAGAACATCGCGAAAACGGATCACCTTTCGTGGCACGAACACACCACGTCCTGACGCCTTGATTTGCGATTCTCGGTCATTCGCCCACGCAGACAATTCTGCATTCCAACGAGTCGGCCCGGTATTGAGCCAATGAGTGGCGTCACCCAGACATGCGGCGTAATTCGTCCGGCCATGCGACGGCAAACCCAAACCTGGATCGGAGGGGCATCGAAATGTCGGAATCTCCGTTTGCCACGGATCAAACTGACGAGTCCACGGGGCAGGCCCCATCGGCGAAAACCGTTTGCCCTCCCCATCAGACAACTCCCCCGCCGACACGTCTTCCCAAATCGCCTGCTGCTCCACAAACGGCAATAGCCCGACGAGATAGCTCAATCGATAGCGGTTGTTTCCGGGTGCAGACGTGCCGCCGGAATCCGATTCCGAATCGTAGGTTCCTCCCATCTGCATCGGTAACTGGCTGTACGCCGAATGATAGTTGTGCAAACCGAGACCGATCTGTTTAAAGTTATTGCTGCAACTCATCCTCCGCGCAGCCTCCTTCGCTCCACGCGTCGCCGGCAGCAACAACCCAAACAGCACTCCGCAGATCGCCACAACGACGAGCAACTCCACCAAAGTAAACGCGTTTCGCTTCTTTTGCCTCAGCATCCCTCACCCCTCCACACACAAAACCGTGCTTGACCCTTTATTCAGCCTGCCCGACCGAGAGTTCATGCATTTCTTGATCGTACTGCTCATAGTCGGCGGGACTTGAGAACTCCGCGTCATCGGCCGGCACCCGCACCAACGATTCGCCTCCGCACCCAACCGTCACCAGAACAATCAACACGAGTCCGCCCCAACAAAGGCTCCCGCGACCCCGATCTTCCAAACTTGTCATGGAACCGCCTCTTTCTCAGTGGGTACCGCCGCTACACGACCTGAACTCCATTCTCTGCGGGGGCGGCGGGCAAAGCAAGTTTCGTAAACGATCAGCGGAATTAACCAACTGATCCAAGAGTTCAATTGGTAGGACCGCTCGGATTCCATCCCGGTCACAATGGCCGCGCCGGCGATCAAACGCAGCAACAACGGCGATGCGAGCAGGATAAAACACCTCATCGCCCATCGGCGGTGTGCGACGAAGCGGCGTTGTCGTGCCCGCAGCACCGCGAGGACCAAGCATCCCGCCGTCGCGAGGTTCAACACCACAAAACCTGCGGCCGAAATCGGCCCGGCGTAGGCGTCTTTCGCCATGATCATTCCGCTCGGGACGACCACCAACATCACTAGCAAAAACTGCGCTCGCCCTGCCCAACGATGCCACCACCGCAAACGGCCTTTGCCTTGACTGACAACGAGAAACGTCGCCAATATCAACGCGATCGGGCTCGACAGGATGTGGACGTAGAAGGCCTGCCGATACGTCCCGGTGAACGAGTGCCGCCGTCCACTGAGAAAGTTGGATTCAAAATCGGCAGGAAAATACCGCCGATACTCGACAACGATCGACAGAAAGACCTTGGCCAGCAACAGCACCACAGCCCACCCCAACAATCGCAAAAGCAATTCTCGCGAAGAACGCTTCTCGCTTTCAAACTCATCTCGTTTGAGCGATTGAACCATGCGGGGCCGCTAGCAAGGGAGGTGAATGGAGACCGGACGCCTCCTTCACTATACCCCTTGCGAAATCTCTGCGTCGGTTAGCTCGCCCCCGACTGCCGACCAAAATAGTGTTCGATGAGTTTCTGCATCGCTTGCTGCGCCGCCTCACCGTCGGCCTCGCTATAGGTCGCCGCCGTGGCACGATACCACCCGGTTCCGTACAGCGGGTTGGTGAGCTTCCCGAGCCCCTTCGGATAAACCCGTTTGAGATGCTGACGAAACGCAGCGTTGTCCATCGGAATCAGCGTCTTGTAGTGCAATAACCGGTCATGGATTTCCTTCGACGGTTGCAGACCTTCTCGACGCATCATCCTCGCGAGTACCTGCGGCCGTTCGGGCTGAACTCCCCAAAAGTGGATCAGCGGTGTCAGATCAGCGCCGGCCGCCTTGGACAATCGCAAGATCCGTACGTCGGTCGGATCGGAGTTGTTAGGAACGCGATCTCCCGGTTTCCAACTGGCATTCTCCTCCTGCCAAAAACGACTCAACGCGTCCCAACCAAAGAGGTTGGCGATCTCAACATACTTCCCATAACCGCGATGCTGATACTTCACCTCGTCACCGGGTTTGTTGCTGATGTTCATCGGTTTGCCATTACGGAAATTCTCCGTAACCATCCACATCACGGCAACCTCATCCATGGTGAGGTGATTCATCTTGTTCACCGAAGAACCGAAGGCTTCGTCCAAACTGAATCCAAACTTGCGGTTCATGATCGCAACGTGAGGAAGATTAACGAGAGCCTCCGTTTCGCCTCGGAACTTGGAACAAAACTGCGAATGCCCGACTTCGTGGAACACCGTCCAATCCGCAAACTGTGGTCCTTTCAACATCCATGGATGCCGGCACTGTTCGGGTTGATATGCGTTGTACGGGTAATTCGATTGAGGATAGCCGGGGAAGTTCGCGTTGCCTCGCATCGCCACATCGGCTTGCAGGTACAGCACCGTTTTCGATCGAACGAGCGGATGGCCGAACAATTCGGAAACCGCATCCATCGCCTTATCCCAATCCTGCATCAGTTTGACCGGGTTGTTCAACTTGTTGAGCCAAGCGGTCGGGACCTGCATCATGAATTTGTCGGTCTCGAAATCTGCCCACGGACCAGGCCACCTCTTTTCAGTTCGATTCCACTCGGCCAATGTCGTCGAATGTGTCGAGGTCATTGAGAAGAACGGCGCCCGCGCCGCGTTCTTAACCCACACCTTCACGGTGCCAAGATTGGCTTGATACGGCACCTCGATGTAAACACCGCCCCCGAGAGGATTCGCGATCAGGGTCCGTGCCTCGGTAATCGGATAGACCAACGACACGCGATCGATGCGTTCGATCGTTTTCTTCTTCGACAGATCCCAGGAGTGCGCCCCGACTCGGATCGAATAACCCTTGTTGACCATGGTAGGTGGCACCGCAACCTCCGCGATTTGCCCGGGCACCAGGTACCAACCCGTTGGTCGGCGTGCCGCTCCGTCCGCACCGGCCACCGGGCTTCCGACCGCTTTGGGATGCGACGCGTTGATCAACGCCGAATGAATCCCTTTCCCCGAACTCGCCTTGCCGACCGCACCGGGAAAGTACACCGACGTTTTGAAGAACGTCCCGTCCATCATTCGGCGATACTTCTTCAAATTGGCTGATGTGTACGCGTTGTCGAGCAATGCTTGTTGTAGAGCCAACATCGTGTGCTCGAGCTGCAGGTCAGGCGATGGCTTTCGCGGAAACCCATTCTTCGTCTTTGGATTCAAAAACAGCGGCCCTGCCTTCTGCTCATACAGTTCAACAACCGCAAACGCTTTCGCCATCGTTTTGGAATCCGCACCGAGCTCCCCCGCGTTCTGTTCGATGAGCGACCGTCCCTGAGCGAGCTCTTCCGGAGACAACGAGGACGTGCCCTCGATGTGCTGCTGCAGACGCACCAACGCGGTGGTGATCGTGTCTTCGCTCGCACATACCGGGATCGCAAATCCGACACACACGACGGCTAGAAGGAATCGAAGATTCATGGGCTCACTCTGATGGAATCGTACTGACGGTGAACAGCCCAACCCAACGCTCCACCCAAAGCAATCGGCGACGCAGCCTTGATAACGGGGCAACATGAATGGAAGCTGCAACAAAGATTCGGTTCTCACCTCCGAATCATCAATCCGTTATCAACAGTCGTGAGAAACGTCCCAAGACGAACGTCAACATGCGGTTTGCGAACCAACAATGACTCCACAAACCCCACGCATTGACGACATCTCTCGGCCGAATCGGAGCTGTTCTTTGTTGGTAGCTTTGTCAGTAAAAGACGTCGTCGCAACCTTGATCATGCAGATAGGACAACGAATCCGGAACTTCTTTCGCTGCTGTGCGCCGACGACCGAAACGAACATCGCGACGCGCACGGGGGGCTCTTCGTCGCCCCGATGATAACTACGCACCATCACCGAGATCGAGACGACTCGCGTAGCGTCGCAAGACCTGATCTCGCAATCCTGCGAGCTCTTCCGCATCCATCTGCGGGTCCTCATCGATCAGATCCTGAGCCATTTCTCGGGCGACCTGAAGGATCTCAACATCACGATTGAGATCGGCAATCCGCAGCGGTGCCAGACCACTTTGCTTCTTCCCCAACATGTCTCCCGGACCACGCAATCGGAAGTCCGCCTCGGCGAGTTCAAAACCATCGTTGGTTTGCTCAAACACCTTCAAACGCTCGCTCTCCTCAGGTGATCCCTCCCCATCGGTAAAGACACACAGAAAGCCTGCGTGAACACCTCGTGAGATTCGGCCACGCAACTGATGCAACTGAGCGAGTCCGAATCGATTGCCACCGAGGATTGTCATCACGGTGGCATTGGCGACATCGACCCCGACTTCAATGACAGTGGTACTGACGAGAACGTCCACCTCTCCATCCGCAAAACGCTGCATGACCTCCTGCTTGGTTTCCGCATTCATCCGACCGTGCAGCAACTCGACACGGAGTTTTGGAAACACACGATCCCGCAGATGTTCGAACGTTCGATTCACCGACGTAACATCTTCGCTCTCATCGGGCGCAGCGTCGTCGTCCTTCTCTTCTCGGCGATCGTTGTTGTCTTCGACGACATCGTCACCCACACGTGGAGCGACGACGTAGGCTTGCCTTCCCTCGGCGATACGCTGCCTCACAAAATCCCACCATCGATCACGCCATGAATCCACCGCGAGATACGTATGCACCTCACCACGTCCGGCAGGTTTCTCACGAAGCGTACTGAGATCGACATCACCAAACTGCGTCATCGCAACGCTGCGAGGAATCGGGGTCGCCGACATGACGAGATAGTGTGGGTCGACGCCGCCTTCTCGCAACCGAACTCGTTGCCGAACTCCAAACTTGTGTTGCTCGTCGATCACACAGAGCCCGAGCGAGTGAAACTCGATGTCATACACGAGTGCCTGCGTGCCAATGATCAAGTCCAACTCACCCGATGCGATCTTCTCGAGAGTCTCACGTCGTTGGGCGGTCGACAATGATCCGCAAAGCAGACCAATCCGCACGCGGCTGTCGGCGAGAATCTTGCCGAGCGTTTGATAGTGCTGACGGGCGAGCACTTCGGTCGGTGCCATCAACGTCGCTTGATGCCCCGACGCAACCGCGAGCATCATGGCGAAAATCGCGACCACCGTTTTTCCGCTACCGACATCACCCTGCAACAATCGGTTCATCGGAAACTGCCGTCCCATCTCGGCGGCGATCTCATCGATCACACGGTTCTGATCACTCGTCAGCTCAAAAGGGAACCGCCGAAGAATGCGTTGCCGAATCTGTGCGGTGCAGGTCATCGCCGGTGCCTGCAATCGTCCGGTCAGTGACGAACGACGCATCGCCAAGGCGAGCTGCATGACAAACAACTCTTGAAAAATCAGTCGAACGCGAGCCGCCGTCAGTGCCTCCTCCGACGGCGGATTGTGAACGTCACGCAGCGTGGTCGCGATTGATGGCAACGCCCCTTCGACTGCCACGCCGGCCTCTCGCAGACGCCGCGCCGCATGCGTCCGAATCTCACCCGGCATGACCTCTTTCACGCCGTCTGCGAGAACGTCGGCAACCCGTCGCGTCAGCCGCCTAAGTTCGTACTCTTTGATCCCTTCGGTCAGCGGATAAACCGGAAGGATCTCACCGTTTCTCTCCTCGCCACCCTCATCGACGTCTCCCTCGATGAGCTCGTACTTCGGATGCGTGAATTCCCATCGCAACCCAGCGAGCTTCGGCGTGCCGCTGATCCGCACGCGCCGATCCAAGGTCAACTGTTCGGCGCGGAACGGCTGGTTGAAGAAAACAATCCGCACCGCGCCGGAATCATTCTCCACGATCGCCGCGAACAAAGATTTCCCAGGAGTCCGCGAAACCAACTCCGCGTCTGTAATTTTCCCGATAAACGTCGCCGGGCTGCCTTCCTTCAAATCCTCCACCTTGGTCGGCGGTGGAGGAAACTGGTGTTCCCGCGGAAAGAAAAAAAGCACGTCCTGAGCTTTTCGCAGCCCCAACTTCCTCAGTTTTTCCGCCCGAGCAGGCCCCACCCCAGGCAGAAACTGCAACGCGGTGGACGTCTCGAACTCCGGACTTGGCGGGAGATCGCTCGCCTTTTGAGACGAGGCAAGCGATTGCGGTTTGGAATCTTCGGACTCGGCCAAAACTCTGTTTCATCGAACGCGGCAGCAGGAAATCGGGCGCCAACATCGTATCCTCTGGGGCGGTCGACGGCACTCCACCACCATCTGACGATTTGAACCGCTCGCCCCAATGGCAGGCTCGCCCCGGCTTCGCCGCAAGTGTGGCTTGCCGAAGCCACCCGCAGCGGATATCTTCACGCACCACACATGCGGATGTGGCGGAATTGGCAGACGCGCTAGACTCAGGATCTAGTGCCCGATAAGGGCGTGGAGGTTCGAATCCTCTCATCCGTACTCCTACGAAAAATGGGTTTTCGCTGAACGGCGAAAACCCTTTTTTCGTTAAGCTCTCTGATTGCCTGCATTCCAGATCGAGCCCAGCAGAGCAAATGGAGCTCCTTTGCGGTTCCGGATTTCCCGTCTAAAAACGCCGCTCTCGCAAGTTCCGATCTGTCCTCGTGAACAACGTGTCCCCCAAAACCGGCACAACCTTGTCCAGGGACGTCGGCAAGACATCTCGCCCCCTCCCAAAAGCACAGCGCCGAGATTCTCTCGGTTCCCGTCCGACTGCTATACTCTCAGTCTTGATCGCCCCCACTTCGCAGATATGAGAGACAAAACGATGAGTCGTGCCCTATTGGTAATTGATGTCCAGCGAGAATATTTCGAAGGCGCGTTGCCGGTCTCTTACCCCGATGGCCACCTGCAGCGGATCCTCGAAATCATGGACGAGGCCGCCAAAGCCAAAGTCCCCACGGCCGTGATCCGTCACCATCAACCCGATCCGGATTCGCCAATGTTTCGGCTCAACTCGGACATGTGGCAACTGCACAGTGAAGTCGAAAGTCGCCCTCGTGACATTTTGATCGACAAACAACTCCCCGGCTCGTTCACCGGTACCGACCTCGATCAATGGCTCAAATCGGTTGGCGCCGATACCGTTTGCATCACCGGATACATGACCCAAGTGTGCTGCGACACGACCGCTCGCCAAGCGTTTCACCGGGGATACAAAGTTGAATTCCTTAGTGACGCGACCGGAACGCTCGACGTCGAAAACGAAGCGGGATCCGCCAAGGCGGAAGAGTTGCAGAATTCGATTCTCGTCGCCCAGCAAATGTTCATCAGCGAGGTCATCAAGACTCAGGACTGGCTGCCACGTCTCGCCGCTAACGACTGATCCGTCGCGAGTACATCCGCGAGACGCTCGTACTGCTCGATCGAGTTGTACGCCTGCGCCGAGATACGCAAACAGCCTTGATTCCCCACCCGCAGTACCGGGAACTCAAAACGATGTTCCCCGCGCAGTCGTTTGGCAATCTCGCCTAACTGCTCGTCAGTCAGATCGCGCCACCCCGGCACGGGAATCGTTGCCAAACTGCCGAGCATGGATTCGGGAACCGGAGCATCGACATCCAGCCGATCGAGCAGTCTCGATCGACCGGCGACAACCAGCCGATGGTTACGCTGCATCAACGCCCGCATTCCCACGGTGTTGATGCCAGCCCCTTCATCATTGCTGTCTGCAAACAAACCGCTCAAAAATTTGATCGCCGTCGGAAGAGCGAGCAGCGGTGACGGATCGAAAGTGCCGGGCCAATTGAAGTTGGCGTGAAAAGGCGTGTCGCCCAATCCTTCGGTGTTCGCCCCGTGACTGATCACGGTCGGCTGGATATCGCTCTGCCATTCTTCGCGAGCAAATAAGAACCCGGACACTTTAGGGCCACACCACCACTTATGGTGATTCGCGGTGTAGTAGTCCGCCCCCAACGAAGAAAGGTCCACCGACAACATTCCCGGTTCGTGCGCGCCGTCAATCATCACGCGCACTCCGCGCGAATGCGCCAAACGTACGATCTCAGCAACCGGCATCACGATCCCCGTGGGACTGGTCACGTGATCGACCAACAACCACCGCGTCTTCGGCGATAACGCGGCGGCGATCGCGTCCATGACCTCATCGCTGCCACGAATCGGAAACGGAATGTCGGCCACAACCACATCCGCGCCGGCGAGCTTCGCCGCGTGCCGCACAGCATTGTTGCACGCGTTGTAACCGTGATTGGTAATCAGAACCTCATCGCCCTCCTGCAACGGCAGGGATCGGATCACGGCATTGACACCCTCGGTCGCGTTTCGAACGAACACGAGATCCCGGGACGACGCCTGCATCTGCATGGCGACGACGTCACGCACCTCATCGAGCTTCGGCAGGAGCGTTCGCTCCGGTGCCAGAAACTCGATCGGCTCGCGTTCGAGCCGCTCCGACCACTCTCGCTGAGCCTCCAAGACACACTTGGGTGACGCACCGAACGATCCGTGATTGAGAAAATCAACGTCAGGGCGGAGCAACCAATGCTCGCCGAGCGAATGTTCATCCACAGCCAAGGGGGTCAATTTCAAGTCTCCTCGCACGATAGACAAAGACCAAACACCATCATAGAAACAAGAACCATCATCGAAGATGAAACCACGCCCGCCCTTCCAGACCTCCCGCGCATACGCATTTCGCCGAGCAGCATAGAGCGAACCACTCGTTCTTCCCAGCCAGCAGATCTGCGATGCGTTTCCAACACAGCCGTCCGACAAACGTTCCCTGAGGTTCACCTCGCCTTTTCTTAAAACTCAGCGTCACCTATGCCCAGCGATTTCGAACGATCACCCGAACTTTGCCAATGGCTCCTCCAAGCCTTGTCGGCCCAGGACATCGTCAGCGTGCAACGTCTGCAATCGCTTTGGAGCGGCTACGGAGAAATCGTTCGCGTCGAACTCAGCGGGGGCCCTGAAAAATCAGTCATCGTCAAATACGTTTCCCCGCCCACGCAGAAAAACCATCCCCGCGGATGGAACACATCACGATCGCACGAACGCAAACTTCGCTCGTACGAAATCGAATCGAATTGGTATCGATCATGGAGCGATCGCTGCGACGCAGACTGCCGCGTCGCACGCTGCCTCGCGGAAGACACGGTCTCGGGCGGCCGTGTGTTAGTCCTCGAAGACCTCGACGCAGCAGGTTTTCAGGTACGACGCCAACATCTCGATAGCGAAGGCGTCGCGGCAGGCCTGCGTTGGCTCGCGCATTTCCATGCGACCTTCATGGGAACACCCCCATTTTTGGAAGACAGTCCAAACGGATTGTGGCCAACCGGATGTTATTGGCACTTGCAAACCCGTCCCGACGAATGGGAAGCGATGCCCGTCGGACCGCTAAAAGATGCCGCCAAAGCCATTGATGACAAACTGCAGTCGGCGAGATTTCAAACACTGGTCCATGGTGATGCTAAAGTCGCCAACTTCTGCTTCGCCGACGCCCCCTCCAAGGCACCGGCAATGGTCGACTTCCAATACGTCGGGCGAGGTTGTGGCATGAAAGATGTCGCGTACTTCCTCGGCAGTTGCCTGAATGAGACACAGTGCGAGCAGTTCGAGGAAACCCACCTAAAAATCTATTTTGAAACGCTACGCGGTGCGACCGCGAACCGAACATCCCACCCTGACATCGACAACACGCCCGACATTGATTCGCTCGAATACGAATGGCGAGATCTATACCCGATGGCGTGGGCAGACTTCGTACGGTTTCTCGAAGGATGGTGTCCCGGCCACGCCAAACTGCATCGGTATTCTCGCGGGATGGTGGAGACCGCGATCGAAAAGCTGAACGCGGCCTGAGCTTCAGCCGGCATAATCGTTACCCGCGGCATCGTTAAACGGGCCGCATCCAACCGCGGTTGTCTATAGAAATCTGTTGAGCAGCCCCGATTTGCGAGGTAAACTGGTCGACTGGAAACGGTCGCGAAGGTCGCCTGCGAATCATCAGCACGGTCATTGCCGGGTGACCGATCGGGCTTACCTTTTTTGTTGTAAATTTGACCTACGCGGCAGTGTCATTTTTCTCGCCAAAGACATTTCTCTCGCCAAAGAATAGGTCCCTCGCCCAAGAATAGGTCCGCTGCGTGAAGCGTTTTGGGCCTCCGGAATGACTCCCCCCCAGACCGTGACGTCGCCGCAACCCCGTTCGTACCGCCCGGTTCATCAGTGAGTTTCCGCCCGTCGGCCCATGCAATCATCCAGAAACCTGCCGACCAGGATCACCTTGCTCGAACGGGCACAATCAGGAAAAGACCATCCCGATTGGAACGAACTGCTGCAGTACTACGAACCGTTCATCCGTCGCTTCCTGATCGGGATGGGCACCTCACCGTCGGACGTCGATGACGTGTGCCAACAAGTCCTCTCGCGTGTTTGGCAAGAACTCGTCAATTATCGACGCAATGAAGAGAAAGCTCGGTTTCGGACCTGGCTCACCCGGCTCATCCTCAACGTCGCGACCAACGATTACTGGAAACGCAAACGGGCTCAACGCGTCGGCAGTACCGACGTAAGCAACCTCGAAGACCTACCACAAGATTCACCGGAGATCGAACAGCGTATCGAAGCCGAATGGCAAAGGCATGTTGTTCACCTCGCCATGGACCGCATGAAGGAGATCTTCTCTGGGAACGCGATCGAGGTTTTCCTGCGCAGTACCGAAGGCGAATCATCGGCCAAAATCAGCGAAGACCTCGGCGTGAGCGTCCAAAGTGTTTACGTCCTCAAGAATCGGGTGAAGAAACGACTCGCCCAAGAAGTCAAACTGCTCCGAGAACAACTCGAATTTCCGGACTCTCCCGAATGAACACCGAACCGGCAACCACCTCATCGGACGGTGAAAAAGACGACTCGCATCGTCGCATCGATCCACTGGTCAAACTCCTCTACGACGCCTCTGAGGAAATCACTTCGGAGGAGATGAACGATCCCTCGACGTTCGACGAGATCTGCCCGCTCTACACATCGATCTGCAGAATCGATGACCGCTATCAGAACCCCGAATTGATCGGTCGGGGTGGGATGAAAGAGGTCTTCCGGGTCTACGACGCCAAGACCGTCCGACACGTCGCGTTGGCAAAACCGCTCGCCAAGTTTTCTCATGACCACTTCGACGCATTCCTGCGTGAAGCACACCTGACGGCGCGTTTGGAACACCCGTGCATCATCAACCTGTTCGACATGGACGTCGACGCCGACGGTCGCCCGTTCTTCACCATGGAATTCAAACAAGGACGCTCGCTCCGCGCGATCCTTGATGAACTTCGCAATGGTCACGAACGCGATCGCTTTCCCCTTCGCAAACGTTTGATGCTGTTCATGCGCGTCTGCGAAGCGATCGCCTACGCGCACTCGCAACGCGTGCTGCACCTCGATATCAAACCCGACAACATTCAAATCGGCGAGTTCGGCGAAACCCAGGTCTGCGACTGGGGACTCGGTGTCGTCATGCCCTCCGATGATACGATGCGTGACTCCGAGGTGTTGCTCGATCCCGACCTGTACGGCCCGCTGCTCGATTCGGTGAAGGGGACACCCACCTACATGTCCCCAGAACAGAGAAACCGGGACGCGAGGAAAACGCCTCAAATGGACATCTACGCTCTCGGATGTGTGCTCTGCGAGATCGTCACCCTGCAACCGATCACTTCCTACAAAAAGAAGCGACCGCAGACGGATTCGGCATTGGCCGCGATGATTCAGAAAGCCACCGCAAAAGATCCCTGTGATCGCTATGCGGACGTCGACTGCCTGCACGAAGACATCTCACGGTTCTTGGCCGGATACAGTGCGTCCGTCGAACAGAGCAGCCTCCTACGCGAAGTCGGACTGTTTTGGCGTCGTCACCGTGACGTGTGCGCCGTCGTCTCCGGATCGGTCATCATCCTCCTTCTGTGCGCGGCGTTCTTCGTCTCGCAGCTCAGGCAAAAACACCAAACCGCTGTCGCCGCACGCGCCGACGCCGAGACCGCATGGATCCGAGCCGATACCGAACGAGCACTCGCGACCACCGCGCAGAAGAACGCCGAACGCGCGAAAGAACGCGCCGAAGAGTCACTCGCAAAATACATCATCGAAAAGAATAAATCGGAAGATCGACTCAAAGCCCAGGTTCAATCCGCGATCGAAGTTTCCGATCACCTGACCAGCATCCCGCTAATCCCGAAAGACACCTTTGCCACGACTGTGAAAATGTCGATGCAACATATCGACACCGTGCTTTCCAACAACCCACCACCGGAGTCACGTGTTTGGCATAAAAAGTTCTGGCTGTATTTCCTGATGCAAGACTTCAAGTCAGCCACCAAACTGCTTGATGACGAAAAAGGGGTTGAACCCGATCTCGCCGACTTCGCGCGACGCTACGCCAAGAAAACAAACGGTCATGGTTATCTCCACACCGCGGCATTCAAACAACTCATCACCGACCTGTGCCACTCCAGCCGGTTCCGGGCCCCGTTGGCAGAAAAGATGCTGATCTATGATTTGAAGTACCCACGTTCCATCGAAGACCGAGTGAAAATCGTCTACGCCTGGGTCCGAATCAACAACCGCAAACCAGCCGACTTGCAACTGGATTTCGATGCCGACGCCAAAGCGGTCCGACTCCGCGGCAAAGTCCAGTCACTCGTTCGAACACTGTCATCGCCATGGCCGCCCGGCGTCAGGGTCAATCTTCTCTACACGCTCAATCCGAAATCATTGGATATGCGAGGTACGCAAGTCAGTGATCTCACTGAACTCAGCGATCTCGATCTCATCGAACTTGATATTCGCGACACCAACGTCACCGATCTGTCCCCACTCGTTCAGAACCGCAGCCTGCGCCGGCTGATCGTCGGCGTAAATCAGTTCACCGACGCGCAGCTCGCCTCCCTCCGAAACGCTCCCCACATCCACGTCATCCAAGAAGCGAAAACCGAAGAATAGAATGTGGACGACGCGAGCTCACGATCCAGCGGTCGCTAAAAAGACGCGAGCAACAAGCACCGGCCCCCCTACCCGAAATCAGGCCCCACCCAAAGAGGTGCAGACCTACACTAGCCCCACCCACCGAACCACAGAGGGGCGATTTCGGAAGCGTTTTAAAAAACACCTAGCCGTTGTCGCCCGACATCGGTGGCCTGCAAGTTCCCAGGTGCACTCTTCGCGTCATCCTTTCGTGCGCACGCAATATCCCGCCCCGCCCTTCGCGCACAGACAGCAAAACGCGGCACAAAGGGATTGATTTGAAGTCAACCAAAGGTGCTCAAAGAGCGACGAAACGCCACAAAAACACTTCACGGAAAGAATAGTTTCTCTTTTTTCTTCTCGCAGTGTTTAGATCGGCGAGTTTGGTCTGTTTAACGCTATAGACAAGGCCTTTATCAGAACACAAGGAGGCGGTCCGAGGCGCTATCTCTCGCTTCGGAAATAGGACGCCTCTCCACCAAAAACAATGCCTATCAACACTCTGGACATCCCCAAAATGAAACTGATCGCACACCTCGCTTTGGCACTTCTGGTCTCCGCCCCCCTCGCATGCACCGTCGGCTGCGGTGACTCCAATCAACCGGTGGACGTGCTACAGGGGCAATCGCGTGAGGACCTCGACGCACAAGCCGACGCTATTTCCGCTGAGTTCGAAAACTCCGGCGAAGACTCCGAAATGCCAGGACCAACCGCCGAAGAAGAAGCGATGAATCGGTCCTAACGCCAAAACAAACACGAAAACGTTTGGTTGCCACATCCGGCTACCCGTTGAGTAAAC
>JBICHZ010000075.1:0-86906 GCA_043101355.1 Rhodopirellula sp. JB044
CGTTGCCATACGAGAAGAGGATTCCCATCGAAAGGAATCTGATCGCTACGACGAGGCACCGCGCCCGGGAATACAGAGACTGCCGGGAATACAGAGACTGGGAATTCAACAGTGAAGTCATGAACACTGTGTGGGGAAGGGGGTGGGATGGGGGGGTCGGTCCCGCGTGTCGAAAGGCAACAGCGCTACGGCCCGGCAGGAATTCGACGCTCTGCCGAATGACCGCCTGACCGCTGTCTTCACGAAAGCGTCTGTCTTCGTGAAACAAATACGCAGTTTCTCAATGACTCGCCGGGTCGCTATCTTAACACCGGGCCGCAAAATTATCTGACTCGGCGGTACTAAATCCTTTTTCTCGATCGCCCGCCTCTTTCGTTTCGACATGGGAAACATCGAGACGCGGAATGCCCTCTGTAGTGAAACCCTCTCTCGATGCTCGATGAACTTCTTCAAAACCGACTCACGCCGGCGAACGACCATCCGCTGCGATCAGACGGCGATTATGTACTGTACTGGATGATTGCCCAGCGGCGTTTGAACTACAACATTGCTCTGGAGTATGCGATCGAACGAGCGATTGAGTTTGAACGCCCTCTTTTGATTTTCGAACCACTGCGAGTTCGTTATCAGTGGGCGAGCGATCGAATCCATCGCTTCATCATCGAAGGGATGCGTGACAACGCCAACGCGGCTAAAGAATTCGGCGTCGCCTACTATCCCTACGTCGAGCCAAAACCTGGCAAGGGTTCCCCGTTGCTGCATCGGTTGGCCGAACGTGCCTGCACGGTTGTCACGGATGAATACCCGTGTTTCTTCTTGCCGACCATGATCGAGGCGGTGAAAGATCGCATTCCCGCTCGGCTCGAACTCGTTGACGGCAATGGGGTTTTGCCACTACGCAGCGCTGAAAAGACCTACACGGTGGCTCATAGCTATCGTCGTTACATGCAGAAGAACATTCTCGAGGCGCTATCGCGATCTCCGAAAGCGTCTCCCCTGCCCTGCCCCGCGATGCCCTGCCCTGACCCTGTCGAATCGAAAACAGCCAAATCGAAAAAGATTGTTCCGTCCGAGGACCTCCTCGTATCGAATTTGGTGCCCAAGGCAACTCTCGACCGATGGCCGGTGGCGGATTTTGATGACCTCCTGGAGAAGAACGGCATCTCCAAGATCCCCATTGATCACGACGTGGTGCCCTCCCCGGTCTGTCCAGGTGGCAGCGTCGAAGCGACACGTCGCATGACCGAGTTTCTCAATAAGAAATTGGTTCACTACGATGATGACCGCAATCATCCTGATGAACACGCAACCACCGGACTCAGCCCCCATCTGCATTTTGGTCACATTTCGGCGCACGAGATGGTACTCCGTGTGCTCGAGAAAGAAGATTGGTCGCCTGAAGATGCATCAGCACCCAATGGTAAGAATCATGGATTTTGGAACGTAAGCGAACCGGCTGAAGGCTTTCTAGATCAAGTCCTCACCTGGCGTGAGATTGGATTCAATTGGTCTTATAAGAATCCGAATACTTATAACGAACTCGATTCACTACCTGATTGGGCAAAAAAGTCATTAGAAGAAACTTCGGATGACGAACGCCCTTATCTTTATAGTCTCGAAGAGTTTGAGAATGCGAAGACGCACGACGAATTATGGAATGCGGCACAGCGGGAAATTGTGCAGACCGGAATGATGCACAACTACATGCGAATGCTCTGGGGGAAGAAGATTTTTCACTGGACGCGGTCTGCTCAGGAGGCTCTCGAGGTGATGATCCACCTCAACAACAAATACGGTCTTGATGGACGGGATCCCAATTCATACTGCGGAATTTTGTGGGTGCTGGGGAGAACCGATCGAGCCTGGGGACCGCAGCGACCGGTCTTCGGCAAAGTTCGCTACATGACCAGCGACAGTACGCGGAAGAAGCTCCGTTTGAACGAGTACCTCGAACGATTCAGCGGAAATAGCGGGAATTCGGGGTGATTTCGCGGTAAAAACGTTGCCAACAAACCCCTCTCCAGGCAGAATCATCTCTCCCGAAATGGGGATTTCTCGTTTTTTGAGACTTTTCATGACCGGTCTCGACGAGGCGTCTGCATTTCCTCGTTAACAGCAAAGTCGCTGCCATCCAAAACCTGAGACCCTTTCGAACCGGAATCCACCATGCACCGTTTCACACGTCGCTTGCTCGGCCTCGCCTTCATCGGAGCCACTCTGTCCTGCTTCATCACGCCCGAAAGTGCCGAGGCCGGTGGCTACTACCGACAACGCTATTCATCGTGGAGCTACAAACCTTCTAGCTCGTACTACTACAGCCGATACACCTATCATCCTGTCGTTAGCACGGTCACCACTCGGTATCACTACCACTATGCGGTCCACTATCCATCGCGTCCACGTTATGTCTACTACTACAATCCGGTTCGCCGAGTGTACTGGGGTCGTTACGACATTCAGGAAGGTGGTTACTCGATGCTGAAGCAAGAAGACCGTAAGGAGAAGTTGGAAGAAATTCCTGAGTCGGCATTCCCGAAACCTGCCGAGATGCCTCCGATTCCTGAATCGTCCGATGGTGAGAAAATGGCCAAACCGGATCTCACCGCTCTTCCGAAACACGACGCGGCTCCTGACACTCCGTAGGGACCTCTCATTTATCGGGTTCGGGAACGAACCGATCGCAATAGCCCTGGTTGTTATTCGACCGGGGCTATCGGCATAGAATCCGGCTTGGCAACCACGCGCCTGCGGCGATCAAAAGACGTGTATAACATCACAGCCGATTCCCATTTCTCCGGTTGTGATCCCATGTCTGACTTCTCTCGCGATATTCCCAGTTGTCTTTCTCCGGTCGTCACGTCACGTCGTGAACTCGACCCGATCGCGACGAGTTTGGAGCCGCGTTTGGCCTCACTTCCGGACGTGCAGGTCGTGGTGTTGGACGTCTATGGAACACTGGTAATCAGTGGCAGTGGCGAGGTCGGCACGGCGGAAGACAAACGCGAAAACGACGATCAGGCGACTGAGTCGAACGTTGATCCGGTTCAACAAGCCGCAGCAGCAGCGGGCGTCAGTGATCTGCAACGTCTGCCGACGATGGATGCTATTGGGGCGCGGATCGAACGAGTCAACCAAGCCCGTTTGATGGACACCAATCCGCGACCGGAAGTCGAAATATTGGACATTTGGCGGGCGGAATGGATCGCGTCAGACCGAGGAGATGTTGCTGCGGATCCGCGTTTGGTCTGTGAAATTGCCGCTCGTGTCGAATCGGTGACCAATCCGACCTGGCCGATGCCGGGCGCGGCGAAAGCTCTCGCCGATCTCCACACCCGTGGTTTCAAGCTAGGGATCGTGAGCAACGCTCAGGTTTACACGATTCCACTAGTGAAAGATTTGATCGGCGGCCCGCTCGAATCGCGCTTCGATTTGAACCTCTGTTTCTTTTCGAATCGCTACCGAGCATCGAAACCGGGACCGCTGATGTTCGACCGACTCGTGGGTGAGTTGGCGAGGCGTGAAATCGCTCCGGAACAGGCGGTGTACGTCGGCAACGATATGCTCAATGACGTCTATGCGGCAAAAAATGCCGGATTGAAGACGGCATTATTCGCGGGTGATGCCCGCAGCCTGCGTTTAAGGCAAGATCATGCCTATTGCGCGGACTTATCATCCGATGTGGTGATGACGTCATGGAATCACCTAGTAGAGTGTTTAGGTGAAGGTCAAAGAAACCCTCAATCGTGAGTAGTGATGGGCGTTCAAATTGGATTCGTAGGGACACGCTTCGCAGGCACCGACGGCGTGTCACTCGAAAGTGCAAAGTGGGCACAGGTTCTGTGGGACCACCGCCACGTCAGTCACTGGTACAGCGGTTTAAGTGATCGTGATCCTTCAGTGTCGATGGTGGTGCCACACGCCTACTTCAATCATCCCGACATACAGTGGATCAATCGCCGGGCGTTCGGCACGCGAACCCGGACGCCCGACGTGACGCAGCGTATTTACACGCTCGCGGACTACCTCAAAGGAACTCTGTACGAGTTCACACGGCGGTACCATCTCGATCTGCTGATCGTTCAGAATGCGTTGTGCATTCCGATGAACATTCCGCTCGGGGTCGCGTTGACGAATTTCATCGCGGAAACCGGGTTCCCGACGATCGCTCACCATCACGATTTCTACTGGGAACGGGACCGTTTCAGTGTGAGCGCGGTGACCGACATGTTGTGGATGGCCTTCCCCCCTGCCCTGCCCCAGATTCAGAACGTCACGATCAATTCGTTCGCTCAAGAAGACCTGTCGCACCGCCGTGGTGTCTCGTCGGTGCTCGTTCCCAACGTGCTCGATTTCGAGAACCCACCGCCGGAAGCGGACGAGTATTCCCGTTGCTTCCGCAAAGACATCGGCCTGGCCGAGGACGACATCCTGTTTCTGCAGCCGACCCGCGTGGTTCCTCGCAAGGGTATCGAGCACGCGATTTCGTTGGTGGCCGCGTTGAAAGACGATCGGTGCAAGTTGGTGATTTCGCACGCGAGCGGTGATGAGGGCAACGAGTACCTGCAGGTACTGCGAGATCTGGCCGAACAGAGCGGTGTGGATCTGAGGTTGGTCGACGAACAGGTGGGTGACAAACGCGGGAAAAACGCCGAAGGAAAACGAATCTACACGCTCGCGGACGCCTACTCGCAGGCGGACTTCATCACCTATCCGAGTATCTACGAAGGATTCGGTAACGCGCTCCTGGAGGCCTTCTATTACCGCAAACCCGTGCTCGTGAACCGTTATTCGATCTACGTCGCCGACATCGAACCGAAGGGTGCCAAGGTGATTTCGATGGACGGGTATCTGACCAAAGACGTCGTCTCCAAAGTCAAACGGATTATCCGTGACCAGGCGTTCCGCGACGAAATGGTGGATTTCAATTACGAAATCGGCCGTGCCTTTTTCTCCTACGGCGTGCTCCGGCGGAAGCTCCGTGCCCTCGTTACCAACTTTACCGGACAGGACAACTTGTGAGTGAATCGACCACCGAAACATCAACCGCAGAATCGTTGCGTAGTCGGATCAAGGATGTTTATGGACACGTCCCGTTGTCCTTGTTCGACGGATTGATGCATTTGGTGGAAGGTGGTTCAGGGGAATCCGGCGAGTTCCATCGAGAGGATGCGGACGCGATGTCGGAGTCCCTGTACGATCCGATGCTGTCGACGTCGAACCGCAAACTGTGGGATCACCGCGACGTTGTTCTGATCACCTATGCGGACCAGGTTCGCGAATCGGGTTCGGACGGTTCGCCGGGCCGATCGCCTTTGGCCGCCCAGCATCGTTTTCTGGTCGATCACGGGCTCAACGAGTTGATCCGATGTGTTCACCTGCTGCCGTTTTGTCCGTCGACGAGCGATGACGGTTTCTCGGTGGCCGACTATCTCCGGGTGGATGCTGATTTCGGGACGTGGGAAGACATCGCTGAACTCGGTCGCGACTTTGACCTGATGTACGACCTCGTACTCAATCACTCATCACAGCAACACGAGTGGTTCCAGAAGTTTCTCGCCGGCGATCCGGAGTTCGCTGATTTCTACGTCACCGCGGACCCGGAAATTGATCTCTCGGGGGTGACGCGTCCCCGCAGCCTGCCGCTGCTGACTAAGTTTGAATCGGAATCGGGGAAGAAATTCGTTTGGACGACGTTCAGTGCTGACCAAGTCGACCTCAATTACGCCAACCCGGATGTGATGTTGGCGATGATCGAAACCCTCGTCGAGTACGCTCGCCGCGGGGCCAGGATCGTTCGGCTCGATGCGATCGCGTTTCTTTGGAAAGAAATCGGCACCTCGTGCATGCATTTGCCGCAAACGCACGCGGCGGTGAAGTTGATGCGTTGGGTGCTCGACCGGGCCGTTCCCGGAACGATCATTTTGACCGAAACCAATGTCCCCCACTTGGAGAACATCAGCTACTTCGGCGCGGGCGACGATGAAGCCCATATGGTGTACCAATTCAGCCTGCCGCCGTTGCTTCTCGACGCGATTCACAGCGGTGACACCGGAGTGCTCGCTCGGTGGATGGGCAGTCTCTCGCTGCCATCGGACGATACGACGTATTTCAATTTCACCGCATCGCACGACGGAATTGGGGTGCGGCCGGCCGAAGGTTTGCTGCCCCAGGAGCGGATCGACGCCCTCGCGAAGATGGTGCTCGACGCCGGCGGGAAGGTCGGAATGCGTGACCTCGGCGACGGCACCCAGAGCCCCTACGAACTGAATATCACCTACCTCGATGCGGTCGCCGATCGCCGCCAAGTCCCCGCCGCCGAACACTCCCGACGGTTCCTCGCGACCCAGGCGGTGATGCTGTCGATGCGTGGCATCCCGGCTGTCTACTTTCATTCCTTGGTCGGATCGCCGAGCGATTTCGCGGCCGTCAAATCGTCCGGGATCAACCGCCGAATCAACCGCCACAAGTACGAACGGTCGGAACTCGAAGACGCCCTGTCGGGGCCGGATTCACTGCAGCGACGGGTGATGGACGGTTATTGCCGGTTGCTCGAAGTGCGTCGAACACAGCCCGCCTTTGACCCGGCGGCATCGCAAACCATGCTGGACTTGCCGACCGACGGGCTGATCGGTTGGGTACGGAAACTCGACGGTGAGAAGCCGTTGACCGTGATCGCGAACCTGGGTGACCGAGCTCGATCGATCGACTCTTCCTCGCTACCAGAGGGGTACAACCGGGACATCCTGGCCGAGGAAGTATTGCTCGCCTCGGAGCCGATCGAGATGCGGCCCTACCAGGTTCGCTGGCTGGTCTGAGCAGGCCCCGCTTGGGTCAACCCTCGTTGGGCGGTGGAGAGGTTTCGGCGGCCACCCACGCCGCGTACCCGGACGTCGTTTCGGTGACCTCTGTGGCCAAGATCTGAGGTTCATCGTAGGGGTGATTTTCGCCGAGCCAGCGGATGAGCTCGGGGACCAAATCGGAGGTCGTTTTGATGATCAGACGCACCTCCGTATCCACATGCAAACGGCCTTCCCATCGATAGTGACTTTCGATCGGCGAGTCGATCTGGATGCAGGCGGCCAACCGACGGTCCAACATCGATGATGCGAGTTGTCGAGCTGAATCCCGATCCGCGAGCGTGGTCCAAACGATCGCCAACGGGGTCCGAGCGGGAATATTTTCGGGCATTTTTTTGTTCCTTTTTGAGCGTGTTTCAGCTTACCTAGGCCGCTTGAACACCTGTGGAAAACTCGTCTCCTCGGTGCCTGTTTATTGTCGATTTCTGTCTGCGGTTGCGACGACTCTCCGCCGACACTGTCTGGAACTGTCCAGACATCAGACAAACATCGACAGATTCCAGACAATCAGCGGACATGTTATCCACAAGTGAACATTGGCCGGATTCGTCGTGAATCGCAGTCTTTTCTAGGGCGATTGGATGTTTGTCGACACTCGAGGTCCGCACATTACGACGACGACGGTAAAAGATATTAAGTTCTTTGATAGCAAGACCTCCAGGAGCAAGCACTGCTTGCTAGCAAAGCTCCGCTACCACCGAGAGCGGCTTTGGCATTTGAGGGGGTGCGTAGGTGAGTCTGCCCCGGTAAAACAATCGCTCGATCAAAGCTCATCGTCGCCCACGAAATTACTCCCTCATGAAGATCACCTGCCAACGAGATACTCTTGCCAACGCGTTCGCACTGGCCGCTAGCATCGCGCCGACTCGGTCGCCAAAAGAGATTCTGCAGAACGTCAAAATCACCGCCGCCGGTTCGAAACTGACGCTCTCGGCAACGGACCAAGAGGTGGGAATCCGGTTGGACGTGACCGAGGGAGTGGAGATCGAAACCGAGGGAACGGCACTCCTGCCGGTGCAGCGAACCGGGGCGATTTTGCGCGAGAGCAGTGACGAAAAGATCACTGTCGAAACCGATGAGTCCGGGATCCGAATTTCGGGCAGCCGCAGCAAGTTCCGCTTGCCCGGAAACAACCCGGATGAGTTCCCCAGCGTGCGAGAATTTGACGAGGAGAAGTACCACCAAATCAGCACGCGGCTGTTTCGCGAGATGCTCAAACGGACCGCCTTCGCGACCGACTCCGAATCGAGTCGGTACGCACTCGGGGGGGTTCTTTTGGAGATGGAAGAAAGCTCTGTGATCGCGGTCGGGACAGACGGTCGACGGTTGGCTCGGATGGAAGGAACCGGCGAATCGGTCGGCGGCCACCAGACCAACGGCATGACCACGATCGTGCCGACCCGGGCGATCGCGTTGATCGAGAAGGCACTCAGCGACAAGGATGATTCGGTCGAGGTGGCATCCCGCGGGAACGACCTTCTGATCCGGACTCCGCGGGCGGTGATCTCGAGCCGGTTGGTCGAAGGTCGCTATCCGAACTGGCGGCAGGTACTGCCTCAGCGTGAGAACGCGGTTCAAATCGACGTGACGGTAGGGCCTCTCTTCGCCGCCCTTCGTCAGGCCGCGATCGTGACGGACATCGACAGCCGTGGGGTCGATTTCACGTTCGCCGACGGAACGCTCAAACTCGAAGCCTCGACGGCGGATCTCGGCGAGTCGCAGATCGAACTTCCGATCACCTACGACGGAGAACCGATCACCCTGACGATGGATCACCGTTATCTGGCGGACTTCTGCAAGGTGATGGATTCGGAGGTGACGTTCGTGATGGAGATCGAAAGTTCGAAGTCCCCTGCCCTGCTGAACACCGACGACGGCTATGCTTACGTGATCATGCCGATGGCCCGCGACCGATAAGGACCGGAATTGAAAAAAGTCCCAAACCAGGAAGACGAACGGGGCAAGAGTACTCGTCGGATCGGAACCCTCATCTCGGAATTGATGAGCCGGCGGGGCTATGCGAGCGTCGCGACCGATAACGCGATGACTGAATCGATCGCCAAGAGCGTCGGGCCGGCTCTCGCCGACAGCATCATGGTGGGCAAGCTCAGTCGCGGCGTCCTGCAGGTCTACGCGGTCGATAGTGTGGTGATGCAGGAATTGACGTTTCAAAAACGCCGCATTCTGAAGACGCTCTCGAAGGATCATCCTCAGGCCAAAATCACCGATATCCGGTTCAAACTCGGCGGGAATAAATCGGGCGGCTGAGAAAGCGTACTCGCGTAGCGTGTTTCCCGTATCGATTCGCGTGAGTACATTGACGCAGGTACCCCGGATCAGTCAGGTCTGTTTCAGGCGGTGATTCTTTGTCTCGCCTGCCCTCCCCTTTCCCGAACAGCTTTTCATCAAGCCATGCTCGCAGCCCGCATCATTCCTTGTTTGGACGTTCATGGCGGTCGCGTCGTCAAAGGGACCAACTTCGTCAATCTTCGAGACGCGGGTGATCCGGTCGAAGTCGCTCGTCGGTACGAAGCCGAAGGGGCCGATGAACTGGTGTTTCTGGACATCACCGCCAGCCACGAAGAACATGACATCCTGCTCGACCTGGTCCGGCGGACGGCCGAGCAGGTGTTCATGCCCCTGACCGTTGGCGGAGGTGTACGGACGATCGAGGACGTTCGGGCGTTGTTATCGGCGGGGTGCGACAAAGTTTCGATCAACTCTTCCGCGGTCACCGATCCGGACTTCGTCAGCCGTGCCGCCGACCGTTTCGGATGCCAGTGCATCGTTGTCAACATCGATCCCAAGCGGGTGCAGCGTGACGGCGAGGAATTCTGGGAGGTGCACATCAACGGTGGACGCAAACCGACCGGGTTGCAGGCCGTTGAATGGGCCAAGAAAGTCGAGCAGCTCGGCGCCGGCGAGATTGTCCTGACCAGCATGGATGCGGACGGAACCTGTGACGGGTACGACATTGAGATCACCCGCGCGGTCAGCGAGGCCGTGTCGATCCCGGTCGTCGCCAGCGGCGGAGCGGGCAACCCGGACCATCTGGGCGAAGCGATTCGCGACGGAAAAGCCGATGCGGCTCTCGCGGCCAGCATCTTTCATTTCGGCACCTATTCGATCGACGAGACCAAACGCCGGATGCGGGAGATGGGAATCCCGGTCCGGCTGCCTTAACTCCTTGACCAAAACCACGATGGCAAGGAACATGTCGGTCAAACTTTCCCCGAAGGCGTTTTCCCTCACCCGAAGTGATTGCTCGTGTCAGATGTGGTTCCGGTTCGTAATGCGTTGATTAGTGTCAGTGACAAGATGGGGCTGACCGATCTGGCTGCAGGTTTGCGGGCTGCTGGGGTGACGATCTACAGCACCGGCGGCACGCGGTCTCACCTCGAGAAGTCGGGCATCGATGTCGAAGACGTCGCCGACTACACCGGTTTCCCCGAAATGCTCGACGGACGTGTCAAAACGTTGCATCCGCGGATCTTTGCCGGGATTCTCGCCCGCCGTGATCGCGAAGACCACCTCGACACCATCGCCGAGCACGATATCGAACCGTTCGACCTCGTCGTGGTGAACCTCTATCCGTTCGCCGCCACGGCGAGCCGCGCGGGCGTGACCCGCGAGGAATGCATCGAGCAAATCGATATCGGCGGACCAAGCCTCGTGCGAGCGGCCGCGAAGAACCAAAACGACGTGGCAATCGCGACCAGCCCCGAACAATACAGCGAGATCATCGAGCAACTGCAGAGCGTCGGCGGAACCACCTCAGAACTGCGCCGACAACTCGCCGCTGAAGCGTTCGATCACACCGCGACCTACGATCGGGCGATCGCGGACTACCTGCAAGGCGAGTCTGTCGGCGGTGAATTCCCACAAACGATGAACGTCACCCTGCGACGTAAGACACAACTTCGCTATGGAGAAAACCCGCACCAACGGGCGGCACTCTACAGCGATCACAGCGATCGATCGGCCAACCTCGTTTCGGCTCGCCAAATCAGTGGCAAGGAACTCTCCTACAACAACCTGCTCGACCTCGATGCCGCACTCGATATCGTGCGAGGTTTTGCCGACCCGGCTGCTTCGGTAATTAAACACAACAACCCTTGCGGTGCCGCGACCTCCGAGACGTTGGCCGATGCCGTATCGGGAGCGATGGCCGGCGACCCCCTCAGTGCGTTCGGCAGCGTGGTGGGAATGAACCGCACCGTCGATGTGGCTACCGCCGAATTACTGTGCGAACCAGGTTTGTTTATCGAAGCCATCGTCGCGCCGGATTTTGAGGCCAGCGCGGTCGGACTGCTGACGACTCGTCCACGTTGGAAAGACAACGTGCGTCTGATGCAAGTCGGACGTCTTGACGGAGACGCGCCGAAGGTAGCTCGCCGGTTCATCAGCGGCGGTATGTTGGTTCAGGATGCTGACCGGATGTCGAGTTCCTCGTTGCAATGGAAGACCGTCACGAAGACCCCCGTCAATGATGATCTGTGGGACGATATCTCGTTCGGATGGGAGATGGTGCGACACGTCAAGAGTAACGCCATCGTACTCGCCAAAGATACGTCATTGATCGGCGTCGGTGCCGGACAAATGAGTCGAGTTGACAGCGTTGAGATCGCGATCGACAAAGCCGGTGATCGCAGCGATGGGTCCATCCTCGCCAGTGACGCGTTCTTCCCGTTCCCCGATTCGATCGAAGCGGCCGCCAAAGCCGGCGTGGTCGCGATCATTCAACCCGGTGGTTCACGCCGAGACGATGAAGTGATCGCAGCCTGCGATGAATACGAGATCCCGATGGTCTTCACCGGCCGTCGCCACTTCAAGCACTAGGATTGAAATCCTAGTTTCAATCGATCTCTCGCTCGCGTTCTCGTAACTGACACGGTGTCGTTACCTACGGCTGTGAGTACGCAATGACCTGCCGCTGTGTACAATGTGCAGCTTCCCAGCAGCAGTGTTCCTTTTGCAAAATAGAGACGATGAGTAACGCCGAACCGACACCCCACCTCGACGGCAACCGACCACACATTTCCGTTTCATTGATCAGAGTATTCTTTGTTTGGTTGATCGGTTTGTCGGTCTCGCAGGCGTGTTTTGCGGACGACGGAACCAAGCCCAACATCCTGTTTCTCTTCGCCGATGACCTGGCATACAACTGCGTCGCCAACGGCGGCAACGATGAGGTGATCACGCCCAATCTCGATGAGTTGGCTCGACGAGGCACGTCTTTCACCCACTGCTACAACATGGGAGGTTGGAACGGAGCGGTTTGTCAGGCCAGCCGAGCGATGTTGAACACGGGCCGTTTCCTTTGGAACGCTCACGCCATCGAGGGCAGCATCCGCAAAACCGAAGTGCCCGAAAAACGGCTCTGGGCACAACGTCTCGAGTCCGCCGGTTACGACACGTACTTCACCGGGAAATGGCACGTCAGTGCCAGTGCTGACTCAGTGTTCGGCGCCGCACGAAACGTCCGCGGTGGGATGCCAGATCAAACACCTCAGGGATACAACCGTCCCCTCAGCCCTGAAGACAAAGTATGGCAACCTTGGGATAAGAAGTTTGGCGGGTTCTGGGAAGGTGGCAAGCATTGGAGTGAAGTCGTCGCTGACGATGCTGAAATTTTCTTTGAATCGGCCAGCCAGTCAGACAACCCGTTCTTCATGTACATCGCTTTCAATGCGGCTCACGACCCTCGGCAAGCTCCTAAAGAGTTTGTCGACATGTATCCCTTTGAGAAAATCGAGGTTCCACAGCCGTTTTATAAAGAGTATCCCTACCAGATCGGCAGCAACTATGTACGAGACGAGAAACTCGCACCTTTTCCGCGAACCAAGTATTCGGTCCAGGTGAATCGACAAGAATACTACGCCATCATCACGCATATGGACCGCGAGATCGGACGTGTCCTCAAGGCCCTCGAAGACTCAGGTAAAGCCGACAACACATATATCTTCTTCACCGCCGATCATGGACTCGCTGCCGGCCATCATGGTTTGATGGGAAAACAAAACATGCATCATCACAGCATGCGTGTCCCCTTTACAGTCGTCGGTCCCGACATTCCTGAGGCAAAGCAGATTGACTCAAACATCTATCTCCAAGACGTTGTGCCCACGACTTTTGAAATCGCGAAGATGGAGAAACCCGACGAAGTCGATTTCAAAAGCGTGTTGCCACTGATCAACGGAGAGCGGAAACTTTCTTACGAATCGATTTACGGTGCCTACATCGATTTCCAACGGATGATTGTTGACGAAGATTACAAGCTGATCGTGTACCCGAAGATCGGCAAGAAACAGCTTTTCAATCTGGCCGACGATCCGCTCGAGGCGAATGATTTGATCGATGATCCTGATCAAACCGAACGCATCGCGATGCTGACCGAAAAGCTCAAGGCTCTTCAAAAAGAGATGAACGATCCGCTCGTTCAGCAATAGCCCAACGGGCTAGCCGGATTGCGTTAGCGTCTATGTAGTTCAGTCTTTTCAAGGCTGTGAATCTCCCGCGACGCGACACTGGAGTCTTCAATTGCTTCTCCATGTGAAACGGAAGACCATTCGATGCCCATCAAACTGGCGACCTTGCAAAACAGTTCCGATTGATGACCGACCGCTAACGCGCCGTGGTGTGTGGGTGCCAATGCGAACCAGTCGTTCATCATTTGGCTCGGACCTCGATCAAATCGAACGTGCGTCATCGTGTTTCCAATCTTCAGGATCGGAGCATCGATCGCGATTCCTTCGTTGCCGATGAAACGCAGGCGACCTTCACCGGTTTGCGTCAAATTCAACAGTGTCACGGGCCCTTTCTGGACCGTCGCTTCGACGCTCACGCCAGTCCCCCACTTTCCGTGATACAGCCCCATTCCTCGCAGAATTGGCTTTTGGTCAGAGATGGCGATGTGAAATGGTCCATCGTGTCCCAAGATGATGGTGCTATGGTTGAAGTCCGATGAAACGATCTCGGTGTAGCTGCCACCGGCTTCGAGAATGTCGCAGATCTTCATCGCCACGGCAGTCTTCATGTCGCCTTCACCACTGCAGGGAATGCCTTGAGCGGTCAACAACGAGTTGCCCAGGATGAGAGACTCTTGCAATTCCTCGTAGGCGTTTCCTTCGCGTCCGCGGTAATAGTACGTCAGTGCATCCAGGTCAAATTCTCGCACGAGCTTCTCTTGAGCGACCGCAACACGACACGCAATGTCAAGTTGTTCGGGCTTGGGTTTGCGAGCCAACGGATCAGCCGGTGAGTCTTCGCTGATCACGAACATCTCATGGACTTGATCCAGCTTCTCCCGCGTTTCCGCCACCGTGACCGACTGGGCTAATCGGTCCAAGTCACACATCTCCATGACCTCGATGTGCATCCCGGTGCCGGCGCCCATCATTGTAAAATCGCTGTACATGTCGAGCATGCCGGGATAGGTATGCCCCAAGAAACCCATCCGACCCTCACGAAGCGTACGAACCGCGGCGGATGCTTTCACCCAAGCATGAATTTCTTCCCACGCGGCAATTGCCTCGGGATGATCCGACGTGCATTCATCCGCGAGTGAGATCTCGGGAGTTTCGGTCAGACCGAGCAGTCCCGAAACGATATGGAAATCAATCCCGCTGCGATTGAACGCGTTTGAAATTTCAGGGACGCAGCATCCGACACAATGAGCCAACCACTCGCCCGTGGTTGTTTGATCGTAATTCATCGCAGCGGTGGGCTGCAGATTCAACACAACAACCGGACGCTGACAATGACGCGCAATGCTGATGTGCGAGGCACTCATCGCATAGGTCGCAGCGTGGCAAAAAATAATGTCAACGTTGGCGGCGTTGAACTTCTCTGCAGCCACGCGGGCTCCCGATTCACTGTCGATCATCCCGGCATTGCAGACATCTCCGTGAGTTCCGATCTGCTGTGCGATGAAGCGGTTGTATCCGAGCAATCGATCGAGCAAACCATCAAACTGGTTCCAGTAGTGTTCGTGACCGACCGAATAGAGACCGACGCGTGGGGTTTTGATCGGTTTGATAGGATCAAACAGAGACATCGTTGTATTCCATAACACAGTTAAAAATCGTTTCGTGTAGTCGGCTTACGGAAAGCAGTTTTGTGGAACACTGGATCCGTTCACCGATACGTTGCATCGAAGAATTGCTTAGTGCGGCATTCATTCGCGAATTCAAGAACGCATTAATTCGCGTCGTCGACACATATTTCGACCGGACCGAGCAAGCCGGAAGGTTCGAGTGCCCATTGGTCGGTGACAGTGATGTTGGTGCGAGTCAAACGTTTGTTTTCGGGAAGATCCCGGTCGCCAATCAGGCGGTTCCTCCACGAATTGACAACGGTCACTGTGAGTGAGTTTTCGCCTACCTTAAGGGCATCGTTTACGTTCACACGGAAAGGCGGCCGCCATACCACGCCCAGATCCTTTCCGTTGAGCGACACGCGTGCGATACCGACGTCTTTCACGTCACCCAGTTGCAACGAGATTGATTGCCCCCGGTAATTGTCATCAATTGAGAATGCCGTCTCGTAGACTGCTTTGCCGGAGTAATGCTTGATGCCTGGGACTTCACTTTGTGTCCAGTCCGACAACGTCTCGAAACGAACCGGTTCGTCGGGTCCGCCCCACCGAGAGTCAAACTTGACTTGCCATGGTCCTTGGATGGTTTCCTTGACTGTCCATGATGGAAAATTAGGGCCGTCGTTTCTCGAATTTTGCCCAGAGGACTGACGGTGGGAAGACTGACGGAAGACGACGAACAGACTGCCAAAGGGGTCCAATGCCAGCGGAACCTCCATACTGTGATCGTTGACGGAAAACGTCTGTGCCTGGCGGATGGAACCGTCCACGGCATCCCATAGCTCAGGAAGGCGTCCGGTAACGCGAAAACTTGCCTTCAGACTTGTTGGCTGGCCCTTTGTCTCGCAAAGGAAATAGACATCGTCATCGCCGAGTCGATAGTGAATCCATTGGATGTCTTCTGTCTGATTGGATCCGTCGATGTGGACGTCCGAAGTGACTTCCAGGGAATGCAGAAGTTCACGAGCCGACATCCCCCACGCGACAAGTCCGTTTCCTGAGCTGCGAAGTCCAGTCTTCTCGACCGGTTTGTCGGATGTTCCCCACAATCCATCGGCGAGTATTTGGAACTGCCTTCGTCCTTCCGCACCACCTTCCAGGCTAACGGCATGGGTCGGTTTGGATCCGAGTACCGTTCCGCCACGACGAACGAGGGAGTCGATTTTCTTCAGGGCGCCAAGTGACAGGATCTTGTGATCGGGCAATACGAGGACACGGTATTTCATGCCCGATGGCAATTCAAAGCGACCTTGTCCGAAGGTCAGGCTATCGAGCAAGAGTTCCTCGCTGAGCACGTCGTAGTCGAAGTTCGGCAACGCTCCGGCGGGGTCTGCTTCCTTGAGTGTCGCGATGTTTGGAATGTGATCGCCATAATAGTAGAGAACATCGGCAACAAACTGCCCCCGTTGGGCGATGTACTGGCAGCGACGGAAGTAGTCGATCAACGATGTCGATTCATCCCACCACGTGATCTGCGGATTGAAGTGGGTTCCGGCAAAGTACTCTTGGCCGGGAACCCCCATCTCTTTCGGTGAGGCGGTGAAGGTGTGGTTGAACAGGAGGTTGAGGCCCGCGCAATACTCGTGATCAAAGCTCGGCTTCATCGATGACCAGGGCACATCGTTCCAGTGCGGGCCGATCGTGGTGAAACCTTCGGCACCGACGAGTCTCTTGCCATAGGTGTGCGCGGCCGAGGCAGCTTGTTTGACAAAAAATCGATCCGGCGGATTGGGGCGATGCGGCGATGGCGACCAAAACTCGCTCATCATCAATTCGCTGCGTCCGTAGTTCTTCAGGCCATCGAGCGGCCCGGCATGCGGTCCCGAGCATTCCGGATGGGTGCCCATTCCATATCGACCTGCGATCGTTGCGAGGTGACCATAGTGGTCGGCAATTCGGTCGCCAATCGTCTTGCGAAAGTCCGCTAGGAACGCGTTGGAATCCTCTCGGCTTTCAACGACATACCCTGCCAACACAGCCAACCAAGGAATCGGATCGTATCCTCGGTTGACCTGAAACGTTTCGCCGAATCCCGGGGTCCAATTCATACCACCGCCTTCCCAACTATCGGTATGGACATACTTCAGCGTGGTGCCCGCCAGCGGACCGATCGCATTCATCAGCGGCGTGATGTTTCGGTTCCAATACGCGTCGAGCGAATCGGGATTCATGTAGTCAAGGACGCGGCCTTTCCAACCCGCACTGTGTGTCGAAACGTGCGCGTTGACATTTGTGTGGCCAATCCGCAGTACTATCCAACGGCCCTGCGGAGCATCCCAACGCAGCGTCCCGTCGGCATCGGTTTGCTCCGTGAGATTCACGATTCCATCGAAAGGCACAACGTGTTCGCCCGGTACTGCTGGTTCAGTATCCAACAAGAAACGGCAATCCGGGGCCGACATCCCCAACTCACGTGTGGAGCTTTTCAACAACAGATGTTTGATCGGTTGATGCGACGGCGAGGCGGGCAACTCGAGTTGAGGAAGTTCGATTTCAGAGACTTGGACGTTGCGTGGAATGCCGTCGACCGGGGCCGTGTCATACGCATCGGTGAAAAGCAAGCGAACGAACGCAGCAGGCTGAATTGGGAAAGTCGCAGTGACTTTCTCGCCGTTTGGGATCGTGATTTGTCGCACGGTTCGAAACGTTTGACCGTTGAGCGAAACTTGAATCTCGCATTCACGCGGTCCATATTGCGATCGGCCTCGCAATGCCACTTCGTCAATTTCAACAGCATCGGAGAGTTTGATCAGTAACCACTGCGGCGTCTTCCGCGTCGGCCCTTTTCTGGACACCCAGAACGTGTCCTGCTTCGCATCCATCGCGAGGCTAGCATCGCGACCGCCCTGGGTAGAACTCGCCTCGATTTCAAATGACAACTTGCGGCCAGCAACACTTGCGACTGTAGGTGCCGGAACAGCGATGACCGCGACATCCCGGTAGAACTCACGTGCTTTTGGCTGGGGTAGTTTTCGGACAATTGGAGTGCCACCGGTCACTTCCGTTTTCGACCACACGAGCGTTTGTGTTGCTTCGGCGGCAGTTACTTTTGGGCCGCCCAGATTCCAACCGCTTTGGATATTGAGACTGAGTTCCAAACCCAAGCGATCGGCTTCCTTGCAAGCGTGCACAAACAAATCCGTCCAAGCTGGGCTGCCAAAGGTTGGACCGGCCGGAACCCTTTGGTTCCCCCGTTGATTGCTGCCGTCGGCGTCGAAGATCAAGGCACCGCTGAAGCCCTTGTCCTTCATCTCTTCCAATTCATGAGTGATCGACGCTTTGGTCACGTTTCCGTTCAGCCACCACCAAAAGGCACGGATGCCAGAATCCTGCGGCGGCGATTGAAATCGTTTCGCCAGCGAATCGTCCGCGCTGGCGAAAGAGCTGAAAAGGATGAGTGCCATGACAGCAATCATCTGCATGCTGCCGTGCCCACAACGATTTGTGCAAAGTTGATCAGTCATTTGGTGATCGAGTTGGCGAGAAAAGGATAAAAAGGAATCATTATGTTCTTGCGTCAAAGGTTCGTGGATCAATCCGACAAATAGTTGCCATAGCCGATCACGATGGTGGAACCGATTAACGTCAGCAGCCCTACCCACACGGTCGCTTTTGTCTTGCGGCTTGTGCCGCGCCATTCATCGAAGACGATGCCCCAGAGGTTGCTGAACACGATGATGAAAGCCATGTGAATCGACCAACTCGAGAACTCGTATTGCTCACCCATTTTGGTTGTCCCCATTCCGTAGAAGAAGAACTGCCCGTACCAAACCAGCCCGGCCATGGACGACAGGGCATAGTTGCGAAACAGAGGTTGCCCCCCTTTTCCCGCGTAGTCACCAAAGGTGCCGTTGCGGCGGTTCAGAGCCAAACACCACAACAAGTTGCTGGTCAAACCACCGACCAAGATCACGACCAAAACGGCGTTGTTGGAATACAGCGGTTCTGTGCCGGCTTCGATTGAGAGTTCAGCAATCGGTTTGCCGGCCGACAATCCGAAAGCAAAGCATGCACTCAAAATTCCCGCGACCGCTGCCAGCAAGAACCCTTTGCTGATCGAGAACTCAGAGACTGTTTCTTCGGACTCGAGCTCGCTGCATTCGGCTTCTTTTCTCATGCCCGCCCATCCGCAGATTCCGATCCCGATCAAGCAGAATGTGATGCCTAGCAAGATCACGGCACCGCTTCGGGATCTCAAGATCTCTCCGAATTGACCTTCAAAAATGGGAGGCATCAGCGTGCCGAATAGCATGCAGAACCCGAGCGCCGCGGCGTAGCCAAGTGCCATACCTAGATAGCGAACGGAAAGTCCGAATGTCAGATTCCCCACTCCCCAAAACATCCCGTAGCAGACGCACCACGCGATGACGCTCAGCGGAGCCGATTGCAACACGGGAATCAAATCGGGTGTGGTGATCCAAGCCACCGCCCATGGAGCGATCAGCCAAGCGGCGATTCCCATCACCAACCAAAATGACTCCCACGCCCAGCGATCCACCTTCCGCAGCGGTGCATAAAAACTGCCCGCCGCGAATCCGCCGATGGCGTGCAGCAAGACTCCTAGCAGGGGACCGGTTAGCATTGAGCATTGTCTTCATTGAGGGCCGTAATGATTGTTTCGAGCAACCAGTATAACGTTCTCATATCGTGTAGATAACTGAAAACACCCCTTGTTATGCGGCACACGGTTTGGCAACAGAGTATGGTATTGGCGACATTCTCACTTGCTGGGTAGGTGAACAAAGGTCGCAAAGCGATTCGATGAGGGATACGACATTGAACCAATACGAAGGCTACTACCACTATCTCCCCGTCGATGACATAGCGATGTCGTGGGGTGTCTATCTGACCGGTTTGGGCAGCGGACGGGCGCCCGCGGGTGAAACCTACCCGCCCAAAGGCCATCCGGGGCTATACAGTTTCCGATGGGCTCGCGGCCGTGTATTGCCCGAATTTCAAATGATTTTGATCACGAAAGGCAGCGGTGTTTTTGAGTCGGAACCGACCGGGACGCTGCCGATCGCGCCGGGTTCGATCATCACCTTGTTTCCCGGGGTTTGGCATCGCTATCGCCCGGATTTCGATGTGGGTTGGACGGAACGCTGGATTTCGTTCCATGGGACGATGACGCACCGATTGCTCGAACTGGGATTAATTTTCCCGGAGATGGCGGTTCGAAAAGCAAAGCGACCCTCGTCGCTATCGAAGGCTTTTGACCGAATCTTGAAAAGCGTATCGGACCATTCAAACCAAAATTCGATTCTGCTTTCTTTCCAAGCAATGGCTTTGATCGGTAGCGTTATTGAGAATACGTCTGACATAGGGGAAGTTCCTGGGGGACACACCTGCATCTATAACAAAGAGGTACGTGACCCGCTGGTCGCGAGGGCTCTCGATTTGATTTGGACACACAGCCACCAAGCGTTTACGGTTCAACGGTTTGCCGACCGATTGTCCGTCAGTCGGCGTGTCCTCGAACGCCGTTTTCGCAACGAAATCGGACACAGTGTTCTCACCGAAATCACCGCGTGCCGACTCAGTCGGGCTAAGCGACTGCTGGTCGAAACGGACTTGGGTGTCAAAGCGGTCGCGTTTCTCGCGGGTTTTCCAAGTGACGAGCGGATGCGAGTCACGTTCCTCGAAAAAGTGAATATGTCCCCTTCGCAATACCGCAGCGAATACCTCGAGCAGCGAAAACCCAAGGTAGGTCGTCCGTCGAGATCTTAAAGAAGATGAGCGTTCGATCCCAAGCGAACGATAACTTTCATCGGTTGAGTTTTCAAAGGTTTTGCTGGCGTTTGTTTCTGTAATTTCTACTGGTTTGATGTTTTCAAACTGCAGGAACTGTCGGTGAAATCATCAGGAAATGCGTGGCGTCTCGGCGTGTCGATGCTGAGTGATTGCCGCAAAACAAGGGCTGTATTTATTAGAAAGTCGACGGTGCGTTCGATACCATGCGGGTACTCGTGTGCGATACATCGCCGCTTTAGGTCTTCCAAACCTCACCCTCAAGAGACGGTTTCTGTCATGGTTCAACGATTGCAACTCGCTTCTATGTTGTTTCTCCTTTGCATCGGCATTGTCGGTTGCGGTAGCACAAACGGAGTCGTTGCGACCGAAGAGGAAATGAAAGCATACACCGAAGAAAATGGTGACCTTTCGTTGGATCCGACTGCACAGACCGAAATTGCGGAGGAGTGAATACCTAAGTCTAGGGAGATCGCAGACGTCTCTTCAGTTTCTCTTTTTATCGTTTTGGAGTATTCGTTATGCGTCATACGCAACGAAGCCGTACAGGCTTCACACTCGTTGAACTTTTGGTCGTGATTGCGATCATCGGTGTGTTGGTTGGTCTACTCTTGCCAGCGGTTCAAGCCGCGCGAGAAGCAGCCCGCCGGATGAGCTGCAGCAACAATTTCAAACAAATCGGATTGGCCATTCATAACTACCACGCGGCCTACGATCAAATGCCCGAACAAGGGACAGGGACAGGTTCGGCAACAGGAGGTGGCGGGTTCAAATACGCTACTCCAGGAACTGTCGCCAGCCCTGGTGGCAATAGCTACAACCGGCTTTCTTTTCTCGTTGGGATCACTCCATTTATCGAACAGCAGGCACTTTGGGAGCAGATCAGCAATCCCTACGTGACCACGGGCGGAGCGGTTTATCAGGCGATGGGTCCGTTGCCGAGTTGTTCGGTAGCGAACATGGATGCGAATCCCTACGTGCCTTGGATGACCGATATATCCTCTTACCGATGTCCGAGCGATCCGGGGCGTGGTCTGCCGAGCCTCGGTCGGTCGAACTATGCAGCCTGCATGGGCGACGCCACCCACTCGTGTTCACGAGAGAACGACGCGTACGAAGATTCCAATGGCAACACGAATGATAAGCGGTCCTCCTATTCGCGTGCTGCTGCACGGGGTGCGTTTGTTTATCGCAAGTCGACACGCTTTCGCGATATCCTTGATGGTTTGGCGAACACAATCATGTGCGGCGAGATCATCAGTGATTTAGGCGACAACGACATTCGTTCTCATATCTGGTCGCGCGGCTCGCGGACGGCGAGTCAGTGGAATACGGGCGGGGCACTGCGTTGCCGCGGTGCGATCGATCCTGAACGACCGCAATTTTGGAATCCTTCGGCAACGGGCGTTGGGAATTTATTTGCCAATGCCGAAGAAGTTCGCGGGAATAAGTGGATGTGCGGAATTGTACTTTACACGGGTTTCCACACGATTCTCGGTCCGAACACAGAGTTGTGTATCCATGGGAACCAGCATGAAGAGGCCGTCGTTTCGACCAGTAGTCGTCACCAAGGTGGCGCGCATGTGTTGATGGGAGATGGGGCGGTCAAGTTCATTACGGATTCCATCGATGCCGGAAACTCCAATTCCGCTCAGGTGACAGTGCACAACTACCTCCCTCCCGGTTCCGGAAGTCCCTTCGGACTGTGGGGCGAGTTAGGAACTCGCGCAGCCAAGGAAGTGCTCAGCGGAGAGTTTTAAGCACGAGGTTGCTTCAGAAGGAAACGCAACGCAGCCTCTGTTTGTGAACATGCTGCTGTGTTTCGAATGCACCCAATCGTATGTCGCTGCATGACGTTCCTGTTTCTGTCGACCGTAGCACGCAGCGGTCCGCTAGACGTGCCTAGTTGTTGTTGAGACGACTACAGGTAGTAAACCAACAGCGATGCGGCGAGCAGTACCGAGGCCCAGAACGTCATGGTGTTTGTCGACCAAGTCCGGCCGAGCAACCCGGTTTCGTTGAAACCTTCGCGAACGGTGTTCAGTGCAGCACCCATCCCGCGAAGGAAGACCGCTCGCAGTCCACTGTCGACGGCTTCATATCCCGAACGCATCGCTGAGATGACTTTCGGAGCCGCCACGCGATAGAACCAATCGGTGTCGAGTACGGTGGCTCGTTTCTCTTCGGGGTACAAACCGAGCTTGATCAAAACGACAAACGCCAAGCACGCGTACATCAGCAGTTGCAACTGCGTAACAACGTGTGTCACCGTGTAGGGGTGATAGTCCGATTCAAAGGGCAACAAGGCGTAGAGCAGCGGATAGGCGATCCCCAACGTGATGCAGCCTGCCGCCGCGATTCCCATCGCGAGCAGCATGTTCCATGGGGCTTCCTTGGGTCGTTTGCCGCTGTCGTGTGCGAAGAAAGCGAAGAACGGAATTTTGATGCCCGAGTGCTCCATCACCCCGGCCGACGCGATCAACAACACGATCCAAACGCCGAACAAGTGGTGCTCCGCTGCTGCCGAAATGATCATCGATTTGCTGACGAAACCGCTGAGCAGTGGAAAACCCGAGATCGCTCCGGCACCGATGAGACAAAAGGTAGTTGTCCACGGCATCGATTTATGCAATCCGCCGAGTTCCGTCGCCTTGGTGGTTCCAACGCGATACAGCACGGCGCCCATCGACATGAACAGCAGCGATTTGTAAATGATGTGACAGAACGCGTGGGCAACCGTCCCGTTGATCGCTAATTCGGTTCCGATGCCAATTCCAACGACCATGAACCCGAGTTGGTTGTTAAGACTGTAGGCCAGAACGCGTCGCAGATCATTTTCGATCACCGCGAAAATGATCGGGAACAGCGTCATCGTGCATCCGACCCAAATCAACGGTTCAAAACCGGCGAATCCACGACACAACGAATACACAGCGAGTTTGGTTGTGAACGCACTGAGGAACACGGTTCCGGTGACGGTTGCCTTCGGATAGGAATCCTGCAACCAATTGTGCAGCAGCGGAAACGCACACTTGATCCCAAAGGCGACCAACACGAGTTGTCCTGCCGTCGTCAGTCCTCCCTCGCTGCCTTCCAGACCCACAAAAGAGTCAAACGCGAGCGAACCGGTTTCGACGTACTGGACGATCGCTCCGGACAGCAGCAAGACGCCCGATGTTACTTGGATGATCAGATACCTCATCCCGGCACGATACGAACTTTCATTGTCGCTCGCCCAAACCAGGAACACGCTCGAGATCGCGGTCAGCTCCCAAAACACAAACAACGTCACCAAATCACCCGCGCACGCCGCACCGATCGCCGCACCAGCGTAGAAAACACCAGAAACATGCTGGCGTGTGTCGCGAACATGCAGAGCGTAGATCGCCGAAACAATGGCTGCGATATGGAAGACGATTCCGAACGGACGCGATAACGAGTCGATGCGAACCACCGACAATTCGGCGCCGAACAACTCCACCGCACCGTAGTCACCTGCGGGCGTGAGCAGAAACAACAGTAGGCTCAACGCGGAAAGACCGAGGACCACCCACGGTTGAACACGTCGGGCCAGCAATGGCAGGAACAGGGCTCCCACCATCATGATCAATCCGGGAGGCAAACTAGCGATCGCCGTCATGGTAGTAATCCTCTGGACGTGAAACGATCAGGCGTAGCAAGCGACCCAAAAAAACGATGACAACGAAAGTGACAAAACCGAACCACGCCTGAAACGCAAAGCTAGTTTCGATATCAAAGTGCGGGTGTGGGTTGGTGTAGAACAAATCGGCGAGTGCTAAGGCCGCGCAGACGACAACGAGCGCGATGATCATTAACCGAATGTTCTGCGGTCGTTCAAACCAGCTCGGATCGGATGGTTCTTTTGAGTGATTCATGTTCGTCCTCGCGGCACACTAAGAGGGCATTGCCGTGATGGGCAACAAAGCCTGGTAAATCCATTGGGCGGCAAAGAACAGCACGACACTGCCGATTGCCGTCACGCACAACGGTACGACGCACATCGCCGGGGCTTCCTGCATGTTCGAAAACCAATTGCCGGTCTCGGATTCCGACTCGTCCTCCGATTTGGATGACTTCATGAACGCTCGCATCGGAATTGGGACGAGGTACGCGATGTTTAGCAGTGAACTAACCATCAACGAAGCCGTGAGCAGGTACTGATGCGTTTCAACGGTTCCGAGTGCCAGGAACCACTTGCTCCATGCACCACCGCCGGGCGGCAGTCCGATGATGCTCACCGAGGCGATCAGAAACGCCGCGAAGGTGAACGGCATCTTGCGTCCGAGTCCTTCCATATCGCTGATGTTCTTCTTGTGAGCGGCCACGTAGATGGCTCCCGCACAGAAGAACAATGTGATTTTACCGACCGCGTGCATGGCGATGTGCATGCCGCCACCGATCACACTGTTGGGTGTCGCCAGCATTGCTCCCAATGTGATGTAGGCCAATTGTCCGATCGTCGAGTACGCCAATCGTGCCTTCAGGTTGTCTTTGGTCATCGCGACCAACGAGGCAACTACCAATGTGAATCCTGCCACGTACGCGAGGTACAAACTCACGCCGGTTTCTCGCAGCAACTCCAATCCGAAGATATAAACGCACACCTTCATCACCGAAAAGACGCCGACTTTCACGACCGCGACCGCGTGCAACAAAGCACTGACCGGGGTGGGGGCAACCATGGCCGCCGGCAGCCATCGGTGAAACGGCATCAAGGCAGCCTTCCCGATACCGAACGTGAACAAACCGATCAAAACGCCTAGTCCCGTCTGCGAGATACGGTTCTCGGCCACTGCGGTCGATAAGATTCCTCCGAGTTGGAAATCCAACGTGCCGGCGAGTGACCACGTCCAAACGATTGCCAACATGAAGAACGCGATGGACGTCGAAAGCAGAATGCCAAGGTAGATTCTGCCTCCGCGTTTGGCCTCGTCCGTTCCGTGATGCGTCACTAACGGATACGTGGAAATCGTCATGACTTCGTATGCGACAAACAGTGTGAACAGGTTTGCCGAAAACGCAGCCGAAAGCGCCGCAAAGATCGCGATCGCGAAACACGCGAAAAAGCGTGTTTGGTGTCTTTCGTGATGGCCTCGCATGTATCCGACGGCGTACGCGGTCGTCAGAATCCATAACCCGGACGCAACCAGCGCAAAAAGCATTCCGAGTGGTTCGACACGAAACGCGATCTCGAATCCCGGCAACATCTCGCCGAGATGCCATTCAGGTCTCTTGCCCGAGAACACACCGATCGATAACGACGCGACGACGATCAACAACAACCCGGCAACCGTACCGGATGCGCCGTCACGAAGGTCCGGTGATTTCCCAAAGAGAACGATCAGCCCAACCGCCAAAAGCGGTAATGCGAGCGAAATCCATATCAAGTGATCGGGAGACATCTTATGGGGTTCCTCCCAAGAGCACGATTGCGGCTTGTCGGGCGATTCCTGCCGAATATGGCGTCCAGACGCCAAACAGCAACGTCGCCCCGATCAACAGATACGTCGGTATCAGCATTCTCAGCGGTGCTTCCGTTGCACCCGCGGCGGCCTCACTCGGTTCACTAAAGAAGAGTGTCTCGACAACCTTCCAGACGTACACGACCGCGAGCAATGAACTGACCAACATCAATACAGCGATCGGCCATCGCCCGGTTTCAAACGCACTCGTCAGCAGCAGCCATTTGCTAATGAAACCAGCCGTCATAGGCACTCCAATGAGCGCCAGTCCTCCGATCGCCCACGCGATCGCGGTCAACGGCATCGTTCGTCCGGCACCCTTCCAATCAGACAGTTGCACACTGCCGAGACGCAGAGCGAAACACCCGGCGACCATGAACAGCCCACCCTTGATCAAGGCGTGATTGAACATGTGGACGATTCCCGCAGACAGGCCCGTCGGTGTCGCCATCGAAATGCCCAACAACATGTAACCGATCTGGGCAACGCTCGAATACGCGAGCAGCCGTTTCACGTTGTTTTGATAGATCGCCGCGATCGATGCGATGAAAATCCCCACCAACGAGAACAACATCAGTTCGGTATCGAGGGGCAAGACGTCAAACGCGAATCCCGGTGTGATGATTCCAAAAATCAATCGCACAAATGCATAGACGGAAACTTTGGTAGCCGTCGCTGCGATGAAACAGGTCACAACCGATGGTGCGTAGGTGTACGCGTTGGGCAGCCATGTGTGCAGCGGGAAGACCGCCATCTTCACACACAGTCCGACAGTCAAAAACGCAAACGCGACCAAAACCGTTCGAGGCCCGTGTTCGTGCGGAACGCGAGCGGCGATGTCGGCCATGTTGAGCGTACCGGTCATCTGATACAGCAGCCCAATACCGATCAGGATGAACGTCGCCCCGATACTGCCGAGAATCAAATACTGAAACGCGGCGAGCGGTGCTCGACGGGTCCGCCCGAGACTGATCAACGCGTACGACGACAGCGATGAGATCTCCAGAAACACGAACACGTTGAACAAGTCACCCGTCACGCACATGCCGAGTAGGCCCGTCATGCAGAGCAGATACGTCGCGTAGAACAGGTAGTGTTTCGACGCGGGGATTTCATCTCGAACGCTCAGCGGAGCATAAACCAGCACGATCGCACCGATTCCCGAAACGAACGCCATCACGAAGCCCGAGAAGATATCGACTCGGTATTCGATCCCGTACGGCGGACTCCAATTACCGAGTTCGTATCGAACGACATGGTGCTGCAGCGTTTCGCCGAGCATCGCGACACTGCATGCGAACGCGGCGAAGGAAACCACCAGGGCGAGTAGATAGGCGGCCCGTCCGTTGCCGACGAGCACGCAGCATGGTGCGGCCATCAACGGCAACACGATCAATAGGATCGGTAAGTGGGCGAAGATCGCGTCGATCATTGGATCCCTTCCAAAACAGACTGCCTCATTCGCCACGATCCAGTTCTAAGATGAGTTCTTCGTCCACCGTTCCGTAGTCTTCACGGATTCGGACGACCAGCGCCAACGCGAGTGCTGTCGTCGCGATACCGACCACGATCGCGGTCAGCATCAACACACTCGGCAGCGGGTTGGAGTAGATGATTTCTGTTGATGTGTGTGCCAACTCGCCACCATGATCTGCGACAGTCGACGCCACCTCATGAGCGACTTCGTGGGCCACCTCATGAGCTTCATCCGCATGTTCGATCGCGGCGTGTGCGTGCTCGCCCGCGCCATGCGATGCGTGGGACTGAGCCTCCGCAATCGCAGGGGGAACGATTGGTGCGGTTCCATGCTCGACTTTGCCCATCGTGATGTACAAAAGGAACACGGATGTTTGAAAGATATTCAATCCGATGACGGATTTGATCAGGTTCTTCCGAGCCAGGACGATGTAGAACCCGGTCATCATCAAGAAGATCACGACCCAGTAGTTGTACAGTCCGGCGATCGATTCAAACGTCATTGAGTTTGTTTCCTTCCCGCGAACGCGTAGAAGATCATCGTCATCACCGCGGTCACGGTGATACCGACCCCCATCTCAACGAGGAAGATTCCTAGGTGTTGGCCGCTCGGAATATGCCACTGCGGCAGGACATGATGTTCGAGCACGTTGTAGTCGAGAAACTTCCCGCCGAGTGCCATCGTTAGGACACCGGTCCCGGCGTAAACCAGGACACCCAATGCCATGCATTTTTCAATCACGATCGGAGGTGCGACCCTGTGAATCGCTTCGAGGCCGAACACCAAACCGTATAGAATCAATGCGGACGCAAAGATCACGCCGGCTTGAAACCCACCACCGGGTCCGTAGTCACCGTGAAATTGAACGTAGAACGCGAACAGCAGGATGTAGGGGATCAGCAACTTGGTGATGATCCGGATGATCGGGAACGCACTCATGGTGTTTTGTTCCCCGCCAATCGAGTTGGTTCGTCTTTTTCGTCGTTACGACGCAGGATCAGCAGAACCGCGATGCCAGCGGTCAAAACCACCGTCGTTTCGCCGAGTGTATCGTAGCCACGATAACTCGCCAAAAGCGCAGTCACCACGTTCGGGAGACCGTGCATATCGGCTTCGGACCGCTCCACAAAGGACGGATCCGGGTAAACCTGCACCGGAGCGTCAGGCGATCCGAAATGCGGCATATCCAACGTCCCGTAGACCAACGTCGCCCCGGTCACGAGTACCACGAATAAGGGGACAAGCGATTTCTTCCGGGGAATCTCTTCCGCCTTACCGGTCAACGCCATCGTGCTGAGCATCAACACGGTCGAAATTCCCGCACCCACCGCAGCCTCGGTGAAGGCGACATCGGGGGCATCGAGAATGATCATCCAGCTCGCGCTCAGAAAACTGTAGATGCCGGTGAACATGATCACCGCCCACAATTCCCTCAGCTTGGCGATCGCCACCGCCGTGATGGCGAGCAGCGCGAGAATCGCAAAGACTACGAAGTTCATTCCGGTTTCCTCCCGCCGAGGTTCGGTAGTTCAATATCCGATTCGATATCGAGCTGGGGTTTGAGTCCGTTCAAGATCGCGGATTTCGCCAACGCGTGGCACGAACTCGGACTCGTGATCGTCAGAAAGAACAGGATGACAAACAGTTTGAATGCGGTCAGGGTGGGCCCCGCCAACAGAATCAATCCGATGATGACCAACCCGGCGCCCATCGTGTCGGTAATCCCCCCGCCGTGCATCCGCGAGAAAAACTCGGGCAAACGGACCAGCCCGATGCCACCGATTACCGAAAAGACGGCTCCGCCGATCAAGAAGAAATAGCTCGCAATTTCCAGTGCAATCATGGCTGATTCGATTCTCCCGACGACGTGACGCTGTCGCTAAAACTGTTGTATTGGGTGAATCGCAGCAGAGCGACGATGCCGATGAAGTTCATCAAACTGTACAGCAGAGCGAGATCGAGAAAGTCGCTCCGGCCGGTCACGAAACTGACCACCGAGATGAGCAATACCGTCTTGGTGCCGAACATGTTTAGTGCCAAAACACGGTCGAAAACAGTCGGTCCCAACGTGGCACGCACAAGGGCCAAAATCATCGTCAAAAGCACGGCGAACGACGTCGCCATGAGGATGCCCGAGGTCAATGCATTCGGCAGTAGATCCGGCGACATTAGGACTCCCCCTGCCCTGGAGTGTTGGGCGGCCCAGGATTTTTAGGCGTGGATTGCGTCGAATCGTCATCACATTCGTTGGCAGACGCGTCTTCACATCGCTCGAGACGGCAAACACGTTCACCCATCTCGCCCGACATGTCTTCGGCCGATTCATCCAGTGATAAACCGTGGACGAGGATTTCCTTGCCTTCCAAACGCACCGAAACGGTACCCGGCGTTAATGTGATCGAATTGGCAAAAATGACCCGTCCGATTTCACTTTGTTGTTTCGCCGGCACCAATATCAGATTGCGTCGCAGCGGCATCACCCGTGACAAAATGATTCTCGCCACGTTGATATTTGAAGTGACGATCTCTTTCGCCAACCAAGGTGCATAGAAAAAGAATGGTCGCAAACCGAGATGCGCCGGTGCACCTTCCTCATCGACAATTCGCATCCGCCATGAAATCCACAGACACAACAGACAAGATACCGCCCCCACCCCGAGTAGAAACGGGTTATCAAAATGCCCGGACCATAGCAACCAATTGGCAACCAGAGCGGCAAGAAGTGTTGTGGCGTATTTCACGTGTGAAGCATTCAATCCGTTGATAGACGCATGTCAAGCAATCCATCCTCAGGATGCTCCCATATGTCTAATGGGCATAGCGTATACCGTGGTCGCAAATCAAGACAAGTCGGGCAGATTGGATGATTCTCACCACCCGCAATTTTCGAAAGGGAAGGCAACTCGCAGCGGATTTCCCAAATTGCCAAAACTGCCCTCCCGCAGCCAACCGACATCTGCAAACGCTCAGGTGTTCGAGAAACTAAGATGGGTAAACGGCGATAAGTACGCACCCGCCAGAGTCATCCTTTGTACCGCTTTGTGTTCATTGACCGGCCATACTGCCGGGATTCCTTCGAGTGATCAAACAACCATGATCCGTGTGGACCCCATCTTGTTCTCGAACGTTTCGACGGCGATCCAGCGGACCGCAAATCTGACCGGAGGTGCGGTGCGAGGGCTGCCCAATGGGATCGTCATTGAGGGATTGAAGGGGATTAACTCCTTTCATTCAGAAATGGCCGAGGCGCAGAAGGAATTCAATCAGGGCCGAGTGCAGTCTTCGTTGCAACGGGTTCGGCAAATGGAAATGACCTTCAACGGCATCGCCGGCCGGTGGAATTCGACCGTCGGTTCGATCGTCACGTCGGCCCGACAGGGCAAAAACAATCTCTCGATTCAAAAGCTCAACGAGGTCAAAAACGCCCAAGCCAAGATGCAACAACTGACCGGCCCGGTCACCAAAACCTTCCGCGATTTGATCACCGCGCTCGATCATGCGGTCTCCAATGAGGATGACAAATCGGACTCGCAACACACGAACGATTCCACGCCGCGATCGGATGCACCGGCCTCAAACGAACCCGAATCGGATTCTGCCGAACGGCAGGTGAATGTCGACAACGCGACGGCCCAACGTGAGGAAACACCGGACCCGAACCTGCTCGAACGGTTCGCGGAGAAATACCAGTACGGTCCCCGTTTAAGAGTGGAAGCCGGTGCGGACGGCAAAGCCCGCGTGCGGCCAAAGATCGAAAGTGGTCAGTTCTACTTCATGCAGGGAATCGATCCGCCTGCGGTCGTGCGAGTGAGAGACGTTCAGCGGCAATCGGTGATCGTCTTCGACTCGCGACGCAGCCTCGAGGTGGCGATCGACGCCGGAGAACTCAAAAGACTTTTGCGCGAAGGCATCTGGTTGTTGCGGCCCAGGTAGCGGATCCGAACACGGTTGATCGAGAGAGGCTCTGATATAGTGAGGGCTCGGTCTCGCGGCGGCAAAAAAGACGACGCCGTTCCACTCCTTCTTCGGTGAGCCTTTCTCGCATGGCCAAAAAGTCCGCTCCTTCGAAGTCGACCGGTTCGAATTCGAAGTCTCCAAGTCGTTCGAACGCAGCGAGCATATTGAGGCAACCCGCCGAGGTAGCCTTTGCCGAAGAACTCGACGCTCTGATCCGCGCCGACAAAGATCCAAAGCCGCCTGGTTGGAGAATGTCGCCACGCAGTGTGCTGACCTACATTGTCGGCGGAAAGGTCGGTACGCGGACCATTCTTCCAAAGTATGTTGGCAACGATCGGGCGGTTCAGATAGCGATCTCGACCCTGGTAACCGATCGCGCCCTGTTGTTGATCGGTGAGCCGGGAACGGCGAAGTCATGGTTGAGCGAACACCTCGCCGCCGCAATCAACGGCGACAGCACTAAGGTCATTCAAGGCACTGCGGGTACTACGGAAGAACAGATCCGGTACACGTGGAACTATGCAATGCTGATCGCCAACGGACCGAGCAATGACGCGTTGATCAAAAGTCCGATCTATCGCGCGATGGAACAAGGCACACTCGCGCGTTTCGAAGAAATCACCCGCTGCGCGTCCGAAGTGCAAGACGCGATGATCTCGCTGCTCAGCGAAAAACGTCTTTCCATTCCGGAACTATCAACCGAATTGCCAGCCGCGAAAGGTTTCTCTGTCATTGCAACGGCGAATACACGCGACCGCGGCGTCAATGACATGTCGGCTGCACTCAAGAGGCGATTTAACATTGTTGTCTTGCCGACGCCGGCCGAGATCGAGACCGAAATCGAAATCGTCACCAATCGTGTCAAAGAGCTGTCCGCCGATTTGAGTTTGCAGTCGGAGATACCTAGCGAGGATTCGATCGAACAAATCGTTACGATCTTCCGCGAGCTTCGCCAAGGTCAAACGCTCGACGGCAAAAACAAAGTCAAAACACCGTCGGGAGTTCTTTCAACGGCCGAGGCGATTTCTTTGCTAACGGGCAGCATGGCTTTGGCAGGCAACTTTGGCGACGGGAGCGTATCGGCCGAGGATCTCGCCGCAGGACTGCAAGGCGCGATCGTGCGAGATGAGGAGAAGGATAAACTCGTCTGGGCAGAGTATCTCAAGAACGTCGTCAAAAAACGCGGTTCGGCATGGCGTCCGCTCTACACCGCGTGTGAAGAGCACAATGGCTAAACGTCAACCATCTCATGCCGAACAAGCGTCGCAACGAGCTAACCTTTCACGCGCAGGCATGCACGTCTTTGGGGTGCGCCACCTATCTCCGATGGCGGCCTACGACCTGCGAAGCCTTCTCGATGAGGTGCAGCCGTCGATCGTTCTCATCGAAGGTCTCCATGACGCAACGGACTTGATTGGAGACATTGTCCGCAAAGAAACGCAGCCACCGATAGCGATTCTCGCGTACACGGATGCGCAGCCGGTGCGAACGCTCGTCTATCCGCTCGCTCGTTACAGCCCTGAATATCAAGCGATCCGGTGGGCGGACGATCATGATGTGGATGTGCGGTTGATCGATCTGCCGTCGAGTATTTTTCTCGCCCTCCAACCGGAGCGACAACATCTTACTGCGCCGGAGAAAACGCAGGAAGACAATGTCGCTGAACCGGCAGACGAACCTCACGAAAGTGTCTATGAGCGTATCGCCAAAGCGGCGGGTGAGTCGGACTACGAAGCTTACTGGGAACGGCGTTTTGAACATATTTCGGAACCTGGCGAGTATCGCCGCACCGCGATCGCATTTGGGGAACAACTCCGCGAATTGAGGGAAGACCATCCTCGAGATCTCGCTGAGACATTGATCCGCGAATCATTCATGCGTCGGTGCATTGATGAAGTGCTCAACGAGGGGCACTGTGCAGAGAAGGTGGTTGTCGTGGTGGGGGCATTTCATGCCGGCGCGCTCGGTGATGATTACCCGTCGATGACGGATGCGGAATTGGAACGGCTACCCTGTGTGAATGCCAAACGCACCTTGATGCCCTATTCGTATTTCAAACTGTCGTCACAGTCCGGATACGGTGCGGGAAATCATGCGCCTGCGTACTACGAGTTGTTGTGGGATTGTCTACACCAGGAACCGCGCGGTCACGGGCGTCGTGGTGAAGTCGATGGTCTTGCCGCCGACTACCTGACGCGCGTGGTGAGGGAGTTGCGAGCATCGGGAACTCACCGCAGCACTGCCGAGGTAATCGATGCGGTACGACTCAGCCGAACGTTGTCCGATATGAAACAAGGCAGCGCACCGGTACTCGAAGATCTCCGTGATGCTGCCGTGGCGATCATTGGACAAGGCGATCGGGGCGTGTTGGCCGAACCGATGGCTCGTGTCGAGGTCGGTACCGCAATCGGGACCCTGCCGAAAGGGGTCAGTCAAACGTCGATTCAAGATGACTTCAACGAAAAACTCAAAACGTTAAGACTCGAGAAATATCGAACAACGGTCAAACAAGATATATCGCTCGATTTACGCGAAAACCGTAGAGCCAAAACGGAAGCGTCTGCGTTCTTGGATTTGAACCGATCGACTTTCTTGCATCGTCTCGCATTGTTGAACGTCCCGTTTGCGTCGTCGATCGCGACCGATCAGACGTCGGCAACCTGGGCCGAAGCCTGGCAGTTGCGATGGTCACCCGAAGCGGAGATCGCTCTCGTCGAATCTGTCTTGATGGGTGAAACCGTCGAAATCGCGTCGGCCTACCAACTGCAACAACAGGTCGACAACGCGGCAACCATTTCGGAGGCAGCATCGCTGATCAAAACGGCGAGTCGGTGCGAGTTGTTGCCGGGAATGTTGGCCGCACGAGGAAAGTTGCAGGCGCTCGCCACGCAAACGTCCGCTACCGTCGAAACCGCGGCGGCGGCGTATGAGTTGACGTTGACGATACGGTTTGGCGACGTCCGTCGTTTTGACGCGGATCCGCTCTATCCGCTGATGGAAGAGTTGTTCGTTCAATCGGTACTGAGCCTGATTGGGTCATCGGTTTGCGATTCCGCAGCGGCGAAAGGATTGATGACCGCGATGGACCAACTGAACAACATCGCGTTTGAATTCAGTGCCCGGGTCGACGAGGGATTGTGGATCGATCGGTTGGGTGAACTCGCCCGTCGTGATGATTTGAACGCTGTGTTGTCCGGCTACGCGTGCGCGATTCTCTTGGAACGCGGGATGATGGACAACGCGGAGTTGTCACGCGAGGTTTCTCGCCGTTTGTCTCCCGGAATTCCGGCTGATTTGGGTGCGGGGTGGTTCGAAGGTCTTGCCGGGCGGAACCGATACGCGTTGTTGGCTCGGCAGGAAATGTGGGTGCAGTTGTCGGAGTACATTGCGATGCTCGATGAAGAGCAATTCCGACGCAGCGTTGTGTTTTTGAGACGCGCCTTTGGCAGTTTCAGCGTCACCGAGAAACGAGCCATCGCAGAAAACCTCGGTGATTACTGGGGGATCGGTCATGAGGAAGCGACCGAGCGATTGCAGACGGATTTGAGTGAAGACGAACAAGACGTTTTGGAGGAACTCAATGAGTTCGACTTCGACGAATTCTAACGAACTACCCGAACAGGTCCGGCGTTGGCGTTTGATCCTGGGACGATCTGCCGAGGAGGAACTCGGACGATCGTGTCGTGGCGGTTGTCCTAATCTGTCCGAGGATCAGATAGCGATGGACGAAGCACTCGCGGCGATCTACGACGAGACAGAAGACTATTCCGATGGCCAGCGGTCCGCGGGGCTGGGGGCTTCATCGCCGAAGATCGCCAAATGGCTCGGCGACGTTCGCACCTACTTCACCGAAGACGTTGTTTCGGTGATCCAGTCCGATGCGATCGAGCGGAAAGGTCTGACTCAACTGCTGTTCGAACCGGAAATGCTCAAGAACGTCCAACCGAACGTGCAGTTAGTTGGAACGCTGATGTCATTGCGTGGGCAGATTCCCGAACGCACCAAAGAAACCGCTCGAATGGTGGTTCGATCGGTGGTCGATCGGATCAAACTCGAACTCGAACATAAGATTCGGCAGGCGGTGACCGGAGCACTGAATCGCGGAGAGCATTCACCGATCCCGCACGCGGACTCGATCGATTGGAAATGGACGATCGGTCGTAATCTGAAAAACTACAACCCGCAACTCGGGAAACTGATACCCGAACGTGTTTACTTTTTCTCTCGAGCTCAACGACGCCAAAGTTGGACGGTAATTGTCGACATGGACCAAAGTGGTTCGATGGCGGATTCGGTGGTTTATGGTGCGGTGGTCGGTTCGATTTTCGCGAGCCTTCCTGCACTCAAGACGCACGTCGTAGCCTTTGACACCGAGGTGGTCGATCTGTCGGAGCAATGTGGAGATGATCCGGTCGACATGTTGTTTGGGGTGCAACTCGGAGGCGGGACCGACATCAACAAATCGGTCGCGTACTGTGAACGGTTCATCGAGTCGCCCGCCGAGACCTTGTTTATTCTACTGACCGATCTTTACGAGGGCGGCAACCAATCGCAACTCGTCCGCCGGATGGATGAGTTGGTCGGATCGGGTGTAAGAGTATTGTGTTTGCTCGCGCTGTCAGATTCGGGTGTCCCGAGCTATGACGCCGGCCTCGCGAAGAAGCTCGCGGACCTGGGCATTCCCTGTTTCGGTTGCACACCGGAACGCATGCCTGAACTCGTTTCCGGTGCTCTCCGAGGTGACGATCTGACCGCATTGGCGAGCCGTTTAACGGCGAATGGTTAAACGGCTCGAAGACAGTCCAAACGGCACGATTTTAGATTAACTCATCGAGTTGTTTGGTAAGGTCGGCGAAGTGGTCGAGGGTTGTCTTCACCGCGTCCGGTTTGGTCATGTCGACACCGGCCCCCTTGAGTAGATCGAGAGGGTCTTGGCTGCATCCGCCACGCAGGAAGTTGATGTAGTCGTTCAGTTCGGTTTCGCCACCGCCGAGCACGCGTCGGCTCAGTGCGACCGCGGCGCTCAGACCGGTCGCGTACTTGTAAACATAGAACGCACGATAGAAGTGAGGGATTCGGAAACACTCGAGTTCTAACGATTCGTCGACTTTGAATTCCGGACCAAAGTAAGCGTCGAGCAATTCTCGGTAGGTGGCTCGCAAAGAAGCGACGGTCAACGGTTCTCCCGCCTCCGCCATTTCATGCGTGCGTTTTTCGAATTCGGCAAACATCGTCTGACGAACCACGGTAGCCCGCAGACCATCGAGTTCGTTGTTGATCAGGTAGGCACGTTCGGTATCGTCGGTGGCCTGTTCGAGAAGGTGCGCGGTCAACAATTGCTCATTGAAGGTACTCGCAACCTCGGCGACGAAAATTGTGTAGTTGTAGTACTGGAACGGCTGATGGGACGCCGAGTACCAACTGTGCATCGAGTGTCCGGCTTCGTGCGTGAGCGTGAAGACGTCATTGAGAACTTCTTCTTTGAAGTTCATCAGGATGAACGGGTCGCCGTCGAACGAACCGCAACTGAACGCACCACTTTGTTTGCCGCGGTTGGGATAACGATCGGACCATCGGCCACGCAGTCCTCCTTCGAGCGTTCCAACGTATTCGCTGCCGAGTGGCGCGAGTGATTCGAGGATCACCTTCACGGCTTCGTCCCACGTGTGACGTTTCTTGACGTCCGAGAGAATGGGCACGTAGGTGTCATAGTGATGAAGGTCAGACAGACCCATCTTGCGACGACGAACGTCGAGATAGTGATGCACCGCCGGAAGGGAATCTCGGACCGCTGAAATCAGATTGTCGTAGACGGAAGTCGGCATGTTGTCGGGGAATAACGCCGCTTCGAGACTGTTTTCGTAGTTGCGAGCCCGGGCGTAGTAGACGTCTCGTTGAATGCTGCCGGCGAGGGTTGCGGCGAGTGTGTTGCGGTGATTGTCGAAGACCTCGTAGTATTGTTCGAACGCGGCCTTGCGGACTTCTCGTTTGGGGCTTTGCAGGAACTGACTGAACGTCGCGTGCGAAAGTTCGATCTTGCGACCATTCTCATCTGCGAGTTCACCAAACTTCAAATCCGCATCATTGAGTTGGCGAAACGCGTTGCCCGCGGCGCCGGCCATCTCGCCTTGCATCGCGAGCAACCGCTCTTCGCGATCGGTCAATGTGTGTGGTCGGTAGCGGACGATGCGTTCGAGTTGCAGTTTGAAATCAGCGAGTTTCGGGTCGCTCAAGAACTTATCCATCTTCTCGGCGTCAATCGCGAGCAGTTCTGGCCGAACGAAACTCGCGGCCTGAGACGCTTTCATGACCAGGTTTTGAAAACGCAGTTTGCGGGCTTGATGATCACTGTCCCCTTGATCCTCGGTGGTTCGCAAGAATGCGTACGTTCCTAAGCGTTCCGCGATGCGATCAATCTCGAGATCAAACGTGAGAAACTCCAGCAGCGTATCAACGCTCTCGCCCAAGCGTCCTTGGTAGGTTTCGAATCGATCGACTTGGCCGGCGACTTTGTCGAAGTCGGCCTGCCAGGCTGCTTCTGTTTCGTACAGACTGGACAGATCCCAACAGTCTCCCACCGGGACTTCGCTTCGCAGTGGTAGGGTCGTCGTTGCTGTCGCGCTCATGTTTGCAATCCGTTGATTGGAGGTTGGATGTGTTGGCGAGCGTCTAAAACGCTCTCAGGTGATAACTATTTTGCGAGTCAGGTTGGGCTGTTGTTCTCAACTGTTCTTAACCAAGCTTTCTACGCATCGTCTCGCATCTTTTGACGAATCGCGGTGATGATTTCTCGAGGAACGAACTTGGCCAAATGCGCGTCGTCATCGCTAATCATGGCGATCTGTTTCAGCAGAGAACTGCTGACGTGTGCGAATCGTTCGTCCGCCATTAAGAAGACGGTTTCGATCGCCGGATCGAGTTGGCGGTTGGCCATTAACATGGTGAACTCCCCCGCGATGTCGGTCAGAGGGCGGATGCCTCGCACCATGACCCCCGCCCCGAGTGAGCGGACGAAATCCACCGCGAGGGTATCGAACGTTTTCACGCTCACGTTGGGCAGATCGCGAGTCACCATCGAAACCAGATCGACGCGTTCGTTGATGTCAAACATCGGCCGCTTGTCCGCGTTGATTCCGATTCCAACGGTGAGCGATTCGAACATTTTCGACGCACGTTGGATGATGTGCAGGTGACCTGATGTGATCGGGTCAAACGAGCCCGTGTAGACGGCGGTACGGTGAGAAAGCCCGTCTGATTGTCCGGCCGTTTCGCTCAAAGACGCGTCGTGAGTGGAATCAGTCAATGGATCGGGTCCGTGCGGGAATGTATCAACGAGGAATCAGATCGGCCAACTTTTTCAGGTCGGTGTCGTCATTGTAGACGTGAACGCTCGCTCGTACGCCCCCGCCTCGGCAACTGACCACGACGCCGTTTTCGAGTCCTCGCGAGCGAAACTCCGCCGGTGATTCACCGGGGACTTCAAACGTGACGATCCCGCTGCCGTGTTTGCTCAACGGTTCGTTATCGAAGAGAAGTTTGCCGCCGCGTTCGCTGATCATCTCGCGAAGCCGGTTCGCTCGCTCGAGGACACGTTCGCCGATTGCGTTGGGGCCGTGGATTCGACCCACCTCGACGAACATTTCCAACGAGGAGGCGAACGCCATCAGTCCGGGCATGTTCGCCGAACCGGTTTCGAATCGTCCCGCGTCGTCTCGGAGGTCAAACGTGGCACCCGAAAACAGGTGTGCGTTGCGAACGCTCGCCCAACCGACGTTCTCGCACCGGAGAGTGTTCAAGTGTCGACGTCGGATGACGGCCACACCGGCACCTTCGGGACCCAGAAACCATTTGTGGCCATCGGCGGACAGAAAATCGACGTCACAACTGCGTAAATCGAGTGGGTAGATTCCGAGACCTTGGATCGCGTCGAGAAAAACCAAAACGCCGCGGTCGTGTGCCTCGCGGACCAACCGGTCCAGTTCGATTCGGAACCCGCTCGCGTATCCGACCCAACTGACCGCGATGATCTTGGTGTGTTTATCGACCGCTGCGATCAAGTCCTCGACCTCGACGCGCCCGTCTCGCCGGGGAACGGTTTTTACCGCAACTCCGCGGTCGGCGAGATTGAGCCACGGGAACCGGTTGCTAGGGAATTCCCCTTCGGGCAGCACGACGTTGTCGCCGTCTTGCCATGGATAACCGTTGGCTACGAAATTGATCCCGGCAGTCGTGTTGGGAACCAACGCGACTTCCTCGGGTTCACAACAAATCAGTTCCGCCGTCAGGGTGCGAAGCGTTTCGACCTTTGCCGACCAGTCGAGCCAGTGCACGTCGCCGCTCTTCGACGCCATGTCGGTAAAACGCCGCAACGTTTGGGCAGCCGGATCGCTCAAAGGCGCGACCGCGGAGTGATCGAAGTATGCCCATTGTTGAGAAACAGGCATGAGGTCGCGCCACCACTGCCAAACATCGTCGAGACATTTCGGAATCTCGTCGAGATGTTTTGGGCGGGTCGTGTGAGTCGACGGGTCACTCACGGTTTGTTTCCAATCATCATGCCCAATCCGATCCGGCTGGCCGCGATGAACGTGAACTGGATGTCTTCGTATCCGGCGTCTTTCATCCGCTGTTCGGCTACGGGGAGTTCGGGGACTTCGCCTTCGCTCGTTTGCACCTGCATGCGAAGCATCTCGAGCGACTCGGCGAGCATCGGTTGATGAGGACCACGGAACGAATCGATGACGATCAATCGTCCGCCCGGTTTCAAACTGGTTATCACCGTGTCGAGAATTTCTTTGATCTGCGACGGCCCAAACGCGTGCAAACGTTGGGCGATCACCACGATGTCATAAGCAGCCTCGGGAAGCGTGGTGCCGGGAACATCACCGACGCGTGTTTCGAAACGATCAGTCAGTCCGATCGACGAGGCGGTTGCCGTTGCGGCCACCAAAGCGGCTTGGTTGTCGATCGCGGTCACCCGCATCGCAGGTTCGCGAAACGCCATCGCGCAGCTCCAGACGGCCGAGCCACAACCGAAATCGAGCAACTCGATGGGTTCAGATTCGGTTGCGGACGATTCGGACTCGTTGTTGTCGCTTGGCGTTGTCGACGCGTCATCCTCGGTTGTTTGGGCACCGAGGTTGAGGATTTCACAGACCTGCATCGCGGCTGGGGTATGCACCCACTGTGTCGCAGCGATCGCGTCAAACCGGGTCTGCAGTTCAGGTGTGATCGCACTCTCCGGTGTGGCGGTTTCAGTTGTTTCGCCTTCGGTTGCGTCCGGATCGCTTTGGAGTGACGCGACGAGACCGTTCCATGTGGAATCGCCGAGATCCGCATCGTACTGACACAGCAAACGTGCGGTCGACGAAAGGGCATAGTCTTCTTGATAGCGTTCGATGATCCCGACCGCGGTCAGCGATTGGATCAGCATCAAGATTTTCGCTTCCGGGATCTTGAGCCCTTCGGAAAGCATCTCGAGTGTCTTCTGCCCCTCAGCGAGCTGATCGAACAAACCGATCTGCCGCGCCGCACGCAAAATATGCGAGGTCGCGTTGATGGTCATGAGTTCTTGGTAGTGATCGAGCGTCCGATCTTGATTCGACATGGATGACGATGTTTGGGAATTGAAGGAAAGAGGTTTCTCATCCCAGTCTACGAGATGACGGTTGCATCAATAACCAGGGAGCCTGGCGGGTCCACCTTTCTTCGACGCTATCGTGATTGCTTGCTCGGCGATTCACACGAATGCCGGATCCGCAGAACGTGAGGCGAACGATCGGTCAGGCTCGGCTGTGATTATCGCGTCGCCTACCACTCTTCGCCGCGCAGCCGTGCGATTTCCATCGCGTCTTTATCGCCACGACCGGACAGGCAGATGACGAGATGTTCCTTCGCCGACATCGTCGCTGCGGCCTCGATCGCTTTGGCGACGGCGTGAGCCGTTTCCAGTGCACACAGAATTCCCTCGGTCGTCGCCAAACGTTCGAATGCTTTCATGGCTTCATCATCACGACATCCGATGTAGTCGACCCGGTGGGTGTCTTTCCAATAGCTGTGTTCAGGACCGACGCCGGGATAATCCAAACCGGCGCTCATCGAATGCACATCGCAGGTTTGCCCGTCATCGTCTTGCATGACGTAGCTGTAACTGCCGTGCAGCACACCGGGGCTGCCGTAGGAAAGCGGCGATGCGTGATCGCCGGCTTGGCTGGATCGACCGCCGGCTTCGACGCCGATCATTCGCACGCCTTCGTCTTCGACAAACGGATAGAACATCCCTGCCGCGTTGGATCCGCCACCAACACAGGCGACCACGCAGTCGGGAAGACGTTCAAAACTGTCTCGGCATTGCTCTCGGGTTTCGCGTCCGATCACCGATTGGAAATCGCGAACCATCATCGGGAACGGGTGCGGCCCGATCACGCTGCCGATGATGTAATGCGTGTCTTCGACCGATGACATCCAATCTCGCATCGCTTCGTTGACGGCATCTCGGAGGGTCCGCGAACCGCTCTCGACGGCCGAGATGTTGGCTCCGAGCAGTTTCATGCTGAAGACGTTTGGTTTTTGCCGGCGAATGTCCTCGGCACCCATGTAGATGGTGCACGGCAAACCAAAGTGGGCACACGCGGTGGCGCTGGCGACGCCGTGCTGTCCCGCCCCGGTTTCTGCGATGACTCGGGTTTTGCCCATCCGCAGCGTGAGCAGCGCTTGACCGATCGTGTTATTGATCTTGTGAGCACCGGTGTGGTTGAGGTCTTCGCGTTTGAGCCAGATTTGGGCACCGCCGACGCTCTCGGACAACCGTTTGGCATGATACAGCGGGCTGGGTCGGCCGACGAAAGTCTTCAGCAGGCCACTGAGTTCGCGTTGGAATTCAGGGTCCTTCTTGGCATCGTCGTACTCTTGAGCAAGTTGATCGAGTGCCCGGGTCAGGGTTTCGGGCACGAAGCGACCGCCGAACTCCCCGAAGCGGCCGTTGGGGTCGGGAACCTGTGCGGTCGCGGGAGTGTTATCGGAAGCGGACGAATCGGCAATACTCATCAAATCTCAGCTAGGTAAATGGGGATGCACCGAAAACAATCGATTGTCACTGGAGAAGAAAACTTGGTCAACGCGACGCGGGCACTGATCTCGACTTTTCGGCCTCAAACCATCATGGGGGTCGATTTTAGCGGTGCCGCGTTGGCAGGTAAAAACGCGTGGATTGCCGAGTTGAAAATCGTCGAAAACGGCCGCAAGGGCTCATCGACCCGGCCACTGCAACTGGTCGATCTGCAACCGCTCGGCCGTGCCGCTGGTGATCCGGCACGCGAGACGGTGTGCAAATATCTCGCCGAACGTATTCTCGCCAGCAGGCAAACGTTGTGGGGTATGGATTTTCCTTTTGGGCTGCCGATCGAGTTGGGGATCGGCGATTGGCCGGACCAAATTCGACATGTCACGGACCATGACGGGAACGCACAATCGTACGGTCGGTACCTCGTGCAAATTTCGCAGCAGCAGGCCGATTCGATGCATATCCGTCGTCTCACCGACCGCGAAACCCGTACCCCGTTCGACTGTTATCACTACCGTATTATCTATCAAACGTTTCACGGAATGCGGGACGTTTTGGGCGCGATTGCCGGCGACGCACATACCCTGGTGCTGCCGTTTGACGCCGATCGGCTCGATCGCGGGGACGTGACGGTGAAGGATGTGAACCGGATCGTCATGGAAGCTTGCCCTTCGTCGACGTTGTGGCAAATGTCCCTGCCGAGGCAAAAATACAAACAACCGGGAGGTAAACCGCCCGACGAACTGCGACGCAAAAACCGGCGTCAGATCCTCGCCGGTTTGTCTGGCGTCGTTGAGATGTCAACGTATCGCCGTAAAGTGATCATGGATAATCCCGGTGGCGATGCGCTCGACGCGGTGTTGGCAGGAATCGGGATTTGGACCTCCTGGCATCGCGAGGATCACGTCGAGATCGCGAATCATCCGCGGTACCGCCGCGAAGGGCGCGTGTATTGCTGACACATCGCACGAGCAGCCATGAGCCACAGGGGTGCTCGACTTTGCAAAAGAAATCGAGGTGGAAGATGTCGAAAAGATCTGTACCGGTCGCCGAAGCGACCGAGCGAAATTGGCCGGTTTTTTCGGTCGCGCAGTCGAGAGAAGTCGACCGGATCGCGATCGAACAGTTCTCGATCCCCGGCATCGAACTGATGCGAAACGCGGGCCGAGCGTGCGCCGATCGCGTACAGCAGGAACTCTCCGAAAATGGCCCGCCGACGCTGATCTTAGCCGGGGCGGGTAACAACGGAGGCGACGGGTACGTCATCGCCAGATGTCTAGAGAAGGCTGGCTTTGGCGTTGCAGTGATTTCTCTGGTCGATCCGGAACGGTTGTCCGGCGACGCCAGACAGAGCTACGAAGATGCACTTTGTCATGGTGTTCCCATGGAAACTGCCGATGTCGAGGCGGTCGTGTCCCAAATCAGATCTCACCGCGGCATGATCATCGACGCACTTTTGGGAACGGGCGCCAAAGGTGCCCCGCGGTCACCTTTCGCGGAGGCGATTCGGGCAGCTAATGAGACGCGCGAACCAGGCACCGACGGTGTCGAAGGGGCAACCCGAGTGGCAATCGATATTCCATCGGGGCTCGACGGCGACACGGGAGAGCCATCAGACCCGACCTTTCGCGCCGACCTCACGTTGACGTTCGTGACGCCGAAAACTGGGATGACGAACCCCCATGCTGAACCCTACCTCGGTGAGGTGGAATTGATCGATATCGGAATACCGGAGGCGTTAAAACAACAATTGGGAATCCCCGGATAGCCAGCCGAACGGATACTGTTAGGCTGTTTGGTCGGGCTCGCCTGATCGCCGCAATCTTGGGATGGTTCTCGAGGCCCAGCCGCACTTTCGGTTCGACACATCCTCTTCCTACTCCACACCTCACCCTTCAAAGTTACCGTTCACGTGGACAGCGTTCGCAAACTCGTCAAGGATCACGAACTTCATTCGCTCGGCAAGTGGATCTTGCTCGCGTCGCTTGTTGGGATGGTCGCCGGTTTAGGGGCGATTGCGTTTGACGTGGTCGGACAGAGTGTGACCCGGTTCACGTTGACTCAGTTTGCCGGCTACACGCCGCTCGAGGCGGCGGGCGAGCATGCACGGTTTGATCACGCCGAACACTCGTTTTCGCCGTGGATGCTGGTGTTGGTGGTGACGCTCGGCGGGTTGGTTTCAGGTGTCATCGTTTACACCTTTGCCCCCGAAGCAGAAGGTCATGGGACCGACGCGGCGATTGACTCCTTCCATAACAAACGCGGCAAGATGCGGGCACGCGTCCCGCTGATCAAAACCATCACCTCGGCGATCACCCTGGGTACCGGTGGCTCGGGGGGCCGCGAAGGTCCGATTGCTCAGATCGGTGCGGGATTTGGGTCATGGTTGGGCACGACGATGAAGCTCTCCAACCGGGAACGACGCATCATGCTGGCCGCCGGGATGGGTGCCGGTATCGGGGCGATCTTCCGTGCGCCGTTGGCGGGGGCGGTGTTCGCGGCGGAGATTCTCTACAGCGACGCGGATCTCGAAGCGGACGTGTTGGTGCCCGCCGCGGCCGCTTCGGTGGTTGCGTACAGCGTGTATGTGCAATCGCTTCCTACCGAGATCAGGTTCATTCCGATTTTCGGTTCGCAACTGCAGCACAACTTTGTGTCTCCGTTGGAACTGGTCGCTTACGTTGCGTTGGCGTTGGTGCTCGTCATCGTCGGGGTGATGTATGTCAAAGCATTCTATGGCACGCAGAAGTTGTTTCACCATTTGCCGATCGTGCCGCATGTGCGCCCCGCGATCGGAGCGGCATTGGCGGGATTGATCGGCATCGGTTTGTTGCACATCTATGACGGGGACCAGGCAGTCCTCGGCGTGCTCGGCACAGGATATGGCAGCCTGCAGGTAGCCGTGACGTCGGCGACGAACCTGGGCATTCCTCTCCTGATCACGATCGCGTTGGCAAAGATCGTAACCACGTCGCTGACCATCGGTTCGGGAGGTTCCGGAGGTGTTTTCGGTCCGTCGATGGTCATCGGTGGATGCACCGGTGCGGCGGTCGGTTTGGCGTTTCAGTCTGCATTCCCGACTGTCGTTACCGAGCCCGAAGCGTTTGCTGTTGTCGGAATGGCGGGCTTCTTTTCCGGAATCGCGCGGGCACCGATTTCCACGATCATCATGGTTCGTGCGTTGACCGGTGACTACGGACTGTTGCTGCCGACGATGTTGGTTTCCACCTCCACGTTTGTAATGAGCCACCGTTTTCGGTTGTATCAAAAACAAGCACCCACGCGGATGGATTCGATGGCTCACCGTGGCGATTTTATCGTCGATGTCTTGGAAGGCTTGCAGGTCAAAGATATCTATCAACGAGATCGCAAGGTCACGATGATCCCCGAAGGAATGACCGTCGAGGATATCGTTCATCGACTGGCATACAGTAACCAGCATTACTTCCCGGTCATCAACGCCGATCAGAAAGTCGTGGGAATTTTCAGCGACAACGACGTGCGGGCCTACCTGTACGACGAGAGCATTTGGAAATTGGCGGTTGCCCGCGACGTGATGACCGACAACTTCATGTCGGTCGCACCCGACGATGACCTCAATACCGCGTTGCTGCGGTTCACGTCTCACGATCTCGACGAACTGCCGGTGATCGACAGTGCACGTCCAGGCGTTTTACTCGGAATGCTCCGACGCCGCGAGACGATCGCCGCGTACAACCAACGTGTGATGGAACTCAAACGCGAAGCGAAAGAAGAGGAAGACGTGCCTGCTTCCTAGGCCCTGAACTCGTATGGATACGAAAAAAAGCGACCGTCCGAAAAAATTCGGACGGCCGCTTCGTGACAATCTACCTTGGTGGTGAAAGACGTCGACTCGGTGGATTAATACCGGGTCGTGTATTGGAAGTAGAAGAAGTCGGCGTCGTAGTCGCCGTTTAAGTCGTCACGCCCCACTTTGGGATTCAAGGTTGTTTCCTTGTAGTAGTCCCCTCCCGCGAAGTGCGAGTACCCGATCAAAACGTTGTTACGAGCGTTGAGGTTGATGTTGAATAGAAGATCAATCTCACTGCCCAAGTCTTTCGAACCGGCTGCATTCGTAGTTTCGTAAGGAGTCATGACTACGCTGTATGGCGTTGTCGCTTGATCCAATCGGAAGTAGTGGTACCACAGGATCATCGAGACCTTTTTGGTCAACGGCGTCAACGTGAATACGTTGATGTCGTGCAGGTTGCGTCGACCGAACAAGTCCATGAAACCGTTGTACTTGTGAGCCAACGGGTAGAGGTGATCGTATCCGCCGTCTGCTCGTCCGACTTGATCGAAGTCGTCTTCACCCGATGCCCAGTCATAGTAGAACCAAACGGTTGGGCTGAGGAAGTTGGTTTCGATCTTGCGACCGAGACCACCGGTGAAGAATCCGGCGTTGTGGTCGAACGCGGTCGCGTCTTCGCCGAATTGGTAGGCACCTTCGAAGTCGTAGAGGATGCCACCGTCCGTCTTACCGCTGACGCGGCTACCAACGGTTTGGTAGCTGAATCCGATGTCACTGTTGTCGGAACCCAACCAGTACGCTTCCATCGTACCCAACGCAGTGTTTTTCTGCGTCGCGTAGGCACCGTAGAATTGAATGTCGTAGTTGGCTTCGTCCGCGTCATCTGGATCAACCGGAACGAAGTTGGTCCAGAAGGCGTCGATCGAGGTGTCACCGTTTTGGTACAGACCCCGAATACCTTCAAACGTACGACGGGTGTTGGCCCAGTCCAAAGGCGAGATCGTTCGCTGAGCACCGTAGACGAGCTCTTGGCGACCAACACGGGTCGTCAGTTTGCCATGGGCTCCGTCGAACAAGGTCAGATCGACGAAAAGGTTTTGGATGTCGAAGTCATTTTCCTCAATCGGACGAGGAGCGAACTGTTCGCCCATCGATTCGGCGTTGAGAACTTCGCCGTAAACTCGAACGCTGTCGCACACGTCCCAGTCGGCGTACAAACGCGTACGGGATAGCCAGAAGTTGTCATCACGTCCGGTGATTCCAACACCACGGTGATTACGCTCGTTGTGATAGCGATATCGGGTCTCACCACCGAGATCCAACTTGCCCAAAGGCGTTTGAAGGTTCTTGAAGTGATCGCCAAAGAAGCTCGGCCCGGCGTAGTAGGGATCGTTCAAGTAGGAGAAGTCATTGCCGTAGAAAACGCCGGCGTATGCCTTCTTCATCTTGCCCATCGCCGCTTCTTTCTTCTTGGCGACGGCTGCGCAGTTGCACGATGGAGCAGGAGCGTACGAGACCGCAGGTTGCTCCATGTAGTACGGCTCCGAGATCGGAGCAGGCGCGATCGGCGCGGCGACTTCTGCTTGCTCGGCAACTTCGGCAGCGATAGGTGCTTCCTCCGCCCCAGCGGTTTGGAGAATTACCGGCTGCAGTCCGAGTTCACTGATCTCTCGCGCACGAACGGCGTCGCTCGAGATTCCGGCGATCGCCATGGATGACAACGCGGCAAAAATCATTCGCCGTCGGCGGCTGAATGTAGAAACCATTAGATTGAGTTCCTTCCCTATTAATGGGTTTGTTAGGCGAAAAATACCTCGCCGCCATGGGGGAACGATGGCTTGGTTACCGGTGTGGGGCGAAGCGACCGGCCATATGTTCGTTCGAGGTGGTTACGGCCTCGCCGCATCGCCTGAATAAATTCCGGTGAAACGCGTGGCTTACGAACTCACTTATCGACTGTGCAAACTGGATCATGTCTTTAAACATGAGGCGGCATGCCAGTTTTTTGCTAAAGCGTTGGTTGATGCGTACGAATTGAAACAACCGATAAAGTCGCAGCGAAAGAATGAGAAGGTGTGCCGGTTAGGTGGACTTTGGCCCGGTATTATCGCTGGAGCATCGCAAGAGAACCGCGACGAAAAGACGCTCAGAATGAATCAGTCTGATATCACTTTTTGCTTTTATATGACACAATCCTGGGCTGAGACCCACCGGCAGCGTGAGTGTTACCCACGCTGCAGAACCCACGATTGGTTTCGCTCCTGCGAAACGTCGATTCGGTCTTCCACATCCAGACGGGCAAATCAAGGAGCCGCGTTTCTGACCCTCATGTGAGATTCCCGAACCTGGCAGAGTTAATTTGGTTTGATTTGGTTGAGTTTACCGCGTGAGAAATGCCTAGCCGGCGAGACCCGGATAGCGTTGTTGCAATTCCCCGCGAGCTTGAGCGGCGCGGTCGGGCTTTCCAACCTTGTTCCACAACTCAACCAACTTCTTGAGTGCCTCCGAGTGTTCGGCGGCGTGCATGGAATACATCAATTGCGTGTGCAGGTACGCCAGTAGCGCCCCCTCGTCATCGCCCAACGCTGCGAAGCTCTCGCCCTGTGCGTTGTAGATGGTCGCTGCGGTTTGCGTGTCGGTCGGATTGAGTTTCTCGATAAGCTTGTTGACCATCTCAATGGCTTCTTTGCCGTTCCCTTGCTTGGCGGTGACCACAGCGAGCGCCGCCTTAGCCAAGGTTTGCAGACGACTTTCCTCGGGGCTATTGGGTTTGATGCCGGCGACCTTACCGAGATCACTGCTGGCCCCCGAGAGGTCATCTTGGGCGAGTTTCACCATGCCTCCGAGATAGACCGATTCGATCTGAAGGTTTCGGGAGGGAGCGCTACGCAGGTACCCGTAAAACTGCGCGGCCTTCTCATAGTTGCCGAGTGCTTTGGCGAGGTCACCGAGCAATTTCATAGCGGGGTAAAAGTGCCATGAGTTGGAGTTGTTTTTTGCAAACTCAATCGCGTCCGCGGTAGATTTGTTTAGGTCGCCCTGCCCCGACAACGCCATCTGTCCCTGCGACAACGCGAGATAGAATTGGGCGTCGGCTTTGATGAATTGTCGTGGCAGTTTGGAGATGTCGAGTTGTTTGAGTTCATCGAAGGCTTGGTCGTACTGAGCGTCCATGATCAACTCACGTGCGCGAGTGAGTTCCGCCGGGTCACCCTGGAACAAGATTCTGCGGATGTCGCTCGATGAGATGTTTTGGTCTTTTCCGCCCGCGGTGATAACAACTTCATTCTTTGTGATGTCTTTCACCTTGCCGATCACGGCGTCTCCGTCATTCGGGTAGACACGGTCCGTCTGAGCCAGTCCGCTGGTTGCGATCGCGAGCGTCAGCAAGACAGCGAACGATGCGGCGAATCGAAGTTGAGAAGCAAGCATGAAACTGAATATCGTTAATGGATGTGGTCGTGTTGCGATGGTGAGTCCTTTATTAAAAGGGTCACCCAAGAGAGTTCGTTGTCAAACGCGGTTAGGCGGGCGGCGGAAGACCCTCGGGATTCTCACCTAATGCGACTTGGATTTTCTTCAATAGTGCATTGAATTCTCGGTATTGATCGGTTCCACCCATCTCGGGATACAGAGCAGAAAGACTCGTGATGTCCCGAGCGGCCTGCTGGATCACTCGTTTGTCATCGGCCGCCTGTCCTTGTTCGAAGCGGCATAGCGCGACGTGGTAGCGAGCCCGAAAGAATCGATCGCGGAAGGCAGGGTTTCGTTGGGTCATTTGACTAATTTTCCCCCAACCCCAAATGATGCCTTTCTTCCCGCCGCTCAATGCCGCTTTGTACGCACTGGGCCGGTATTTAGGAGCCAACGTCGCCGCCCACTGTTCGTAGGCAAGCGCGCCTTCTTCTTGAGCGTCGATCATCGTTGGCTTCTTTGCCAGAATCTCACGATACTCGCTAAGAGATGCGGAGTATTTGCCCTGCAACCGTAACGACTTGCCCAACATGAACGGTATCGTGTCGGATGCGTTCGGCTTTTGTTTCAGCATCTGGAATGTCTCAATGGCGGTTGTCAGCAATTCGGCGGCTTGACCGTCGGCTTTGTTTTGTCCCGGTGGAATGGACGACTCAGCCATGCCCAACATGGTTTGCCCAACCCATAGCAGCGTGACGTCGTCATCCGCGATCGTGGCGATCCGCGATAGGAAAACGTTGAACGCATCGATCAACTGTTCCTGCCGAGCGGGTGGTGCGTTTTTGATTTGCTCTTGGATGTCGGATGCCAATACCCGAAAGGTGCCAACCAGTTTTTTCTTGCCGTTCGCGTCGGCGGCAATCTTCTGCAAATTGTCGATCGTTTGAGATGCACGCTCGAGCAGTTTGTCTTGGTTGCCTCCCGACGATGTCATCTTGCCGACAACCGCCTGCAATTCAGTGCGGTACAGATCAAACAAAAAGTCATCCGAAGGTGCGTTCAGTTTCTTGAGGACCGTGATCGCTCCGTATTTGGGATGATCGAGTGCTTTGACTGCGTCGTTCGGTTGATCGCGTTTCAGGTGAATCTTTGCCAAGACAACGGCCGCTTTCGTCGCTTCCTCATCAACAAGGCCGCCGGAGATCTGCTCGAGTCCTCCGGTCAGCTCCGCGGACGCGATACCGAGCAATTCGTCGGCTTCTTGCGGTTTGTCTTCGCGACGTAGTTTGAGCGAATCGTTCCAGTAGAGTTGTCCAAGGAGACGCCGGAACTTCGCCTGTTCGGGGCCGTTTGGCATCGCGTCGATCAAGCGTTTGGCTTCGTCGAGATTACCTTTTTCCATCGCCATGACGATGGAAATGCCCTTCGCGGAAGCCGCTTTCGGGTTGTCTGGCCACTTTTCGACTAGGTAATCGCCGAGAGATTTGATTTCCTCGACCCAGAAATCGCCACCGGTTCCTTCGGTAGCAATGATTTGTTGCGCTGAGTTCAATGCGATGAGACCGCCACTGAGTCCCGTTTCGGATCCCGGGGCGAACTGAGAGAGGAACCGTCCAACGACGTAGCTGTCACGGTAGTTTTTGCTTTGTAACAGCAGGTAAGCGAGAAACTGTCGTGCTTCGTTGATCGCGGCCGAGTCCGTGTCCGGGCGGATCATCGACAGCCCGCGGCGTAGAATCACGATGCCGGTTTGACGAGCCGCCGAGATGCTGTCCTCGAGCGGTTGAACCTGTTCCTTCTGACCGCCTTGTTTTTTCAGTGCATCGATTTGTTCTGAGATCGTTTGCACGGTTTGGAAAACCTGTCGAGCCGATACCAATGCCTCTTCGAAGTTCTTTGGATCATCGGCCGTCGGCATTTCAGCGGTTTCTTCGGTTGCCGCTGCGTCGATACCGAGGTCAGCGAGCAAACCGATTGTTTCTTCGTCGTGTGATCCCGGAATCTTCTTCGCCTGCAGCAACAGTTTGCGGGCGTCCGATACCGCCCGTTTGCGCTCATTGGCTTTCGTATTTTTCTTGTCTTTGCTCTTGGCGAGATAGGCTCGCGCGAGTGCAACGCGTAGGCTCTGCGCGGCTTGCGATTTCTCTTCGTTCGGGCGCAACGAACGTTGAATGGGTGTCCCGATTGTGATTGCTTCTTGGTAGTCGTTGTCTTCCTCGGAAAGAATGAGGTCGATCAATTCGGTTGCCGCGCCAATCTTGGCTTCACGCAATTCATCGACGTCGGCTTGTTCGAGCATCCGTGAAAAGCTGCCGTATGCCTCGTCACGTTTGCCGAGTGTTTTTTCAACGCGACCACGAGAGTAATACGCGTTGGCACCTTGAACGTACGAGTTGTACTTCTCACTTAAGTCGGTGTAGATCTGTAAGGCTTCGTTGAGTTGTTGAGTGGCATCTTTCGTCGGATCATCGAATGTCTCGGCCGACATCAACCGGGCTTCCCCAGCGTTGTGCTGGGCCATCAAGAACTCAAAACGATACTGGTCACGACGAGCCGCTTTTTCCGGTTCCTTTTTTGGGTCGATCTTCGCACCTTGCATTTTTTGCAGCCTGCCTTTGAGGTCGGCGATGATGCTGTCGAACGTATCCGCGGCCGCTTGATATAGTTCTCGTGCCTTGCGACGGTCGGTGCTATTGGCATCGCCGGTCATGAACTGCGATGCGCGGAACATCCGCAACTTGCCCAACTGCGAACGTGCTTCGGAGGCTCGTGGGTTGCTCGGATGATTCTTCAGAAAGGCTTGCAGTTCCGTTTCGGCATTGGAGAACAGCTCATCGCGACGGTCCGCGGATCGAGCGGCGACGGCGGAGTCGATGTAAGTTTGCGCCTTTTCCAATGGCACGGTTGTGACGTACGCCGAATCGACGCCCGGGTACTGGTCGAGCCTGTCGAGATAGGCAAGTGCCATGTCGTAGTAACCAACCGCTCGGAGTTGGTTGACGAAGTCCGCCGCGGGTTCGCCCTCACCCCTCGCTGCGGGCGCGCCTACCAACAGCAGGGCTAGCATGAACCAAAGGTCGAGGGGACGAACTCTACCCCTTAGACGCGGTATGTTTCGTGCAGACGTTTTCAAGCGAGCCAAATGGCGGGATGGCAGCATTGGGGCAATTGCAGAAGAGTGAGATCGATGGGATGTCGCCATGTCGAGCGGCACTCCTCTAGAGTAAAGTGCAGGTAGCGGGCTAGCAACCTTTTGGCAGCGAACCGAAACGTAGATTGCCAAGACGAGTCCCAGCGATTTTCAACCTTTTGTAGGTCAGAAGTGATGCGAATCCCCAGTGAACTTCACGGTGAATCCCTTTATCGCGGGACGCGTGGTCGTCACCGACCGACACAGTCTTGGCGTCGCGTGATTCGGTTGTCCATCGTGCTGGCGCTCGTTGTGGTGGTGATGCGTCAAGCGTCGAGACCGGGCGTCTATCAAATGTTTTTTCCGGAGCCATCGCAGCCGGGTGCGGTGAATGTCGCCCGAACGATAACGCCGTCTACAAACACCTCAGCCCCGACGCAGATTTCCGATGCAACCGGTCGACGAACAGGCCTCAACACCGTTGATAGCGATATATCCAGTGGTTTGACGTTGCAGGCACGTCAGCGGTTCGAGCGATGGGTGGATTCGACATCGGAAGACGAACTAATTCTCGCGCTCGCGACATGGTTGCGCGGCGAGCTATTGCCAGCCGAACTGGACGATTCCCTTCTCGTCGGTCGTCCAGCCGACGCGGCAATTCTGGCGGTGATGATTCAGGACAAATTGATTCGTTTGGCGAAGGACGGAACGGTTTGGCGGGCCGCCGATGGCGCCGGTTTGTACTCCACGCTCGGGATGCATCAGACCAATGGCGTTCGTTTCCAAGCACTGTTACATCAACGAGCCGCACCGGTCGTTGCCGGTGTACTGCCATTGTTGCAGCAACCTGACGTCTACCGTGGTAAAAGTTTGGTCGCCCAAGGCGAAGTTGTCCGGATTGAAAAAATTTCTTCCCCCGCAAACTTGAATCATCGTTGCAAAGAGTTTGGCATCAATTCGTACTGGAACCTTTGGCTGATGCCGGAGGATGCGAGCCGCCGGCCTTGGATGGTGGTGGTGTCCGATTTACCAACGCCTTTGCAATCATTGACCCATTTGCACGCAGTAAACCAAACGCCGACTTCGGAAACGGACCCATCGGCGAGTCAATCGGATCCAAACAAAGTCGTCTTTCCGGTTTCGAGTCCTCGTCCGGTGGTGGAGGTAGCGGGCGAGTATCTCAAACGTCTTTCTTATCAATCGGCGTCCGGGGCAGAACTGACACCCGTTATCGTTGGGCACATCCGTTCCTATCGCACCAATGGAAATCCAACGGTCAGTGCTGCGATCTCAGCGGCTGAACCTAGCAATGCCGACGTCATGCAAACGGACGACGAAGTACCGTTAGTGTGGATCGTTGTTGGCTCTGCGGTGATCGGTGTCCTGTTCAGCGTGTGGGTTTTTTGGAGAACATCGGTCCTCAACCGTCAACTTCGCCAGCGACGCGATCGCAGAAGGGTGACGTTGGGTATGGCAATCGCTACCCTGGCCGCGGCGATGAGTGCAACGAGCTCTGCTAGCGGACAGTCCCTCTCGGATCTGCTGCCCGGTTATGACCGTCCACGCATGGAGAGCATTGCCGAAAATATCAGGCCCTCGCTCGCAAATCCCGGATTCAACGTCGACGAATTAGCGAAACTCGTGTTCCGCATGGACCGGCTGAGCGAAACGGTTCTAAAAGAGCGGCTCGAACAATCGGCCGACGAACCTGTTATTGGAGATGCTGTTGCCGTTGACGACACTGTCGTTGAATCACAAACCTTCACGGTCGGTTCGAATCTGCAGGAGTATCTCGGCATCGACCGCGTTGAGATGTTGCGGGTATCGCCTGTGAACGGTTATCCGCGATTCGTTGTTGCGCGGGGATCTTCGCAGGGCATGAGTTCTGGTGATCACGTCAAAGGTGTCGCGGTTAGTATTCGGGTTTCAGGCATGGACAAAATGCCCGGCTTTTTACTGGACGTGGCAGGACGTTTGGGATGGCAACCCGCGCAGCCGGCATCGCCTTCCGAACGCGTTCTGGCGATGCAAGGGATTGATCTGGGTCGTTTGGCGGAAGTCGACTTACTCGATCGAAAACCGCTCTCCGAATCCGACTCTCCCGTTTTTTATCCGATGATCGGTGCGGCGGCGAAGGTTGCCGTGCATTTGTCTGACTCCGAGGACTTCGGCAAATCGGTGGTTGCCATGAGGCAGAACGCGACCGATGCGTCGCCGGTCGAGTTGCTGCAGAACCCTACCGCATTCACCGGCCAATGGATCCGCCTGGAAGTGGAAGCTGTCCGGATCACCCGAGTCGCCGTGCAATCGGAGCAACGTCGCCGCGAGATCGGAGGCGACGCCTACTATGAAATCGATGCAATCGGAGACCTCGGCAAGGTCCAATTGCAAATCGAAGTGCCCGATGGTGAACCCGTCGTTATGGAGAATCGGTATCCCGTCACCATCGTGACGCGGGAAGTTCCGAGCTTTCTGAGGCATTCGGATGACGCTGATGGCCGATTGGTTACAACCCTCAATCGAGCAATCCTCGTTGAAGGATTCTTCTATCGGTTGTGGAGCTATGATTCCGATTTTATGAAGCAACGTGGGGGCAAGCAGTTTGCTCCACTGATCATTGCCGGTGTGTTCGATGATTTACGCCCCGACTCTGATGACCCGATGGGCGTTCACGCGATTGGCCAGATCGCAGCGTTTGCCGTGGTGGGTGCGATCTTCGGGGCGATCGTCTTTCACTGGGTAACACGACGCGGCGACAAGGAGTCACGCAAACGGCGCTACGGTTGACGCAACGTTTACGCGAAGCAAAGCGTTTGAACGACATTTCACATCGTCAGCAAGCCGCACTTGCTCGGTGAAGAAGTCTCCGACGCATCTGATTATCTACACCCGAGTCCTCGCGACATCAGGTGCCCTGCAACGTTGCACGGAACATCCACGTTAAAGGCCGGCATGGCCGGCCCGCCCAGGTGGTGCGTGTCGTCAGCGGCGATTTGCGAGCGTACTTCCGTCCGCGCAGCAAAAACGTTCGCCCGATACGACATATCCGGCGAACGTTTGCGTTTAGGTTTCCGAAACCACCAGGGTGAACTACTTGAGTTCGACGGATCCGCCGGCTTCTTCGACTTCGGCCTTGACCTTTTCGGCTTCCTCTTTCGAGACACCTTCTTTGAGGGTCGCAGGAACGCCTTCGACCATCTTCTTGGCTTCCATGAGTGAAGCGCCGGTCAGGTTCTTGACGACCTTCACAACGTTCAGCTTTTTGTCGCCGAATGCGGTGAGAACGACGTCGAATTCGGTTTGCTCAGCAGCGGCTTCACCACCACCATCGCCACCTGCGGCTACCATCACAGCTCCACCACCGGCGGCAGGCTCGATGCCGTGCTCATCCTTGAGGTAGTCGCTCAATTCTTTGGCTTGCTTCAGGGTCATGTTGGCGATTTTATCGCCCAGTTCTTTTGCTTCGGCGCTGTATTCGGCGACCGCAGTTGCTTCTTCGGACATGTCAAACTACCTCAAAAACGAAAAAGGTGATTCGGAAAATTTGGATTGGGAAAGTGCTCGGGTTTGATAAAGGAGACGTTACGACTCGTCGCCTTCGCCCTTGCTCTTGATTTGGCTGTTGAGCATTCGACCAGGGCCGAGCAATGCCGCGTTGAGCGTTGCACCAGGGCCGAGGATCTGACCAACGAGCATGGAGATCTGTTCTTCACGACTAGGCCATTTGCTAATCGCTTTGACACCCTCCTGATCGAGTCGTTCTCCGTCCATGACACCACCGGTCGCGGAGAACTTACTGTACTTCTCGTCATCCTTGTCGAGACGAACGGCTTCTTTGACGAGTGAGACGAAATCGCTCGCACCCCACATCAACGCGACTTGACCGCGAGCGCCTTCGAATGCCGGTGCCAGCGATGACCCTTCCGTCGCTCGGCGTGCCAGCGAGTTTTTGACAACCATCATTTGGATGTCTTTTTCGCCGAGTTCGCCGCGCAATTCATTGGTCGTGTTCGCGTCCATGCCAGTGCAGCTAACGAGCACCGCATCGGAGACCCCTTCGAGTCGACGCTTCAGGTCACGCGTGACCAAGTCTTTAACGTATTTACTCATTTGATTTTTTCGCTGTCTAAACTCACTCCGCGTTCACCGCGGTTGGGCAAAAATTTGTTTCCGTCTCGCGTGAACCCCAAACCGCGCTGAAAACTCTTGAGGTCTCAGTTCTTGCTCATCGAGTCGAGTGCGACCGACGAGGGGCGTTGGGTTCGAAAAGCGGCGTTGCTTAGGTCTGGACTCGGACGCTCGGGGTCATCGTTGCACAAATGGCAACGCCTTTGACGTAGGTCCCTTTGATCGTCTGCGGTTTGAGGCCGACGATGTAATCGACGAAAGTCGAAATGTTTTCTTCGAGTTTCTTCGCGTCGAAGCTCATTTTGCCGACCATCGCGTGGACGTTTCCGCCTTTATCGTTGCGGAACTCGACCTTACCGGCTTTGTACTCGCTGACGACTTTTCCGACGTCCGGGGTCACCGTGCCAGCCCGCGGGCTAGGCATCAGGCCACGTGGACCGAGGACACGACCGAGAGGACCAACGAGTCCCATCATGTCGGGAGCAGCGATGCAGACATCAAAGTCGGTGTAGCCATCTTTGATTTTCTTTGCCAAGTCTTCCTGGCCGACTTCGTCAGCACCGGCCTCTTCGGCTGCTTTGGCGGCGTCGCCCTTGGCGAACACAACGACCCGTTGCGTTTTACCGATGCCGTGAGGAAGAACGAGCGAACCACGAATGATTTGGTCCGCTTGGTTGGGATCGACACCCAAACGCATGTGAACTTCGACGGTTTGGTCGAACTTTGTTGCGTCGTATGTCTTGAGGGTCTCGACCGCTTGAGACAGCGGCTGGGACTCTTTCGGTTGCTTTGCAAGCGCGGCGCGATACCGCTTGGATTGTTTTGCCATATTGGTCACGACTGAGGTTGTCGGGTGGTTCGGCGAAGTGACTCAATCCTGACCGGAAAATAGGCTAAAATTGCCTAAATCGGAACAGTGGTCACTTCTCCCACTTGTGGTCTCGCGAGAGGTTGTACCAGCCTGCGGAGGCGGTCGTCTCGGGAGAAGTCGCGGAGTTTGGCGAAGTTGCCGAGAATCGTCAACCTCAACTTTCCATGCTTATTCGGATTTTTTCGAGAAATGCAATCCGGGGTCACAAATATTCTCGGTGCGGAACACGGGTTGCTCTGGCCATAACATAGTGTGTCCGGCACCTGTCGAGGTGACAGACGGACTTTCCGATGCCGAACAGTCGGTTCCATGGCGGGAGTCTTTTGCTCCTATGGAACCAGACGGATCATCTCACTGGCGATGATCCTCGATTCATCTACGAAGGACTTTCATGCCTGATCGCGATCCCAAGAAAGCAAAGAACACGAACGAGTATCCTCGCCGCATGAAGTCGCGTTGGCTTACCGCATTGCCGGTTTTTAATGAGGTGAACTACGTCGACGATGTGCTCGATCAAGTTCTCCGCTACAGCGATCGCGTGCTCGTTGTGAACGACGGCAGTTCGGACGGAACGACGGAAAAACTCGATGCTCGCAAAGCCGCCCAACCGGAGCGGATCGATGTGCTGCACCACCCGCAGAATCGTGGCTACGGTGCGGCGCTGCAAAGTGCGTTTCAGTTTACGCTCGACAATAACTATGAAGGCGTCGTGACGTTGGACTGTGACGGTCAGCATCAACCGCACCGCATCCCGCGATTCATCGAGGCGGCTCGCACGGCCGACATCGTTTCGGGGAGTCGTTACCTGAAAAAATACGAGGGCGACGACGAGCCGCCTGCCGAGCGGATGTTTATCAACCGCCGGATCACGGCCGATCTGAATGACCGTCTCGGGTTCTCACTGACCGACGCGTTTTGCGGTTTTAAGGCGTATCGCGCCGATGCTCTGCGGGTGATGCGAATTACCGACGAAGGTTACGCAATGCCGTTGCAGTTGTGGGTCGAAGCCGCGGCGGCACGTTTAAGTGTCGTGGAGGTCCCCGTTCCACTGATCTATCTCGATCTGGATCGTTCATTTGGTGGGTCGCTCGATCACGCCGAAACCAGATTGAACTATTACAACCAAGTGATCGACGAAGCGATCGAGATGGTTCGAAGTGAAGGTAGGTTGCCTGACACAGTTTGTCTGCGCACGCAATCATGCGGCTAGGTGAGACGAACACGCTTGCGCGCCGCGAACATCCTTTCGAAGCACGTCACAAGGCACGTTCGTGTGGAGCGTGTTAATGCCTGAGGGTCACAAAACTCACTATCTGGCGTCTCAGCACACCAAACTGTTCGCAGGACAGCAACTCAAGGTCAGCAGTCCGCAAGGACGTTTTTCGAGCGATGCGCGAAAGGTAAACGGGCGTGCTTTGGAATCCGTTGATGCGGCGGGGAAACATCTTTTTTACGTGTTCGAGGGTGAGCGAATCGTTCATGTTCATTTGGGGCGATACGGGAGTTTTGTCACGGAACCTTCTCCACCGGCATCTGCCAAAGGTCAGGTTCGGATGCGAGTCGTTGGACCGGAGGTCACACTCGACCTGCGCGGCCCGACGCAGTGCAGGGTGATCGATGAAGAGACACGTGATTCTGTCATCGATAAACTCGGGCCCGATCCACTCGCCGGTGGAAAGCGAGCAGATTTCCTAGCGAACATCTCAACGAGCAACAGGCCGATTGGCGGGCTGCTGTTGGATCAATCCGTTGTCGCGGGCATCGGCAATATCCTTCGCGCCGAAATACTCTTTGAAACCGGGATCGATCCGAATCGTGCCGGGAAAGACCTGTCGCCCGAGGAGTTCACTCGCCTTTGGCGGTCGTTGTCCAAGATGATGAAAGTGAGTCTCAAGCACGGCCGTATCATTAGCGTGACCGCCAAGGAAGCGGGAAAGCCGCTCACGAAACTGGCCGACAAAGAAAGGTTTCGGATCTATGGCAAAGCGGAATGTCCGAGGTGCGGCCACGCGATCACGCAATCACCCGTAGCGTCACGCAAGCTCTACGCGTGCCCGCAGTGCCAAAACATGGTGAATTAGAAGGTCGCGAGTTTCTGTTCAACGATCGTTCATCAGATGACGGGTCGGAGAACGGTTGTAGCGGGTATGCGGCTTTTGCCAGGCGCGTTCGCATAACAGCGATTGCGATTCGTCTGTGTTCGCGAGACCGCGCTGAATGAGTGACCTAGCGTTTACTTCCGAAGTGCCACGATTGGCGTGCTGCTCGGTCCTCTCGATCGCGGAGATAACCATGGTTCGTCACACACTTCTCATCGCCGCCATTTTGGTAGTGTCGGTGTCGTGTATCAATGAATCGGCCAACGTGCAGGCTCAAGGCTTTTCACGATCCGGTTATGGTTACGGGTATGGTGTGCCGATGTATCCCACTCGCTTCGGTGCGGGAGCGCCAATGGGGTACGTTTACGATCCGTATGCGTCGGGCAGTTTCGAACCGCCCGACATGCACAATGATCCCATGTTTCGTGCCCAGCATAAATTCGATAGCCACTATCCGGGGCGGTACCGACGCAGCCAACCGTTGCAGTTCAAAGAATCGGTCACTCACCAGCACCGATATTCGGTGCCTCGGCAATATCGTTCGACGACGCAGCACTATCAAGGTCGGTAAACGATTGGTTCGACGACGCGAACCAACGATGGCCGCTCGAACGCATCAAGAACAGTAACAACGTTGCAAAGAAGTAAAACCCGATCAAGATTCCGCTCGTGCGGAGGATCTGTGCTTCGGAGTCGCGCGAGCGTAAGTCGACGAGAGAAGCAACTGCCAAGCGTACTCCAAATCCGGACGGCAGAATGAAGAGGATGACACCCCACCATCGTCCTAACAAAACGATCAGCATCAACAGCCAACTGATCGCGATGGTGAGGATCAAAGTCGTCGTCGAGATCGATCGTCCGAAGCCACGCTCAGCAACTTGGAATGACGCGATGGCAACGGCCACCGTAAAGGCGATGCCCAGTATCTGTCGAATGTTTCGTCGATCGGGCGCTTGCAGTTCGCTGCGGTGAATCCGTTGGTGCGACCACTGCCATGCAATCATGGGACCAACGATTGATAGTCCGGTGATGCAGAGCACATGCACAACAAGGATGGGTTCGTGGCTGCTTAGCACCACGAGTAGGAGCAAATTGCACAGCAACGCTACCATGACAATCAGGCGGGGCTGGATCTGTTGACGGTGGACGCCATTGCGATCCTCAGAGCGTGGTTGCCACGGAAGATGAATCAACGCGGCCCACGTCCCCGCGAGCGTCCAGGTCGCACACAGCCCACCGATGGCTATACCCAGCAAGGTTTGAGCTTGATTATCGAGACCGTCGCTAGAATTTCCATTTAGAATGCCGCCCACCGCGAACGTGCATACCAGCGACCAGACTGCCGTCCAACCGAGCAGGACGTAGTCAGGTTGTCCATCTTGGAACGGAGACCGAATCATCGAAGGCTTTCTCGGCGACGACTCTCGAGCGACTGAAACAATCCCGGTAGTTGACCGTCACGACGGTCGGCCATCTGTTCCAAAATGCGCTGATCGGTTTGGTTGGACGTGAATCGTGTCTCGCCCGATCCCATCAGAAAATGCACGCCGGCGGGATGGCGGCTGCCGATGGATCCGACCACGGAGGGTCGAGCCTTTGCGAATGGATCACCGGATTCGATGATACCGCCACCGACGTTTCGGATCGTGGCACGCGTTCCGCTGAGCCAACCGAGGTCATCGTAGGTCGGTGGCTTCTCGGCAACAAATGCCGTGTTGGATAAACCGTCGCTGACGTCGTCGCGATGGATCGCCCGGTTCAAAACGAAAACCCCGAAGTCTGCTTCATCGATCGGCTTTTCGATTGGATGATGCAAACCGACATAGCTACTCGCGTTTTCGGGGTCGGGATCCGACGATGGGCAACGTACTCCCGCGTAGCTCAACTGCATCACCGGGGCGTTGGCGTCGTCGTAAACACTGACCGACCGATCAATGTGCGATGCGATGACCGGTTGATCCAATAAATCGAGCAAACGGCCGATCCAATTGTGATGATCGCCGACCGCAACGCTTTCGATCGGTCCCGATTCTGCAACGGTGCCCACCGGATATTGCAACCAGCGATCATGGTATCCCTGAATCGCCATTCCGATCAGAGTTAAACGTGACTGGCAGGCTGCCCGTCGTGACGATTCACGCATCGTTTGCACGGCTGGTGCGGCGAGACTGACCAAGACTCCAATGATCGCGATCACAACGAGGAGTTCAACAAGAGTGAATGCGCGTCGGCGATTAATCATGAGACGAGGCGTCGGAGAGTGGTTGGCAAGGATCATTGTTTGTTCGCCGATCGCAAAATCGAGACTCCTGGTCGTCCGTCACGAAAAAAGGTGGCACGATACATCCGTGGTTCCTCTGATTGAGTTGCCGGTTCGACGATGACCCAGTGTCCTTCGTCGTTATATGTAGCCGGACTGCTCACGGGAAGCCGAACGTTCAGTTCGTCGGCTAGCACCGATTGCGCGACGGCGTCAATCGCGGTTTCGAGAGTTGCAATCGTCTGATGGTGTCGCTCGTTATCTCGCTCGTGTGTTGCATGTTTTGTCACCGACGCGGCAAAGGTGCCAACGAGCAGAGCCAATAGGAGCACGAGAACCAACGCAACCGATCCGCCACGTTGAGATCGTCGACATCGCGCTGTCGTTGAAAGTGAATGCGTCAAGTTCCCGACCTCAGTATTGCTACGATTTCAGCAGGATTTTTCATGCGATCGCGTTCCAGGATCGTGCACCGAACGAGAGTGTTGTCGTTCTCTGATTCGAAACGGATTTTCCCGTCACGGGCGATCGCATACGTGTCTTGTGCTACCAAGCGTTGTTCATCGTCGAAAACTTCTCGTTTAACATGTTGTTGTGGCTCGATTCGATAAACGACAGTGGATACGGAGGAAACTCGAGACAGCGTCAACCTTTCTTGCTCGACGACTGCGGTCGCGGCCGAATGAGCGTCATCGCGAAAATCATCGGCGAAGCGGCGAAGATCTCGACGTACCAAGAACGACTTTTTGGACGCGTTAGTGCTTTTCTGAACGATCGTTATCAATCCTCCAACGCCGGCCAAGAGAGAACTAACCAACGTGAGGACCAACAATACTTCCAACAGGGTGTACCCCATCGGCAATCTATTGGAACGTTTGCGCGCTCGTCCATTCATTCTGATTCCTCGAACCTCCAGAGGTGATGGGTCAACGTGCTGTTTCCAGATTCGACCGAGATCAAGAGGTGACGACCATTTGTTGTCCCTGACGTGAACGCTTCCGTTGTGATTTGAACATCCGAGTTGCCTCCGATATTTGACGCGTTTTGGTTTAACTCAGAAAAGGGGACATGAGACAACTGTTCCGCCGCGTTCTCAATAGCGAGTTGATCGACCAGCCGTTGGTTCGAGGCACGGTCAAAGTCGAGTCGCGACTGATGAACCTTGAGAATGATTCCCGACGCGATTACTAGAAACGTCAACGCGATCAGAATCTCAAAGAGCATGAAGGCATCACGGTCTGCATCAAGGTGAATCGAAGATTTCAATCTCAACATCGGAGGTTGCTATGTCATTGTGCGGATAAAGGTTGACAGAACGTCGAACATGAACATTGCGTAGACGAGAACAAATGCGCCGACCGCCACCGTTGCCGTCGGCACCAACCAACTCATTCTCAGTCTCCATTTGATCGCTTGGCGGCGTTGCAGATTTTCGACCAGTTGATCCAACGCATCAGGCAGGTTCCCGTTCGCCTCCGCCACGCTTAACCAAGAATTTTCTGACGAGGAGATGAGATTGGAACGTTGAAGTGCGGTGGGCAAATTCACGCCTTTCTCAACGTTGTCATAGGCCCGATGGCAAACGCGGCGAGCCCACCGAACTCGCATCGTTTGGCTGGCGATCTGAAGGGTTTCGCTAGCAGGTTGCCGTGCGCGAATCCCGCGTGCCAGGCATCGAAGGATATCACAACGCCAGCGGGTCAACGCTTGATCGCCGAACCATGGCACCCGGCGTGCCATCCACCCCGGCAACCAACGAATGATCAACGCGAGCAGCAACCAGCTTACCAATCCCGCCACGACGACGTCACTGATGAGTTTGATGGTGTCCAATTGTTCGATTTCAAATCGCGACCTTACCGCGAATTCACGGAGTAGTTCTCCGAGCATCGCTAGCATCGTAAAGTGCATGGCTCGACAGAACACCCACGCTAGCAATATCGTCGCGACGACATAGATGAACTGTTGTGGGATGGGCGACAATCGTGATTCGATTTGGTTTACGTGTGTCTCTGTGGTTCGTCTATTTGACGCTAAGTGCGCCGCGAGAGATGATGCATAATGGGTTTGCGGAACATCGGTCGTCGGGATGAGGAACGAGGTAACTGTGTCCGCATCCAGAGGCAATCGAGAACGTCGGGTCGCATTGACGATCGGTTCGCCACTTTGCAAACGTGATGCGAACACCCGCGTTTGCTTTCCGAGGCGACTGTGGAAACCACTCGCCAGATTTTCGCTGAGACGAATGATCGACGTTCGCGACCGCGTCGCCATTTGAATCCACCGGTTGAGCGAGCGGGTTTCTTCCTGATAGCGAAGTTTCGTTGCGGTGGTGATCGAAGCGAGCAGCATGATAAGGAGAATCACCGTGACCGGATGGGGCGCCGCTATTGTGATTGCTATCAGCGTCAGTGCCCAGAGCAGCCATTCGACCGTCTCGATCGAGATGATCGAAATGCGACGCGGACTCGACATTGGACTCTGCTGCAGGTTCATGCGAATCGAGCGTAACGTCCCCGCCAGAAGACACAGAACAAACGCCGATGATAGAAATGGCAGAAAACGATCCATCTTACATCAGTCCCGATAAAACAGTGCTGATGAATGCGGACGAACCGAGCATTGCGAAAGCCGCTAAGAACACAGAAATCAGCAGTGCCGATACCGAAAGGAATTGAGTCGCACGGGCCACCCTTGATTGCGCCAACGCGTGACATTCTTCGGTCGCCAAATGCCAAACCCGAATCGCTTCTTCGCCGGTACGTTCTTGTTCCATGAACGCGGCGATCGCTAGGAGAGGTTGATCGCCGACGGGGCACGATCCGAGTATTCCGCTGATTGGATGGCCCGCTCGAACTCGGTCGGATGATGTCGCTGACCATCGGCGCAGTGCCGCATCGCCGACCTCGCTTGTTGCGATCGTTAATGCCTCGTCGTAGGTTCGCGATTGCTTTACGGAGTGTAGCACTGACTCGCACAAACGTCCGACGGAGACGGCTCGCATCGTTGATCCGATCCAAGGGATCTTGGTCGCCGCGAGTGCCAGATGCGTGGGCAGTTTGTTGTGGATAAACAGCATCGCGACGACGTACATGATCGTTGCGATTAACGCGAGTGCCGCGTAGCTCCACGCAAAACGCGTCATCCATGTCACGTCGAGTTCAGTCAGCTCCCATCCGACATAGTAGACGGCTTCCCGACCGACCTCAGAAACAGCCTTGATGAGATACGATCCCACCATCAACGCCCCCATGAGATAGAAGTACGCGAACGTGAGGGAAACCGACAACGAGCGACGGGTTTGGTTGCGGATTTCTTTCCAAAGTTCAGCCTCTGCGTTTTGAGCGATTTTGCCATCCAGATTGGTGTCGTGTGAAATCATCCTGCGACCTCATCGACAATCTCAAAGAGCGGCGCCAAGATAGTTCGCAGCATGACGATCATTAGCGCGATGACCAAGATGGCACTCACCCAACGCGGTACAACGGTGATCCACCAACTCCGTCGGTGTTGTGCGGTTTGCTGGAACAGATCGCTCAGGCGAAGCATGTCAAACGCGATGGACGTGTTGCTGCGTTGCCCCGAGACCAAATCAACGACGCATTGTTCGACCGGTTCGGGAGTTGTCTTTGGGATCGCCAATGCCTTTTCGGTTTGTGAACCGCTTTGTATGTTTTTAATCACGTGCGACCAGGACTGAGCGAACCTTGGACCGACTACTTCTGCGGCTGAGGCGATGACACGTCCGGCATCGATGTCGGACGTGCTCGTGTTGCTTGTGATTCCCAGTCGCATCGCAATCCACCGACAAAAGGTTGCATAGTCTTGCGATGCATTACTATCACGAAGCGAACGCTGTAAATTCCAATACCACACCGCACCGAACAGAGCGATCGTCGCGACAGTAGCGGCAGCGGCGAGGGTGAAGTTGTGAGCGAACGATTGCCAGATTTCCATGCTCGTCGGTGACGACGCCGATCGGATCAGTTGGGCGTCAGAAACAGAAATCATGATCCGAGGCAAAACAAAAAACGTCACGACGGATGCGACAACCACGTTGATTATCGGATTGACGATCGACAGGCGTACCGAAGTCCGCGTTTTGTTTTCTTCGCGTATCATTTGAACGGTTTCATAGATCGGTTGTGTGGAACCCGTTTCGATCATGGTTTCCATCGCGACGCGTATCGGAGGTTGAAAGCGATCTGATAGGGAGGCGATCGCTGTTGCGGCAGAGTCCCCCTCCTCGATTCGCGTTCGGAGGAGTTTGGCTGCACGACCGACTTTCCCCATCGCAGCAACGTCGAGATCAGCCAAGCCGATAGCCCACGATCGATTCGCGGTCACCATTGCGGCGATTTCTTCGAGCAGCATCGCGAGGCTCTCATTGTCCAGCGACACCTCCGGTTTCGATGTTGGATTCATTTCGCCCGCCCCAGAACACGAAAGACTTCCGAGGCATCGGTAACACGCTCCGCGACCAAGCGGTCGGCTTGATCACGCAGCGATTCGATCCCCGCATCGGAAATAGCACGATCGATCTCCGGTGCAGTGCAGTGTTTTCCAAGAGAGTCGAAGACGGTTTGTCCGATGGGCGTCGCGTCGAAGTTGACCAACTGTGCGATCGGTAGGCGGCCTCGGTAGCCGGTGCCGTGACAGTGTGAACAAGCAGCAGCGCCGTCTGCCTGCGTGTCTCCACCACACACGGTGCAGGTTCGACGAAGCAAACGTTGGCAAAGAATCCCTTTCAATCCGCTGTGAATCGCAAAGGTAGGCAGTTGCATTTGCACGAGCCGGCGAAGCGTTCCGCCGATCGTCCCGGCGTGAATGGATGAGAAACATAAATGTCCGGTCATCGAGGCCGATAACACGGCCTCGGCGGTTTCGACGTCGCGGATTTCGCTGACTAACAGGACCTCGGCGTCTTGACGTACCGCAGCCCGCATTGCCGACGCCAAAGTCAAGCCACTCGATTGTTGCAGTTGACTCTGGCTGATCGAATCAATCACCGACTCGATTGGGTCTTCAATCGTCAACACGCTCCGGCGAAAGTCTCCGGCGGCGATATGCGAGAGGCACGCGTACAAGGTCGTCGTCTTGCCACTGCCCGCCGGGCCTGCCACCAACAACCATCCGTCACGGGATTCGCATATGGATCGTAATTGAGACAGTGTTTTTGAATCAAAACCGAGTTGATCGAGATCGCGAATGGATTTTCGTTCATCCATAATTCGGATCGCCGCGCGATTGCCGTGCACAGTCGGAAAGACACCCAGACGCATTTCACGTTCGCTTCCATTGTCAACCGACCAGCGAAGTGGTCCTTCCTGTGGGACGCCTCCGAGGTAAGAGGGCATGCCAGAGAGGGCCATCAGTCGCGCGACCGGATCGCTCGCTTCACTGCGGGGAAACGAATCCACTTTTTGCAATACGCCGTCGATCCGAAACGAGATCTCCCAACTGTCCGACCGTGGTTGCAGGTGGACGTCGCTGGCGTTTCGCTGGATCGCCGACGTGAGGCATCCCTTTACCAACTCGATCGCGAAGTTCGGATCCGACGGCGACGGACGAGACGGTGTGAGAGTGACCGGCATGACTAGTTCTGAAAAGTTGAGATCTCGCCCCGCAGCGAGCGAGGGATCGTTAGACTGTTGTTTTCAAAAATCGAGGACCTCATGAAACGATCACAATATCGTAGCGGATTCACGCTGCTGGAGTTGCTAGTCGTCGTTGGCATCATTGGTGTTCTGATCGGGTTGTTGTTGCCCGCCGTGCAGGCGGCACGAGAGGCGGCACGCCGAATGAGTTGCAGCAATAATTTTCGACAAATTGCACTCGGGGTTTCCCAGTATCATGACGCGTTTAAGCACTTGCCACCGCATGGGACGGGTACCTTCAGTAACGCCAATGACCCGACCAACACCAATCAGTTTCGCCTGAGTTATTTGGTCTCTATCACACCGTTCGTCGGTGAAGTTCCGGTTTGGGAGGCGATCAGTGAAAAACGATTCGGGTCTCCACCGAGCGATGTGAACGAACAAGAAGGATTCGACGACATGATGGGAATGGGGTACGTCGACATGGAAATGGGAGGCGAGGAGGTGATGCACCCGTATCCGGCGATGGGACCGGTACCGTCGATGCGATCCTATGAGCCTTGGATGCACGAAGTTCCCGTCTTTCGATGTCCATCGGATCCCGGTGTCGGGTTACCTGCATTGGGTCGAACCAATTACGCCGCGTGTCTCGGCGACGCGATCGAAGGTTTGCACGAGGGGCTGTGGCGGTACGAAGCCAATCAGTGGGCGCCCAGCGGACGCGATCAAATGCGGGCGACCGGTCGAGGAATGTTTGTGCCGAGGATGGTGACGACGTTTGATGACGTGACCGACGGGCTAGCAACAACGATCATGCTCGGCGAGATTGCCACCGACCTCGGAGACAAGGACATTCGAACGACACCCTCGCTTCAAAACGGATGGGCGGGCGGCGTTCTGGATAACGTCCAGATTTGTCGCGACCAAATCGATCGTACCCGACCGATGTTTTGGGACGTCGCATCGACCGTTCAGTTGACGGCGAATCCTGCCCAGGGACGTGGGTACCGGTGGGCGGACGCGACCGCGTTGATGACCGGATTCAACACGGTCTTGCCTCCCAACCGAGAACTCTGCTTCGGTGGCGACGAAACAACCATCGGAACGTTGACGCTCAGCAGTCGTCACCAAGGTGGTGCTCACATCGCCATGGGCGACGGTTCCATCAGATTCATCACCGATTCGATCGAGTGCGGGAATCAAAGCCGAACCGTTCAGTTGAACGGAAAAGCCGAACTCGCGCCGGGGAGCCCCAGCGTTTTCGGGTTGTGGGGTGCGCTGGGAACGCGAAATCAATCCGAATTGATTGGTGAAGAACTCTAAGACACGAAGCTCGTTACCCCGTTAAGCTTTGGCGAGTTTAATCAACAACTCCGCACCACGCCGGAGTGTCTCGTCGCTGGCGGCGAAGCTGATTCGGAAGTGAGAGTCCTTTTGGCTGAAAATATTGCCAGGGATGATCAACAATCCTTGCGAGATGGCTCGCTCGACAAACGCGGCTCCGCCCTCGTTTCCGGGAGCTTTGGGAAACAGGTAGAACGCCCCTCCCGGTGATGTCAATTCGTAGTGAGGTGACAACTGTTCGACCAGGTAGTCGCGTTTCTTGCGATACTCGTCGACGTTCGCTTGCATGGATACTTCCATCGCTCGCAGGGCGCCCCACTGTGCCGGTTGGGGCGAACATACAAACGAGTACTGTTGGATCTTCAGCATCGTTGCGATGACCTCGCGTGGTCCGTGGACGTATCCCACGCGCCATCCCGTCATTGCATGTGATTTGCTGAAGCCGTCGATCACGATCGCATCCGGATTGTCCGAGGCGGGCGAGTAGAAATCACCGTCATAGAAAAAACGGCTGTAAATCTCGTCCGAGAGCAACGCGACGTTGTGCTTTGCGGCGATGGCGGCAACCGCCTTCAGGTCCTCCTCCGTTGCGGTCACGCCGGTGGGGTTCGCGGGGCTGTTGACCAAGATCATTTTGGTTTTGGGGGTGATCGCGGCCTCAATTTTTTCCGGATCGAGACGGAAATCTGGATAAGAGTCGACCATTACCGGCACGCCACCGCACAGGCGAACGAGAGCCGGGTACATGACGAAGTAGGGATCGAGGAAGATCACCTCGTCGCCCGGATTGACCATCGACAACATCGAAAGCACGAGCCCGCCGCTGGTGCCGCTGCTGATGAAAACATCGCGGTCTTGGCCAGGGTATTTTTCATTCACTTCGGCCAGGACGGCGTCCCGCAGCGGAGCGATGCCTTGCGTCGGAGAGTACGCGTTGCGGCCGGATCGGATCGCTTCGATCGTGGCGTCTTTGATTTCATCGGGTACGTCGAAATCGGGCTGGCCGATCGACAAGTTGATCGGATCTTTGAGTTTTGCGGCAAGATCAAAGACACGGCGGATCCCGCTGCTGTCAAAAGAGGCCGTGCGTTCAGCGATCCATGGGTGCATGATGACGTCGATGTATAGTGGGTGAAACGGATTGGAAAGCCTTAGTATCGGCGTTGTTTTCTCTTTGAACAGTGATCTGATTTGAAAATCGTCTATCTCACCGCTGGTGCCGCCGGAATGTACTGTGGCAGTTGCATGCACGATAATTCGCTCGCCAAGGCGATGAGAGCTCTTGGCGACGATGTTTTGCTGCAGCCGGTTTATACTCCCATACGAACCGATGAGGTCGATATCGCGTCGGAACGGATTTTCCTGGGCGGTATCCAGGTCTACCTCTTGCAACAATTTCCGCAACTACGATGGGTGCCCCGATTCATGCGGTCCTGGTTAGATCGACCTGGAATCATCTCGGCGGCGACCCGCCGTGCTGTGGGGACCGATCCGGCAAAGCTCGGTGATCTGACTCTGTCGATGCTCCGCGGTTCCCATGGACGCCAAGCCGGGGAAGTGGAACGCCTGGTTCAGTGGCTCGAAACAGAGATCCATCCCGACGCGATCATCTTTAGCAATCTTCTGATCGGCGGCATGATCCCAGTGATCGCGAAACGCCTGCCGAACACAAAAGTGGTTGTCGTTTTGCAAGGCGATGATCTTTTCCTCGAGCAACTTCCCGACGACGTTCGCGCTGAAGCGGTTGAGTTGTGTAAAGGACTAGCCGCCGACGTCGATACGTTCGTGACTCACAGTCAATTTTATCGAGACAAAATGAGTGTCCTTTTCGATGTTCCGGAGTCGAAATTCGATGTCCATCCTCTCTCGATCGATTTGAAACCGTTTCGCGAGCAGGCCGCGGAGATCGAGACACCCCCGACGAAACCCGTTGCAACCATTCACGCGAAAAAGCCAGGCGAGTTTCGAGTTGGCTTCTTCGCCCGGATCGCTCCCGAAAAAGGGCTGCATGTGCTTGCCGATGCGTTTGAGCGGTTGGCGACGGATGCTGCCCATTCGCACATCACATTGCACGCCGCCGGATGGCTCGGGGAACACAACCAGTCCTATCTCGATCAGATCACGTCATCGTTGAAGGCGGCCGGTTTGTTAGATCGGTTTCACTACCATGGCAGCCCATCGCTCGAAGAAAAAGTCTCGCTGATGCGAACGTTTGATCTGCTCAGCGTTCCTGCGCCGTATGAAGATCCGAAAGGACTTTTCTTACTCGAGGCGATGGCTTCGGGGGTACCGGTTTTGCAACCCGCCCACGGCGCGTTTGTAGAGCTAGTCGAAGCCACGCAGGGTGGAGACTGTTTTCCGCCCCATGATGTCGATGCTCTTTCGAAAGCAATCGTTGAACTGAGCCGCGATGCCGAACGTTTGAATCGCTATCGTTCCATGTCCCAAGCGATGCTCGAACAGAATCACAGTATCGAGGCTGCTGCGATGCAGATGCGATCGACCTGTTCCTCCTAAATGACGCGTGTTCGCAGGAGTCCGACGCAACGCGTTTTGCACAGAAACAACCACTTCAAATTTCTCGGCGGAAGAACCACCGAGGTAACACAGTGGTAACATTCGGTTCTTACTCTGTACCTCGAGGGTCGGCAAAACGCTTTGCCGGCAACCCGATGGTTTCACGCACGTGGCCTCATCCGTCAATCAGAGTATGAAGGAACCTAGAAATGCAAAGAAGAATCAGTGTGCTTTGGCGAGCAAGTGCCACGGCTTTGATGGTCTGTATTGTTTCCGTGCTTACGATCCCGATGGCTTCCGCACAAAGTCCATCAGAATTGTTGGAAAAAGGAATCTACACGGAAGAAACCGTCGGCGATCTCGCCGAAGCGATCCGTGTTTACAAACAAGTTGTTTCCGAAGGAAAAGAATCACGGACCGCAGCGGCACACGCTCAGTACCGCATCGGCTTGTGCTACGAAAAGCAAGGTGAAACCAAAAAAGCCACGGACGCGTTCCAAGTTTTAGTCGACGAATATCCCACCGAGAAAGAACTGGTCGTGCAGGCGAAATCGCACCTGCCGAGCGAACCGGAACTATTGCCGGCGCCGTGGGGCGAAGGCGACGAGCTGATTTTTGAAATGAAGGTGCAGACCGGTATGGGCGTCGGAATGCAGGTTTACCGGATCGCCAAGTCAAAGCTAGACGAGCGAGACGTTTGGGAGTGCCAAAATTGGCAGATCGTCACCATCAACGGACAAAAAGGGAAGAGCCGCGTGCTCGCCGATGCTAACACGTTCGCACCGATTCAAAGTACATGGAAACACACCATGCTCGGAAAGGCCTCGGCAGAGTATCGCGATGGCGAGGTTCGTATTCAGTTGGCAAACAAGGACGAACCGGTTGTTCTGAAGTCGGACGAATCCTGGTTTGACAATGAACAAGCCGCTGAGGTATTTCGGCGATTGCCACTCGAAGAGAACTACCAAACGAAGATTCACGTCATCTCGTCACTTGGGGCGGCAGAGGTTCCGATCGGATTGGAGGTGACGAAGTTGGAATCGATCACGGTTCCAGCGGGAACGTTTACGTGTTTTCAGTTAAAACTCGAGATTGGTCAAACGTTTTGGATCTCCAACGACGAGCATCGCTATATCGTCAGGTTCGAAGCCGGCGGCGTGACCGCGGACCTTACCGAAATAAGGAGCTCGCACGAAACGATTCAGACAACCGTGCAGCGCGAACGATTCTCGGTGAAACTACCTGCCAATTGGTACGCCTATACACCAACGTCCCTAAGTCCGAACGACGATCCTTTGACGCAAATTATTGATCCCAACGCATCAATGGATGCCAGGATCGAGGGCGGCCCGTTAGAGAAACTTCAGACCAAACACGGAACCGTGCGACAGTGGTTGGAAGCATCCTTGGCCGAATACGAAAAACGCATCTCCACCTTCAAAATCGATGGCGAGGGGATCCACACGGTTCGTGTCGGAGATCGTGAAGGTGTTTCGGCGGTGTTTGAGTACGTTGAAAACAACAAGGCCAAGAAAGCAAGACGAGTTGCCGTGTTCGGTGATGAGTCTGCCGTCAATCTTCGTTTCACCGCAGATGCAGATATCTTTGAAACACTGCAACCATCCTGCGAACAGATTATTGCCAACTTAAATCTTAAGTAGAGCCCGCGATCATGCGTGACGACCGCTTGGCGTGGCCGATCGTATTACTGTTGTTGATCGTCCTCGTGCCCTCGTTGGGCATGATGTGGATGATGCGCGAAGCGGTGGAGAACGAACGTCTCGCATCCGATCAACGATTGCGAGAAGCCTACGTGATTCAACTGCAATCAGGCAAGAAGTCGATTCGTGATCGATGGCGATCGCAGATGGAACATCGCATAGCGTTCCTTTCGACCGATACACCAGCGATTGTGTTTGAGCGATTGGTATCAAGTGGATCGGTCGATGGTGCTTTGATCCGAGACGATGATGGAAAAATTCTCTATCCGACCGTTTCCGTCTTGGGTCAGAACTCCGGTGAAATTCGGGACCCACGTTGGCGCCGAGCACAGCGGTTAGAGTTTGCCGATCAGGATTATGCGGCCGCTCGTGACCTCTACGCTGAACTCTCAGAAGAGCAACTCGGCGATGAAGATCGTTGCCGAGCGATGCAATCGAGAATTCGTTGTTCGCTCAAACTCGATGAGACCGACATCGCATTGACGCTTCTCGAAGAACTCAGCGAGGATGACGAAGCTCTCGACGGTCGTGGCCGTTCCTTTGCCGCTACGGCTCAACTGCAAATGCTCGAACTATTAGATTCGGGTACGGAGCCGTATCGTTCGATGATGACACGTTTGGCGAACCGGCTGAACGATTACAGCAGGCCCATGGTGTCAACGCAGCGTCAATTCTTGATGAGTCGGTTGTTGGATATGGATTCTTCTTGGTTGACGTTTCCGACCCGAGACGCGGAACTGCTCTCGTCGGAGATGATGTCGAATTTCGATGAAGCATCAGTGCAAAACGAATTGAAACCAACCTCGGATCAGGATCTTTGGGCACGTATGTCCATGGCTGGACGGATCGTCGAGTTGCACCGCGTCGCGAACTTGAAGCATCGGCTGATCGCGTTAACCGAAAACGTGCCTCTGACCTCGGGGATCGAATTTGTGATTTCGCAACCAAACGAACAATCCACCGGGATGATGGATGTCTCGTTAGGAGCAGATTTTGGGGGCATGCGTCTGGGGCTAGCGGAATCCTCACCCAACCGGGAGGACGCCAAAGCGAGTCAGAACCGAGTATTTCACGCCTGGATTGCTTGGTTGGTTGTCTTCGTCACCTGTGTCCTCGCATGGTTGTTGTCGAGGACCCTGAAGCGAAGACTGCGACTGGCTCGACTCAAGAACGATCTCGTTGCGACAGTCTCGCATGAACTAAAAACTCCGCTGTCATCGATCCGGTTGCTGGTCGATACCTTGTTGAATTCGGATCACGATTTAGCGCATGAGCACTCAAGAGAACGAGACCGAGAATACCTCGAACTGATCAGTCACGAGAACGCGAGACTGACCCGTTTGATCGACAACTTCTTGACGTTTTCGCGAATCGATCAGGGACGTCTCGACTTCGAATTCGAATCAATCGATCTGCAAGACGTAGTCGGTCAAGCGGTCGCAGTCTTTCGCGAACACTGGAAAGAGGTAGATTCCTGTTTGCGAATTCAGCACAACTCACCGGCAACCCTCATGGGTGACAAAGACGCGCTGATCACGGTGGTTGTGAATCTCTTGGAGAACGCGTGGAAGTACAGCGACGACAATCGGCAGATAACCCTCGTGACCGGTGTCGATGGTGCATCAGCAGTGCTGAAAGTTGGGGACAACGGGATCGGACTGAATGCTCGCGCGAAGAGACGTGTCTTCGACCGGTTTTTCCAGGTTGATCAACGGGTCGCGCGGAGTCGGGGTGGATGCGGGTTAGGATTGAGTATTGTCAGCGCGATCGTTGAGTCACACGGTGGTGCAATCGGCGTCGAAAGTGAACTCGGTGTCGGCAGCACGTTTATCGTAACGCTGCCTGTCGTTGATAAGCAGGACACCGATGAACGCGAAGTCACTGAGCATGTCGATGAACATGTTCGATGTGTTGATATTACGGCACGTGAGGGGATGCACTGATGAATCCACCCAAGCACATTCTGATTGTCGAAGATGACCCGACGTTGTTGCGAGGGTTGAGTGACAATTTTCGTGCCGCCGGCTATGAGGTCTCAACGGCGACCGATGGACAGCTCGGGTTAACGCTCGCTCTGACACAACCGCCCGATGTGATGTTGCTCGATATTATGTTGCCGAAAATCAACGGATATGATCTATGCCGTCGGGTTCGCTATGAGAAACACGGGTTTCCAATCGTGATGTTGACCGCCAAAGGCCAAGAGGAAGAGATTGTCCGCGGATTGGAACTGGGCGCGGATGATTACGTTACCAAGCCGTTCGGGATACGCGAGCTGCTGGCGCGAGTTGCTCGTCTCCTTCGACGCGACCGAGTTGATAGCAAACAGGTCATTCTGCTCGGTAAGTTGGTTCTTGATCGCGACGCGCGCCAACTGACGCACGACGGGGAGGAAATCCCGTTGACGCAAAAGGAGTATCGCATGCTGGACTATTTTGTCTCGAACCCTCAACGGGCGTTAACGCGGCGCAGCATTTTGGACGCGGTTTGGGGCCGTTCGATTATCGTCAGCCACCGCAGCGTCGACCGTTGTGTGACGACACTGCGTAGCAAGGTCCAGTCCCAACCGGGCCAGCCTAATATGATTCAAACGATCCGCGATATTGGATATCGGTTTGAGTTGCCCAAAACATAGCTCGTTCGATCACAAACGGGCGAACCGACTTCAGTCGAGCACCGGTGTGTGTGCATTTGGGGCATCCGGATCCGTGCTCGCGTTCTCAACGGGACCGACGACCGATGGCTGAGAACTCATCCCGGAGCATCCGGTCATCATGATGAATCCGCCCACGAGACATAACATCATGCACTGCAACGCTGATTTCATTTGATTCCTGCTTTCTGCTGGTGCAATTCCAGCAAGGTGTCAAAGGTACTGAATTCGGATAGACATTGCCAACGTCCCAAAACCCTGTCCGAATGCTACGCAGACGATCGCAGGCCACGGCAGCTTTCGGTTGGACCTCGGATAGACCTCGGTTTGGATTATGCCACTCGAGGCGAGCACGTGAAGGACCAGAGTTTATTCGGGTCACCTCGATTGATTAGCCCGTTCTTGAAACATCAGAAATGGTGTTTTCACGCTCGAAAGCAGGTCGAATATTTTCTTAGTTGGCGTCCGAGTCAAGCAAGAAATGGATCCATGTTGAATTACGAACAGTCAAGGAAGGCAATGCTCCCTAAAACGCTATTGCGGGTGCACGTTCGTCAAGAAGACTCAGTCGAGAAAGTCGATGGATTAACTACTGTTGATCCAGCATCGTTTGCATGTCCAACATGCGATCGAAGGATCGCTCATTGCAAATGCAAATTCGATGTCGAAATCGTGTTTCGAGATTGAATGTTGTGCGCCGATCGCATCCGCAGAACATGATTAAGGGGCCACATGCGCATTTACGAACTTTGACGCAGTTTCTCTGAATTTGGTGAGGGCGAAAGAGGCGAATCCGGAAGTAGATAGGGGATGCATAATCAAAACAGTCTGACGAAAAGGCGTGCTTTTTGTTTCGATCGGGCTGTCTGCATCACAGAAAATGGTATTCCCGATAACGTCTAAGGAGCTATGGATGTCGCAGAAGAGAGAACGAGTATCGTACGGTTTTACGCTGGTTGAGCTGCTCGTAGTTATTGCAATTATTGGAGTGTTGGTTGGACTTCTGTTGCCGGCGGTGCAAGCCGCACGCGAGGCAGCACGGCGAATGAGTTGCAGCAATAATTTCAAACAGATTGGTTTGGGGATTCACAACTATCATGCCGCATACAACGCGATGCCGAAGCATGGTGGTGGCACCAAGTCGATGCCTACCGGGCGTGTCAGTGACAAGAACAATACAACGTTATTGAGCTTTCTCGTTGGTTTGACTCCATTTGTGGAACAACAGGCGATTTGGGAGCAGGTGACAACCGGTCGCGATTCTTCCGGTGCTGCTTACCCTGGAATGGGACCGTCACCATGGGTCGTTGACTTTGATCCATGGGCGTCCAATATTCCGACCTTTCGTTGCCCCAGCGATCCAGGGCGTGGACGGTCCGGAAGCGGCCGTACGAACTACGCTGCCTGTTTGGGTGATGATGCGTTCATGGCGTTGTCCGGTGGAAAAAACTCCACCGATGTCTACGAAGACATCGCGGGCATGTGGGATCGGCTGCAGTACCTGGAGGTCGGAACCACCAACAATAATACGACGGCACAGCTCGCACGGGCAAACTGCCGTGGTGCGTTTCAGGTGCGTCATCAGTTGAAGTTTCGCGATATTCTCGACGGACTCGCGAACACGATCATGTGCGGCGAGATCGCGACCGGACTCGGTAATCGAGAAGTGGTCGGCGAAATCGCTTGGGACGTTACCGATGTGGTTGCCGATAACGGTGACATCAATGTGCAGTTGTGTCGTGATCGGCAAAACCCCGATCGACCCCGCTTTCTGATCGGTGCTGTCAATAATTCCTCGCGTGCCCGTGGTTATGCGTGGGCGGATGCACGTTTGAGCTACAGTGGTTGCATGACGATCATGCCACCGAATAGCCCGAGTTGTTCGCGTGTGGGCGAAAATGAGCAAGCAATCGTTTCGATGGGAAGCCGCCACCAAGGTGGATGTCACGTCTTGATGGCAGACGGAGCGGTCAAGTTCATCACCGACAGCATCGAAGCGGGCACTCAGTCTGACACCCCCGCGACAGGTGCGGAGAGCCCATATGGTCTGTGGGGGGCTCTCGGTACACGCGCGTCGCGGGAAACTATCTCCGGCGATTTCTGATCGCAACGAACCGGTCGCCAGCGGATCAACCGCGGTACGCAGCGAAAAGCACGAAAAACGAAGATAGACGAGTGAAGAGAAGACGGTAAGGTACGTCGTTCGATAGGCAAGTCGACCGGTGCGATTGATTGAGTTTCAATCGTCATCGCATCGGTAAGGCTCGTTTCGACAACGTGATGCCTGTGGCCGATTCTCTCACTGGACTATCTGATGTTGATCCGGATTGTTGCGTTCATCGTTTCGTTGGTTGGAGCCGCTGGGGGAGTAGCTCATGCGGTCGACGACGCGCCTCCCCAAACAGCAGATGGTGAACAACAGCGTGTGCCTTTCCCGGTGGTATCCAATATCACGCACGTACAGCCGATGACCGGAATCGTGCTGTGGTCCGACAATCCGAACGTGGACACCGACGCGATTCAGTTAGAGTTTCGGTACTGCGGTTACGACGAAGTTGTCCGGTCAGACGGCAGCTATGATTTCAGCCGGATTGAATCGTTGCTTGACGCGGCGGCATCGCGAAACCATCAGATGGTGTTGCGTTTCTACTTCGTTTATCCCGGCAAGGAAACGACAGTTCCCGAGTTTATCCGAGGTCGGTCCGACTACGAGGAAACCATTGCGAAGAGCGAAGGAAAGCGAACGCACTTTTGCGATTGGGGCAATGACTCACTGCAGCAATTCACTCTTGATTTCTATGAGAAGTTTGCCTCGACGTATGACAAAGATCCGCGGTTAGCTTATCTGGAAACAGGATTCGGTTTGTGGGCGGAGTATCATATTTACGATGGCCCGCGAAAGTTGGGTGTCACCTTTCCGAGTAAGCGATTTCAGGATCGGTTTCTGCAGCGAATGCAGACATTGTTTCGCAACCTACCGTGGATGGTTAGTATCGATGCGTCGGATTCACGATACTCTCCGATTGAAGGCAATGTGGATCTAATGTCGTTGAGGTTCGGGGTTTTCGATGACTCGTTTTTGTGCAAGCAGCACGCTCGAGAAAATGAGAACGATTGGAAAATCCTGGGATCTGATCGTTGGAAGCACTCGCCAGGTGGTGGTGAATTTAGCTACTACACGAATCGTGACCAACGAAACGCTCTCGCAGCCGCTGGCCCACATGGGATCGCGTTCGAAAGCGATGCACGGAAGTTCCATATCTCTTTCATGATCGGAAACGACCAGACGCGTTATCAATCGATGCAACGCATTCGGCAGGCAGGTCTGTCGACCGGTTACCGATTTCGGGTCACCAAGGCGGTACGAACTGGATCGACCGTGGAGTTGCAGGTCCGCAATGAAGGTGTTGCGCCGCTTTATCGGGATGCGTTTTTCGCGATCGGCGGACAACGCTCCGGTGACTCGTTGAAAGGACTGTTGCCTGGAGAAACCATGACGGTGCGACTCGCCGATTCCGGGCGTCGTGCAGCGCAAACACTTTCCATCGAATGTGATCACATTCTGCCGACGCAGGAGATTCAGTTTGCTGCGGATTTGCGGTGAAGCGGTGTCCCGGTGAGACGTTGTTCTTGGGATTTAGTCGTTCGAGGTGCACGTCACTTAGGACGAATCTAAGAACTGATCCGTCGATCGGACCGGTTCATGTTGCCGGGCTGATAAAGTGTGACATCGTGTTTTGGTTGCTCGTAACGCGTTTGGGCAGGTTCTGAATGCCTGAGCACATGGTTACGATCGAGCGGAAATTTGCTTAAATTTCTCGCGGCGTATTCCTGTCCCGAACGACTGTCTCCCCTCAACTCTCGAAATTTCACATGGTCCGTACTGCTTCGACAATGATGCCGCTAGGCACCTCCGCACCTGAGTTTTCGCTGCCGGAAACCGACGGAGGCCACGTCTCGCTCGCCGATTTCAAAGACAGCAAGGCTTTGTTGGTGGTCTTCATGTGCAACCACTGTCCGTATGTGAAGCACGTTGCTGAACAGTTGAAATTGCTGACCGACGAGTACATGCAGCACGGCGTTGGTGTCGTTGGGATTAACAGCAACGACATCGCCAAGTATCCCGACGACAATTTCGATGCGATGAAGAAGGAGAAGGAAGATCGCGGGTATGCGTTCCCCTACGCACTCGATGAAGATCAGTCGGTTGCGATTTCCTATGGTGCCGCCTGCACGCCGGACTTTTTTCTCTTTGGTGCCGATTACAAGTTGGTCTATCGCGGGCAACTCGATAGTAGCCGTCCGAGCAACGGTGAACCGGTAACCGGAATCGATCTGCGGACTGCAATTGACGAGACGATCGCCGGACGTAGCGCGGCTGTCGAGCAAAAGCCTTCGATCGGTTGCAACATCAAGTGGAAAGAGGGAAACGAGCCAGGGTATTTCGATCCGAAGGGAAGCGGATACTAAAGCTCCATCTGAGTGCTTTGCAAATCGTTGATACTCAGAATGTGATTTGCCGTCCGGAGTTGGTGCTGAGGTGTGCCGTACGCACTACGGCGAACGCCGACCGGCGATGAGTGTTCCACCAGGTTTCGTGCGAGCTGCTAAGGCATCTGTCGCAGCGTGACTTCCGTGCGGTAGCGTTTTCCGTCACGCAGGATCACCATCTCGAGCGGTTCGTTGGTCGGGGCCATTCCGACGCGGGCAACGAGATGGTCATCGTCCTCAATCAGGCAACCGTCGAACTGCAGAATAATGTCGTTGTTCTGCAGTCGTGCGGCTTCAGCGGGGGAGCCTGCTCGCACGTTCTTCACGCGGGCACCGCCGAATTTCAGTTCGTCTTCCTGGTAGAGCGAAGACACACTATCAGGGCTGAGTTTCATCGAGGCGTACTGCCCCGACCCGGTGGGGAACTCGGCCGCGGCGAATTCTGGATCGAGCGTGACACCGAGATATCCTCGGCGAAGTTCCCCGTGCAGAATCAGTTCTTCGGCAACCCGTGCTGCCATGTTGATCGGGATGGCAAATCCAATACCCTCGCTGCCGCCGCTGCTGCTGGCGATCGCAGTGTTGAGTCCGATAACCTCGCCGCGAAGGTTCAGCAGCGGACCACCGCTGTTACCTGGGTTGATTGCGGCATCGGTTTGGAAGAAGTCCTGCAGATCGATGCGTTCCTCGCCGAGTGACAAATCGCGACGCCCTTTGGCACTCATGATCCCGAACGTGACCGAGTGGCTCAGACCGAAGGGGCTTCCGATGGCGATAACAAAATCGCCGATCTGGACGAAGTCGCTGTCCGCGATGCGTGCGGCAGGCGGCATCCGCTCGGCCGTCGGCATCGGTCGACGTCCGGTTCCGCGAGAGCGATAGGGAGCGGTGGTCAATTTCATGACGGCGACATCCGTGCTGGCGTCCATCAGAATTTTGTCCGGAGCCCAGCGTCGACCATCGCTCGTTCGCATGACGATTTGGTCCGCCGAGGCGCCTTTAATGACGTGTCGGTTTGTCAGGACCCAGCGATCGCCGGCAATTTCGAGCACGACACCACTGCCGGCTTCATCGTATGACTCCGCCGCGGCGCCTTTGCCGGTGACCTTGTGAGCTTCGATATGGATAACGCTCGGTTTGACCAGTTGCGAGACGCGTCGGACGAGGTTTCCGAGGCGGTCAAACTGAGCGACCTCTTCGGCGAGTTCGTTGAATAGACGCTCACGATGGCTGTCGATCTGGCTGCCTGTTGGCATCATCCCGAGGGTGGCACGGGGTGAAGCGTTGGGCTGAGCGAATGGAGCAGACGGGGAGTATTTGCCGGCCTGTGGGTACTGTGCCGAGCGGGAGATCGGTCCTGTCCGTGACAAAGGGGCCGAACTGTCTTGGCCCAACACTTGGTTGGGTGACGTGAGGCATTGTCCGACGACGACTGCCGAGAGCAGGACCGCCACCATGTGCACCGTTTTCGAGGGTGAAAACGTTGGGTTTTCGTCGTTTTTTCGGTTCCAGCTCGGCATCGAGACCCTTTCCATCAAAAATGACCCCGACTCTCATTCGGAGCCCGGACGCCAGGATTGTAGGCATCGTCCAGGCCAACGGGCCAGCTTTGAGAATCAGCGACATTGAGTCACGACTGCCAAAACCCGATTAATCGGACTGCCTGAAGGTAGCGGTTGTGTTGATTATTCGTGAAATGCAGGTGGTTTCGGTTGTTCTGGTTGTGGCGCATATTTATCCTCTAGCTGGCGATCTATGCGTTTTGACGCGTCCTTCGGTGCTCATTTCGGGTATCGGAAGATGGCGTTCTGGATGCGAGATCGTGCTTATTCGTCCATTTGTATCGAGCGGTTTTTCTTACCTTTCCGGTCGATTCGTGGGGTTATCTGGACTCTGCATGGTCGCCTTCGGGCGACTTAGCAACGGGAATCATTGGATTATTTTGCATCATGAAACGCTTCAATTCGCACTCACTCCGTTCGTGGTGGTCTCGAGACGAGGAAGATTCGTCGGGCCGTTCCCATACGACAACACAACGACGCCGAAGGCTAGCGACCGCGATCGGCGGGGCCGGAATTCCTAAAAGGAGTCACAGGAGATCTTTTGTTGAGAAACTCGAGGACCGGCATCTTCTGGCGGTGGTCAGTGGCGAGGTTTACATCGATGCCAATCAGGACGGTTTGAAACAGGCGGGTGAGGCCGGAGCCGCTGATGTGCGCGTCTATTTGGATCAAAACACCAACGGTCGTTTGGACACGACCGAGCCATCGACTTTCACCGACGCCGACGGGATGTATTCGTTTCCGACGGTGTCCGCGGGAAACTATGAGGTTCGTCTCGCGCCCGAGCCTGGTTTCGTCCAAACCGCTCCGGCCCTGACCTTCGGTTGGAATGATACGGTTGTCCAAGACAGCAATGGTGATTTCTTCCGCGCCGCCCAATTGTTTCAGGTTGATCTGGATGGCAATGTGGAATCCATCGGCCAGCCGACGCGCAGCCGGATGGACGGTCTCGTGCGTGTTCGCGATGACTCGTTGATAGCGATTGATTCACGGACAGATGAAATATTCAATGTGAACCCTTATTCGGGTGAACGCATCCGTGTCGCCGAATCCAATTTGGACTTGGTCGGTGGTGTTGCTTACGATCGGGTGGGCAATACGGTCTACACGCTCATTCGCGATAACCCTGGTACTTCGACACGGAGTCTCGCTCGACTCGATATTAACACCGGAACGGCAACGGTAATCGGTGGTGGTTATGAGGGGCTGAACAACGTGACCGATATTGAGTTTGATGCCAGCAACGAACGCGTTATCGGCTTTGACAACAACGACGACGAATTTTTTGCATTCGATCTGAACGGGGCGGCGCGAACGTTGGCACGTTCGGTTGTTACGACGATCGATCCGGATACCGGCGCAACGATCGAGACCGGAAAGATCGATGCGGATTCGATGGCCCTGGCAACCTCGGAACAGTTGGTAGACGTTCTCCCGAATGGTCCCGTCGACACGTCGACTTATGTGTGGATGTTCGATGCGGATGACAAGGGGCGGACTTCCACGCTGCTCGTTGAGATTCCCGACGCTGCATCCAACGAAGTCGAGACGGCAATCGTCATGGATGGGATCGACGTGAGCGAACCGGTGCGCGCGGTCGCGTTGACACGTAGTGCAATTGGCAACAACCCTCGTAACATTTCGGTAACATCGTTTGAATCCCGAACTGGAGTCAGCTTCGGGATTGCCGCCGACGTGATCGGTTTCCGCGTCACACCGAGCAACCCACTGACCGGACCCGGGGCATTGAGCCAATCGGGTGTCACGATCGTCGGTGGTGCGGTGGGAGCCGACTTTGTCGAGGTCACTCTCAATCGGGAACCAGAATCGAACGTTGTTTTGGAGCTGAGCATCGAGAGTCAAGTCGGGGGCGATCCGGGAGTCGTCTTGGATACCAATCAGCTCGTTTTCACACCGGATGATTGGACGGAGCCACGTAGAGTTATGTTGTCTCCGGACCCGAATGATCCGGTGGCTGTCGTCACTCCGAGCGTTTTAACGGTGTCGGTCGATGAAGCGAATTCCGATTCATCCTGGCAAAATCTGGCCGACCAATCACTGCCGGTACGCACGTTGCCAGAGGTCGATCCGGACCAGTTTTCCACTCCAGTGATCAACGAAGTGCTGGTCGATGGCTGGGCGTCGCTAGATGTCAACGAAACAACGGATCAATACATCGAACTGCGAGGGCAACCCAACGAAGTCCTTCCCGAGGGGACATACTTTGTTGTGATTGAAGAGGCCTCGAGCCGCATCGGTGATATTAACACTGTCATCGACCTCAGTGGGCAGTCGTTCGGGGCGAACGGATTCCTGGTTCTTTTGCAGGCCGGGCATACCTATAGCACCGCGTTTGGAGCGAACGTTCTCGAAAGCGATGAATCTGGGTTCAACGGGCTGCCCGGTGGGATCTACTCGAGTTCTCAGAGCGACGGCAGCATTGATACGCTGTTTAGCAATTCGAGCTACTTCTTGATTCAGTCCGATACCGCACCGGTTGTCGGTTCGGATATCGATACGAACAATGACGGGTTTATTGATCCGACGAGTCCTGCGATCAGTTGGGACACGTACGATGCGGTGGCGATGCACGACTTTAGTTTTTACGAAGCATCGTTTGCTCCGATCGTTTTTATTGAATCCTTTTCGGATCATCACCGATCGGTGACGACGAACAGTCGAGGGCAAACGCTCGTTCAATCCGAAGGTTTTGGTTATGTAGGCCGGATCGGTGATTCGATCGGCAGCGACGAAAACGATTGGGTTTATGGATCGGTACGTGATGTGGAGGCGGGCTCCTGGGGTGGTGAATCCGATCCGGAAGGATTGTTCGAGTTTTATCAGGAACACGTCTCTTATCCTGCCTTGTTCGATCATGCTCTTGATCACGTCGGTGAGAGCAACTTTGTCGGTGGCGTGCGAGGCCAAATCACTTTGTTACCGTCGGCCGGTGATATCCACAACGGTATCTCAGCCGACACGCGTCTACCGGCCGAAGGCGTCACCGTATTTGTCGATACCAACGGAAACGGCGTTCGTGACAATATCGTAAAAGTGATCGAGCCTAATGAGTTGCTCGTTACGCTCGACGCCAACGACGCGGTGTCACTCGATGATGAGTTGTCACTGACGCAGGAGGTTGACGGCGTAACCATTTCCTGGGATCGATCAGGTGGAACTTTCGTAACCGACGACATTGTGTCGGCTCGACAAAGCGTCAGTGGTCAGGTTGTTGGCAACCGAATTTTTGCTGCCGGGCCGTTCGACACCTTTTTTAGCTCGTCGGACACGCTGCGTTTTGATTTCTTTCATCCGGTCACCTCGGTGTCGATCGACGTACTCAATTGGTCGTCGAGCGAATTTACGACGGTTTACGGTCGACTGGATGCGTACAATGCGGATGGTCAACTCGTCGCGTCGACACGCAGTGATGGCGTCAGCGGTACGCGCCGCAGTACCGTGACGGTGTCCGCTCCCGGTGAGGAAATCGTGCGGGTTCAAGCATACGGCGATAGCAGCAGCGCGAGTTTCGATACGCTCCGCTATGTGCAACCTGAACCCGCTGCGGTAACGGACGAGAACGGTATTTACGAGATCAGTGGTCTGTTCCCCGGCAACTATGAGCTCGCGGTGTCGGGGACCGTCGAGGTCGCAAACCTGCTCACCGAAGCGACACTTCCGTTTGAGATTTCAAGGTACGACAACTTCTTCTTTGAGAGTGAATTTCGCTCCAATACCGTTCCGACCATGCCGGGCGGAGCAGACGTGCAGTTTACCATCGACGAAAACCCTGCAGCCGGTACCGTCATCGCTACCGTGGAGGCATTTGACCCTGACAACGCCGGTTTGACGTATGAGTTCATCGGGGGCGACAGTACCGGGCTCGAACTCGTGCCTCTTCCTGACTTCACTGCGGAAATACGCGTCGCAGAGGGGGCCGATCTTAACTTCGAAGCCGAGCAGGAACGTGTGCTTTTGGTTCGTGCGACGGATCCAGTCGGTGCGAGTGTGACTGCACGAGTGACCTTGCAACTTCGCGACATCAACGAACCGCCGGTCGTTCCGGATAACGAACTCGCTGTTCCAGAAGGGGCGATCGCGGGACCGGTTGTCGGAACCGTGATCGGTCGAATCGATGCGGTCGACCCTGACGCCGGATCAAGCCAACAACTGACCTACACGGTCATTCCTAGCACACCGGAAGAGCCGTTCGAGCGAGACGCGTCACCGTATCTTTCGGTCAATGAAATGACTGGTGTTGTGCGGTTGGTCGCGCCTTTGGATTTCGAAACAACCGATTTCTTGGTGCTCCGCGTTCAGGTTGATGACAACAACACAACCCCTGATGAGCCACGCGGGATTGCGGTTGTCGAAAAGATCATTCGAATTTCGGATGAGAACGACGCCCCTGAGATCGTAACAAAAACTTTCGACATTGACGAAGATCACGAACCCGGTGAACTATTTACGTTTGACGTGAACGATCCCGATGAGGGTCAGATGCACCGATTCAGACTGCTTCAACCGCATCCGCTGTTGGAAGTCACCTCTGATGGAACGGTATTGCTGAAGTCGGGCAAGTCACTCGATTTCGAGGCGTCGCCGACAATCACGCTTCAGGTATCGGTTAGCGACAACGGCAGTCCGTCGCTGGCCAAGACGGAAGTG
>JBICHZ010000076.1:0-45878 GCA_043101355.1 Rhodopirellula sp. JB044
TCCAGGGCATCCCATCGAAGATGTCGTGCTTGAAAACATCCAGATCTCCTATCCCGGCGAAGGAACCGAGGCAGACACGAAACGAATGGTCCCTGAAGACATCGCTCGCTATCCCGAACAGTTTTTCTTTGGTGTTTTGCCGGCATGGGGTGCCTACATTCGGCACGCCCGAAGGGTGCGATTCCACAACGTCAACATGGCGACACGAGCCCCCGATGCACGTGAACGAATCGTGCTCGACGACGTCACCCGTTTTCAAGAGTAAACGTAATGCCACGACGAACACTCATGTGGTTGGGGTTGATTTGCCTCAGCCTGCCCGCCGCGGTTACCTCGGCCGCGCCACCAAAGCCCAACATCGTTCATATCCTGACCGATGACTTTGGTTGGCAGGATCCGGTTTGCTTTGATGTCGACGGTGAAACTCCATTTGAAACACCCAACCTGGACCGCTTGGCGAAGCACGGCCGCAAGTTCATGCAGGCGTACTCACCGTCACCAACCTGTGCACCGTCAAGGGCGGCGTACATCGCCGGCCAATACCCGGCACATACCGGGATATACCATGTGCTCGGAGGAAAGCTGCCACGTGCCTATTCGCCCAATTTCACTCACATCAATCCGTTCTACCGCTATCGCCTGCCGCTGACGGAGATGACGATCCCCAAAGAACTCAAGAAAGCGGGATACGCGACAGGCCATGTCGGCAAGTGGCACCTAGGAGGACGCAGCAACGGATATCCGTTCCCAGGAAACTACGGATTTGACATCGGCTATGTCGACGATCTTGGGAAAGGCGGAACGTACTACCCCGATCCCGATATCTGGGGACCTCGAAAACAGCTTCGAGACCAGCACAACGGTTTGGCGAAATCGATGAAGCCAGATCGGCTGACGGGATGGGCGACGGATGATCCTGATGATCCGTTCCAACTGGATGAAGACGGGCGTCCCTTTGACAAGACGCTCGACGTCGCCTTGAGATGGCTCGAGAAGCATCATGCCGAACCCTTCTTCCTCAACTACTGCACCTATTACGTGCACAGCCCGATCCAGACTCGCAACCGTGAGCGGTTCGCGTACTACTGCGAAAAGATGGGTTACGAATTCCCGACCGATCCAGGCGTTATCAACAAAGGTCGTGGAGGCAAGACCGATCCTTACTACGCGACGATGGTCGACACGCTCGATTGGATGATCGGCAAGGTGGTCACGTACCTGGAGCAAACCGATGATCCACGCAATCCCGGACACAAACTCGTCGACAACACTTACATCATTGTCAGTTCGGACAACGGCGGCTTGGTCAAACGCTCCGGCGGAACAATCACGGACAACTCACCACTTCGAGAAGGCAAACAGGACATTCATGAAGGCGGTGTTCGCATTCCTTTTATCGTTCGCGGACCAAACGTGCCTGAAGACTCTGTTTGCGAGACTCCGATCTCGTTGATTGATCTCTATCCGACGTTCGTTGACCTCGCGGGACTGCCTCCGTCGGAAAATCCAAAACTCGACGGATGCAATATCCGTTCTTTGATGGAAGGGAGAGACACCGCCGCCCGGTTCGCAGATGGTTCCTCTCGAGAACGCATCTTCTTCTACTACCCCATCGAGTTGTCCGCCGGATGCGCGATGCGGAAAGGACCGTGGAAGATCTATCGCAACCTGAGCCCAGGCAATAACAAGAGCCCGTTGGTGGAGTTGTTTCGACTCTACAACGACGACGGCACGATGGCCGATGTCGGTGAAACGAATAACTTGGCGGAAGAGATGCCGGAACTGACTAATCAACTCCTCGCCGAACTGGATGAATTCCTCACCGAAGCGAACGCCTCGTATCCATTCAAAAACCCAAAAATTGACAGCCATCCCAAACACGACAATGTTCCGAAAGTAGTAGCACGCGGCGACAACGGAGACCGCATCTGGGTCGAAGTCGAAACCGGCGGCGACAAGTCAGCGATCGTCGAAGCCAAACTTCTCTACACCGTCAACGGCAGCCTGCTGGAAGCGTCCAATGGCCGTCGCGAAATGTGGTTCGAAGAACCCGCCGAAATACGCGGCGGGCGTATCGAAGGCACCGTTCCACCGGGAACCTCCCACGCCGTGTTCTGCATGCGAGACAGCGAGGGGTTCTTGGTCATGTCAGAGGAACTACCGACCTACCGCGAGCGACCTTCGGGCACCGCCGATTCTTCGTATCTCAAACATGCCTACGCTTTCCGGCCCGGACTGTTCGCACTGATCCGGTTGGGCAAGGCTGCTGAGAAAGAACTCCGCACTCGAGGACAAATCGCCGCCTCGCTCCATCGTCAACTGAAAAAGGCGGAGCGATTTTACGAATCGCAAAAGGCATCGGAAGAGCAATACTGTGAGACGATCCGTGATTTACGCGGTTCGATCCGAGACCTGAAAGGAGTCGCCCCACAAGCCGACAATTACTACCTGAACCTTTTCCGCGAGGGCGGAGCGTTTTGAAGCGATTGAAAAAAAGAGATGGCCGAAGTCGCTAAAGCTTCGGCGGCCTGGGATTTGGCGAATTGAGCACTTGGAACTGGAACCATCAAAGTTCCAAACGTTCCAAATCGATTGGGAGATGGATGCGGTGTGGCTCACCGGCACCAAAGTACGACGTCCCGCTTCACCGAACCGCGATGCCCAATCAGGAACGGTTTCCACAGGCCAAAAGCGGCTGAGAAAGATACCCCCGGCAGGATTCGAACCTGCGACCTGCTCGTTAGGAATGAGCTGCTCTATCCAGCTGAGCTACGAGGGCGGCTGAGCGAGAGTTTAACCGATCCGATGTCGCAGTGGAACTCGCCTCGGACTGCGAACTCGTGTATAACACCGCGTCCTGCCTCCATCCTCGCCCCCCGCCAACCCTATATAGAAAACATGCTTCGATCCGCAATCACTGTGAGCCTTGTTGAAGAAGCCCGTGGTGGCCCGTTCGTTTATTGGGACGGCCTCGAAAACGCGTTCAACGATGCGAAGAAACTCGGATATGACGCGATTGAGGTCTTCGCCCCTGGTCCGGACGCGATCCCCGAGGGTGAACTGCAACGTCTCGTCGAGTCCACCGGCTTGAAAGTCGCTGCCGTGGGAACGGGGGCAGGCATGGTCAAACATGGTCTTAGTTTGACGGATCCGGATTCCGCCAAACGCGCCGCAGCACAGGACTTCGTTCGTTCGATGATTGATTTTGGCGGACCACTCGGGGCGCCGGCAATCATCGGTTCGATGCAGGGTCGTTTCGGAGGCGAGGTCTCTCACGAGCAAGCGTTGGACCTGCTCGCCGAATCACTCGAAGTCCTCGGCCCTCACGCGGCAAACTACAACGTTCCCCTGATCTACGAACCACTCAATCGGTACGAGACGAATCTGATCAAGACGATTGCCGAAGGGGTCGCGTTTCTGAATCGTTTGTCGACCGACAACGTCAAGCTGCTCGCCGATTTGTTCCACATGAACATCGAAGAGGCCAACGTCGCCGAGGCACTGCGTCAGGGCGGCGACGCGATTGGCCACATTCACTTCGTCGATTCCAACCGTCAGGCCGCTGGACTGGGACACACAGACTTCGAGCCGATCGCGTCGGCACTTCGTGACATCGGTTACAATGGCTACCTGTGTGCGGAAGCGTTCCCGTTGCCGGATTCACAAACCGCCGCCGAGAAAACGATCGAAGCGTTCAACCGCCTGTTTCGATAGTTATTGCAACTCTTGTTGGAACCTGATCACGAGACCGTTTTGCCGACTCCTCCTCCACCGCCCGATGACTCCTCGGCGTCCGACTCCTCAGCGACGCCTGACGCAATTTCGACGCCGGACGTTCGTGGGAAGGATCAGCCCACAACGAAAGGCTCGCCGGTGGACGATTCGGCACCGGATAATTCTTCGCTGAAGAAGCAAACGCCCTCGGCGTCAAAGAGAGAGTACGTATGCCGATATGGAAGCATGCGGAACCTCGGTGTGATGACAGCGAAACAGAGCTTTCGTTACGGCGACGAAGTGGTGATCCACAGCGAACGTGGAACTGAAATCGCGACGGTGCTTTGTGAAGCGACTCCCGCAGCGATCGAAGGCATTCACGAGCCGACCGAAGGCAGGATTCTGCGACGGCTCGACTCGACCGATCGAGGCGATTGGTCGCAAATGTCGGAGATGACGCGCCGCGACCTCGATGCATGCCAACCGCATGTGGAAAAGCTGCGTCTGCCGATGCAACTGATCGACGTAGAACGTTTACTCGGCGGAGAACGGGTGATCGTGTATTTCGTTGCCGAGGGGCGGGTCGACTTTCGTGCGTTGGTCAAATTGCTCGGCCGCGAGTTCCAAACCCGCATCGAAATGCGACAAATCGGCATCCGCGACGAGGCCAAGTTGCTCGCCGACTATGGTGATTGTGGACAGGAGGTTTGCTGCAGCCGATTCCTCAGCAAGATGCCGCCGGTATCGATGAAGATGGCAAAGCTGCAGAGGGCTTCCCTGGACCCGAGCAAAATCTCGGGACGTTGCGGAAGACTAAAATGTTGCCTCCGTTACGAATTCGATACCTACGAGTCACTCGCGTCGGAATTGCCCCCCGTGGGCAGCAAAATTCTTACGCGGGAGGGAACCTGCCGGGTGGCAGCCCAGGACATACTCGCCGCCCAACTGATTGTCACCACCGAGGATAAACGCCGGATCATGATCCCATCCGGCGACGTTATCGAGATACTCAAGGTGGGCGAGGGATCCCCGTCGCGAGGCAAAAAACGCAAGAAATAGCTGTTTCAACCATCAAAAACTTCCGTTTTTCGTGTTCCAGATTTGCCGCTCTGACGATGCCGTGAAGTGAGTTGCGGAGTACAATTCAGTCACGCGAGCACCGAATTGCTGGCGGATTGAACACATCGGACGAACCGTTTCATTTTCGCTATCTCCCAAAACGCACACAAATGACCTCGCCACTCAAAGCCATGCGGGATCTCCTTCGCGAAGACCCGCGATATAAACTCGAGGCGTATCAGTTCATCCGAGAATCACTGCAGTACGCTCACGAAAACCTCGACCAAATCGGTCCGCTCGGATACTGCGAAGGTGATGAACCCGATGTCGATGCCCCTCGCCATTTGACCGGACAGCAATTGTGCGAGGCCTGTCGTCTCTATGCGATCGACCAATACGGATATCTCGCCAAGATGGTCCTCGGACGCTGGGGGCTTCAAACGACGAGCGACTTCGGAGAACTCGTTTACAACCTGATCCGGATCGAACAGATGCGTAAGAGTGAGAACGATCGCCGCGAAGACTTCGACGATGTTTACTCGTTCGACCAGGCGTTCCAGCCTCAGTTTGAATTGGTCACCGATGACGCGGAGTAACCGCCATCGATTCGTCGTGTGTCTCGTCGCAGTCGCGTTCTCGGCGTGCCTACTGAACCACGGCGATGCCCACGCAGATAAACCATTGACTGCACCGGAGACATCCGCCGAATCCAATCCTCGTCCGAAAGAAAAGGCGAGGAAAACGTACATGGGTCGGATCGTTGCCCAGCCGATGTCCCACCTTGGGGCATCGTGGCTGATTCGCCCCGAACGCAACGATGAGGAAAGTGCGGTCGAGGCATTCGGTCAACTCGGTATTCGCCCCGGCATGACTGTCGTTGACCTTGGATGCGGCAACGGATTTTGGACGCTGCCGATGGCGAAAGCCTGCCGCGCCGAAAACACCGACGACACGGGCGACGAACACGACAAGTGGACCGGACAAGTGCTCGCCGTCGACATCCAACGCGAAATGCTCGCGAAGTTGCGACAGAACATGCTTCGCGCCGGCGTCACAAACATTCAACCGATCCTCGGCAAAGTCGATGACCCACGGTTACCGGCGGGCGAGGTCGATTTGGTTTTATTGGTCGATGTGTATCACGAGTTTTCACATCCGCAGTCGATGCTTTGGTCGATCCGGGAAAGCCTCAAACCGGAAGGCGTGATCGCACTTCTCGAATATCGCGCCGAAGATCCCGATGTGCCGATTAAACCGCTGCACAAGATGTCGAAACATCAAATCATGAAGGAGTACACGGCGTCGAAATTCAAACTCGTTCGCGAGTACAACGATTTGCCCTGGCAACACCTGATGTTTTTCGCTCGTGACGACAGCCCACTGCCGGCGATCGAACCGAAGTAGCACCAACGTCTACATGGGAAACTACCGGCGGAGTTGATGGCGGTAGTAAGTTTCCAGACACAACGTCGCCATCGACGTCGTGTAAACGGTGCCACCGTAGCCGCCCCACAACGTTGTATCCGGCCAACTGCCGTCAGGTCGCTGTGTGGCGAGCAAACGTCGCTTCATCGTGTCGTTCCACCTTTCCCATGCATCATCTTGAAGTTGATGCAACGCGAGTGTCGCGTAGTACCAATAGTACAAGTTATCGGGACCAGGTGTTTGCCCGGGCAACGCTCCCATTAACACGGATTTCGCTTCGTCGATTGTTGCCGGTGGAACGTTCTCTCCGATTAGTAGCCGGGTCGCGAGCGCCTCGGCGGTCATCGTCGGTGTCGGTCGTTCGCCGGGCCGATAGGACGCCAGGCCACCCGCTTTCCCGCTGCGAACCGTCGTTAAGAAGCGAGCCACGCCGGTTTGCATCCGCTGATCGTTCTCTCGCTCGAGATTAGTCTGAAACACGTCGGCGCGTCGAGCCGCATCGAGCAGCATCGCTTGCCAACCGAGTTGACTCATGTCACCGGTATCGCCTCGCGTGTATCGCCATCCGCCGGTGACCGGATGCTGCGTCGATCGAGAGTAGGCGACCGCTCGTCGAGTTGCTTCAATCGCGGCGGGATCGCCGGTCATTGCGGACGCTTCCGCGAGCGCCAACGAAGCCATCGCATGACAGTAGTGGGCCGCATAAATCGATGCGTCACCGGCGAGCGATCCGTCACTGCGTTGTCGCCCGAGCAGATAGACCAGCCCGCGGTAGACGTTGTCACGATACTCACCCGTTTGATGCGTGTTGCCTGCACCTAGCAATGACAACAAGGCAAGACCGGTCAAACCTGTTTCCGCGCGTTTCCCTGCCGAACCACGCTGCAGGCCGAGCGGTGCTCGCTCGCGTCCGGCACCGGTCGCGAGCGGATCCCAGGCCCCGTCGGCCCGTTGTTGGTGAGTGAGAAATTTCAACGCTGCGGCAACGGAGGCTTCGGTGTTGGCGTCACCGCCGGTTGCGTGAAGGGCCTCGGTCTTGGCCGCGCCGCGACGTGCCGCGAAGTCCTCATCGACCTGACCGGGAATGTGCGCCTTAGGCGAACGGGCACGCCGTGGTGGTGTGGCAGATGCTGTCTGCCTGACCGGGGAAGCCGTTGGTTGGTTCGCAGACGATTCCACACTTGCCGTCTCAGGAATATGCGAATCCGCCTTTGACGGTGGCGGTGGCGAAACCACTGCAGTTTGTTCGGGTTCAGGATCCGGATCGGGGTCAGCGGCCAATGTGTCCTCAAGCCAATCGCCTAGCAAATCATCGACGTCCGAAAGTGTTTCGCCGGGCGATTCGTTCTTCGCCGACGCGAGTGTGGCAGGCACCGTATCGGGAAACAGGTTTTCAACCGGCTGTGACGTGGCCGTTGGCTGCGAGGGTGCCTCTGGTTGCGAACTTACATCTTCGGCAACGTTCGGCTCCGACGGTGCTTGCAAATCCACAATTGGTTGGCCGAGCGAGAGAGGGGTGAGTATCTCGGCGCCGTCGTCCGAGTCATGGTCTTCGCCTCGCGAGAGTTCGTCCGAAAGCGATTCCAGATCCGAAAAGTCTGCTTCCGCGAAGCTGGGATCGAAAACCGCGACCGAAACAGCGGACTCACCGGGTGCGTCACCACTTTCGGCGACCCGGCCGCCACCAGAAAAGAACATCGACAGGCGAGGCACCCAAATCACAATCGCAATGTGCAGTCCGATTGAAACGATCAGGCAAATGATCGCGGCGGCGCGGCCGCTGCTCTTGCGACGTCGGAACAGCATGATCGTGGCGACCAACAGTCCGACCGCCAGCAGAGCAACCAACCGAACCGCGGTCGGGTTGTGCCAAAAGTGATCCGCTGATGGAGTCGACGAAATCAGAGTAGAAGACCGTATGACGAGGATGAATGGTCGGCTATCTGTTCTTCGTTATAGCTCTCATCGCCTCTTGGTCGCGACTCCGATTTGCTCAACACCGGAGGCACGGACCCGTTGAAGAACTTCGGCCACCTGCCCGTATGGAATAGTGTCGTCCGCTCGCACAGCAACCTTGAGCGCGGGATAGTTTTGGTGTTGCGACCGGAGCACCCCGGTTAGCTGTTCCGGGGTCACCGCCGCACCGTCGAGGGTAAGCACACCAGACGATTGAAATTCGACGATGCGTTCATCGGGCAACCTCGCCATCGATCGCATCTCGCCCACGCCCGGCACGTTCACCTGCAGGTGTTCTTCACCATCGTCGAACTTGCTCCCGACCATGAAGAAGATCACGAGCAGGAACACCACGTCGATCATCGGCGTGAGGTTCATGGTCGCGGTTTCGGGAGTCGAACGACGAATCATAAAAGGGCAGGGCAGAAAGCGAGTGGTAGGAGACGAAATCAAGCGGCGCGGCGTTTCCGAGGTGCTTTTGCCGCTCCGGAATTCTCTAGCCCTTCGGCCGAGATACAGTCGATGACTCGTTGGCAAAGTTTGTCGATCTCGCCGAGATACCGATCCGACTTCGCACTGAAATACATGTACGCTAGGTACGCCGGGATGGCGACGCTCAGCCCACCGGCGGTCGTCATCAACGCGGTGCTAATTCCTGCGGCGAGAAGGTCACTCTGCCCGCCACCTCCTTGGGAACTCAGGTTCTCAAACGCCTGAATCATTCCCAAGACTGTCCCCAACAAACCGATCAACGGGGTGACGTTGCTGATCGCGTGGAAGACACGCAGGAACCTGCGCAGCGAATCACCGACACGGTCCCCCGCATCAATCACGGCTTGTTCAATTTCCATCATCGGCCGCCCCCAACGACGAACAGCGGCGTGGAAGACCTCCGCAACCGGGCAATCAAATTCATCACAAATGGAGGTCGCCTCTTCGTAACTCAACTGTCCGTCTTCGACGCATTCGGTGAACCGACGCACGAAAGGTTTGGGAATGACGCGTGATCGTCGCAGTGCAATCAATCGCTCCAGCGACAAACCGATCACGATCAACGAACAGACTCCGAGCGGGATCATCAACCATCCGCCTTCGGAGACCTTTTGAAACATCGCCGGCATCTCCCACGATGCGGACTCTTCGTCTTCCGTTACAGGTTCCGTTTCAGTCGGTGCTGCCGGAATCGAAAACTGATTCGCGGTCGCGTTACCGTTTTGGGGCGCCGCAGCGATCCGAGCCACGGGTGCCGACTGGGCTCCGAATCCGCCGTTGTTGGAATAGCTGTTTGGCTGCGACGAACTCGTGAAGCCGTTTTGGTTATAACCGTTGCCGGAGTTGTAATTGAATTGCTGTGGTTCGGCCCAAACGCTAGGCACGCACACGACGATCAACGCGAGCATCCCAATCCATCGATGAATCAGCCATCGACAAAATGGCCATCGACGAAATGCCTGAGTCACGACAGTCGTACGAGAACTGCCGAAGCAATGTCGCGACGTAGTGTTGAATGTTGTGGGGATCATCGTCGTATCGTGCTGGGAGCAGAAGAGCCGCTAGACGTCATGGCCGCGAGGCGGCGACGTGCGCCACCGGCATGAGGCGAGTCACCGAACCGGCTAACAAGGGTTGAATAACAAACTGTCGCCTCACGTGTCCTCCCCAATTGTTCGAAGGATTTCCCGGCCTGAACCAGCGCCGCGGCGGTCCACTGGTCACTGCTTCCGATCGCTTCGACTTGCCGATAGGCTGCGATCGCCTCGGTAAACTTCTCTTGCATGAAGAATGTTTCACCAATCATCCACTGAGCCCGGCCGCGAAGGTCCGAACCCGCTCGCGAGGATCGCACGACTTGCTCGAGCAAAGCCCGGCCGCGATCAAAGTTCAATTGCCGGACTTCGAGGTTTGCTGCGAGAAGGTTCGTCAACGCGACCTCGGGCGACGACGGAACGTGCCCACCGCCATTTTCAACGGTTTGCAACGCGGCCGCGCGAGCCGCAGCGATTCGCGTGCTCGCTTGAGCCACCGATCCGACCGAGACGGCGGTCTCGGCGAGTCGCAGCAACGTCGGGAAGTCATCGGCGCCATGATCGTCGACAATGCGTTCCCATAGTTTGAGAGATTGTTTGGTTTTGCCCGTTTGCAGCATCGCTTCGGCAAACAAACGCTCGACGTGCAGCGAGCGTCCGCGGCGTCGTGCGTCCTCAATCGAAGGTTCACTCAGCGTGTCGTACAGGCCGGGTTCTTCTGCCGCGGCCATGGCTAGCATGGACCACTGTCCGGTGCGTCCTGCCCAACGACAGGCGGCTTCACGAACCGCTCCGGTGATCAACATCCCCGATTGATTCTGTATCTTGCCGAGCAACGACCGTGGTTTTTCGATGTTCAGGTCGCGTGCTGACAGCCAACGCATCGCGACGCGTTCCGCCGCGGCCTCTTGTCCATGCGTTTGCAAGCCTTCGAGCACACGCGTCGCCGCGTCGCCGACTTCGTCGCACAACGACAACGCAACAGCGTAGGCTGCCTCAGCGTTGGGTTCGCCCGCGATTGCCGATGCGAGTAGCGCGGTCTCGACCACCGAGACGTTGGTTCGCAGCGACTGAGCGGTGAGCACGAATTCGTATTCGGCAACAAGGTATTGCCGCAAAGATTCACTCAACCCAGAAAGTTTCTCGCCGCTAGCAGCGTCGCCAAGAGCCTGCGAAACGATCTGGCACATCGCGTCGGATCGTGGATGGTTTTGAATCAATTGCTCGCGTGTCGACTCGGCTGCGTCGTTCCGGCCTAACGAGGACTCGCAGCTCATCTTCAACAGCAACGCCGACGAGGTGTCCGCGTGGCCGGGATGATGTTCGATAAACTCGTCAACGGCCGCCAGTGCCTGAGCCACATGGTCTGCGTTGCCACTCTCGTTTGCCGCCATCACGAGCGTCCAGGCATAGCCCAACCGAGCCGTCGCGATCGCAGGATTCGGCTGCCCCGGGTTCGCCGACAGAAACTGCTGCACCGCCAATTGGTATGCGTGTCCTGCGGTCAATTTGTCGTTGGCATTGAGTGCCCCGGAGGCAACTGACAACAGGGATTTACCGACCCGCTGCGTGAGGACCGTATCCGAGGTTGATTCTGCGGCCAAACGAAGCCACCCGAACGCGTCCGCATCACGCCCAACGACGGTCAAACTGTTTGCTGCGGTGAGCCAAATCGCGGCCTTCTTCGCAGATGGTATTTTGGAAGAGTCTTCGCTGGTCAACTCTTTGGCGAGCGCCGCGGCGGTATGGTAAACCTCGGCGGCTTCCTCGCTGCGTTGATCTTTTTCGCACGCCCGGGCTACTTGAATCACCGCGGCGAGCGTCTTCGGCGAAGTCGTGGAAGCAACATCGAGCTCGGTTACCGCAGCAATTGCCGCGGCGAGATCCCCCTGATCAATCCGCTCGATAATCTCTGCGGCGTCCTTCGGTGAGTCAGTCGTTTCTTCGGCATGAACAACCGAAGGAGCCCACCTCGGGCAGGCCCCCGACAGTGACAGTCCGACCAGAATCACCGCACCCCAATTGCCAATCGACACGGCAGAAAAGGGTCGGCAAATCGCGTGATTCGTTCGCAGCATGATTGTTTCTCGCCGAAGAAAGATTGTTCGACCAAGACGATTGCGGTCTGCAGAAACGGTTCCGCCCGGCTCAAGAGAACCGGGCACAAGGAACGATTGCTAGCGAGCATTCGCCGGCCAGCATTTCTATTTGGGATATCGCGAAGTTCGCCTGCGACCTACGCAGCGACCTTTGCCGATGCCGAGTAGAACGATGCAATCGCATCAATCACACGCAACTGTTCCGCTTCGGTCAACGACGGGAAGACAGGCAGGTTGAGAACCTCTTGGCTCGCACGCTCTGTTTCGGCCAAACCGTTGTGGCGGAATTCCATTCCTTCGAAGCACTCTTGTTGGTGCATCGGAATCGGATAGTAGATTTCCGAACCGATCTTACGTTCGGCAAGGTAGCTACGCAGATCATCACGGCGTCCATCGGCAACGCGAATCGCGTACTGGTTCCACACGTGGAACGCGTTGGGGTCACGCACCGGCAATGTGATTTGCCCGTTGTCGACCATGCCGTTTTCGGTCAGTAGTCGGTCATAACGTGCCGCAACCGTCGAACGACCTTCAATCGCCTCACCGAGATGACGCAGCTTCACTCGCAACACGGCTGCTTGGAACGTATCGAGTCGGCTGTTGATACCGACAACTTTGTGATAGTAGCGCGGACGCATGCCATGGCCGGCGAACAAACGTAGGCGATCCGCGAACGCGGCATCGTTGCTGGTCATCATGCCGCCATCGCCCATCCCGCCGAGGTTCTTGGTCGGATAGAAGCTAAAGCAACCGACCGTTCCCCAACTGCCTGCGGGGCGTGAGTTGTAGGCGGCGCCGATGGCTTGCGCGGCGTCTTCAACAACCGGGATGTCATGGCCGGCTGCGATTTGGCAGATCCGATCGATTTGGGCACACTGTCCGAACAAGTGGACAGGAATAATCGCTTTGGTCTTGCCTGTAATCAGCGACTCGATCGACGCGGGATCGACGTTGAACGTTTCTGGGCAGATGTCGGCAAACACCGGCGTTGCCCCCAAGCGAGTGATACAACTCACCGAGGCAAAGAACGTAAACGATGGAACGATCACCTCATCGCCAGGACCGATGTTCAATGCCATCAAAGAAAGCAGCAATGCGTCACTGCCCGAGGCACAGCCGACGACGTTGGGAACCTGGCAATACCCGGCCAGTTCAGCCTCGAGTTCGGTGACGTCTGGACCGAAAAGGAAACGCCCGCTGTCGAGCACTTCGGTTAGGGCCTCGATGAATTCCTCACGGTGAGGAGCGTTGTCGCGATTAACGTCGAGGAGCGGGACACCGCTGGAGGCTTGGTCTTGTTGGGCCATGAGAGTTATCTTCCATGAATTATGTGAGTGAAAAAACCCGAAATTCCGTTTTCGGCTTGCCCGGGTGGCGTTTAACACCGTGAGCACTCAACTCTCATGTTTACGCCCATGCCCTCCAATGGGTCAAGAGACAAACGATCCGTCGTCTCGGATTCAGCGGGAGTCGACGAGACCAATTCAGGCCAAACGCCTCTCGTTTTTCGTCTCGCGCTTCGCAGGCCATGCGGGCCGCGCCAACGCGACTTTCGCAGCCATTAACACGGCCCTTTGCGGATCCACATTGACGCAATTCGCCCTGTTTTTCTAGCGTCTGGAGTCTTTCTCCCCACTCACCAGGTGCACCATTTTGCGTACGCTGCCTACCGTCCGAAGAATCTTTTTTTTGCTGCCGAGCCTGTTTCTGGCCGCTCTGCCTGCGTCAATTTTGCACGCCCAAGAAAACTCGGATCCGGTCGCTCAGTTGACGGAACAATCCATCTCAATCGAGACCATCGAAAAAGCGATCGCGGATCTCGACAACCGCAAAGACCTCGACGCCGACCAACGATTGCAGGCGATCGAAAACTATCGCTCGGCAATGAACAACCTCCGCTCAGCGACCAATAACGAAGCCGCCGAACAAACCCTCATCGGCGAAACAGAAACGGTCGCTGCCCGTGTCGAGCAACTTCGCAAGGAACTCGCCGATCGCAAACAGCAAACCGTTGAACTCAAACCTGGTCTGAGCCTTCAGGAGATGGAGCAATTGCTGCTGCAATGGGAACTGCAACTGAAGACGTATAAGAAAAATCGACAAACCGCCGAGTCCGAACAACAAACGCGTTCCCAACGGCGCAAAGAAATACGCGAGTTGATGATCGCCAAAGAACAGCGGATCGCGGACACAACCTCTCAATTGCAAACGCTCACCGCCTCCGAGGCGTCGCCGACCTCGTACTCATTCATCGCCCGATTGCTCACCCGGCGAATGACCTTGGTCAAAGAACTGCCGGCACTCCAGGCCGAGTTGGCGAAATATGATGCCGAAGAGTCTGCCGATCTCCTGCGACTGCGAATCGACTTAGCCAACGCGAATGCAGAACACCTCGAGAAAGGCATCGAATTGCTGCAGAAAGAAATTAACATCGCCCGCGAGAAAGCAGCTGAACTGTCAGTTCAACAAGCACGTTTCGAGGCGATCGCGGCCGCCCCCTCATTGAAGGACTACGCCGAAACCAACCAGCAACTTGCGGAAAAGACCAAAGCGATCGCCGAAGCACTCGCCTCAACTGAAAGAGACCAAAAAGCCTCCGCCGATGTCTACGAGTCGTTGGTTCGCCAATTCAACTCGACGCGAAAGAAGGTCGAAACGGTAGGTTTGACCAGCGCCATCGGCGCCCACCTGCGCAAACAAAAGCAGGACCTCCCCGATGTGTCGGCGAGACGGGAAAACGTCGCCCATCGTCAACCGATCATTAACGATGTCCAGTATGAAATTTTTGACTACGAGGATCAGCGTCAAGACGTCGGCAATGCCAAGTCGTTGCTCGCAAAGCTAGAAGTCCCACCGAATCCAGATACAGACGCAAACCATAACGCGGCGCTGAACCAAGCGTTGCTCGAATCGGCAGCACAGGAATTGATCCAACGTCGCAGTGAAACACTCGACACCTTGATCAAAATCAGCGGCCAGTATTTTGACGAACTGATCGAACTCGATACGACCGATCAACAGCTCATCCGCCTGGCTGCCGACTACGAAAACTACATCGACGAGCGAGTCCTGTGGATCCGCAGCGGACGCGCGTTGACGAACGAATTCAGCCTCGATGCGTCCGACCTGTGGTTGATCAGCCCGCACAAGTGGGCGGAAGTCGGCTCCTCGTTGCTGTCGGATATTCGCGAGCGTTTCTATTTGTATCTTCTGGCTCTCGCCCCATGCGCAATTCTCCTGATTCGAGGACGCAAGATGCGGGACCGCATCCGCCGCTTTGGAGAAAACGCGGATCGGGCGAACTGCATGTCGATCTTGCCGACGTTTCAGGCATGGTTCTTTACCGTCCTCGTTTCGTTGGTATGGCCGGCCTTGGCAGCCTTGTTGGCATGGCGTCTCCAACGTTCTGCCGGTGACTCCGAGTTTGTCGCGGCGGTCGCCAACGGCTTTCTATGCACCGCGGTGATTTGGATCGCATTGGAATTAGTGAGGCAGGTTTGCCGACCCCGCGGGCTCGGTGAAGCTCACTTTCGGTGGTCTCACCATGCCACCGAATCAATCCGACGCGGCCTGAGGTCGCTCACCTGCGTTGCGTTGCCACTGACTTTTGTCACCGCAACGTTGTCGATGTGTGAGCAGTCTCACGGGCGAGACTCGGTCGAACGCCTTTTCTTCCTGACCGGGATGTGCGTTGCCGCATACGCCGTATTTCGACTGCTGACGCCCGGTGGCGTGTTGCGTGAGTATTACTCGTCCGAAGGATCCTCATGGAACGATCGAATCAAACATGCGTGGTCCGTGTTGGGCACGTCGGTTCCGTTGTCGCTAGCTGCACTCACCTTCGCCGGCTACTACTACACGGCGGAAGTGCTCTCATGGCGTCTGTTCGCGACGTTTGGATTTGTTATCTCGTTGCTGATCATGCGATCGCTATTCTTTCGCATGTTGATGTTGCGTCGACGTTATCTCAGCATCGAACAGTCGCGACAACGTGCGTCGGCTTCCGCCGCCGCCTCAACGAGTGACTCGTCGTCTCAAAAGGTCGCGGGCATTGTGGCCGAATATACGAAAGCCGATATCACCGCACATAGTCAGCAATCGCGACGACTGATCAATTCAGGCATGATCGCCTGTTCGCTCGTTGGACTGTGGATGATCTGGGTCCAGGTTTTGCCCGCACTCAGCATTTTGGACAACTATCCGCTGTGGACCAAGACCACCGTTGCGAGTGTTAACGATGCATCCATCGCGGTCTCGCCGGCAATGCTTCCCACGACCGAGGACGACACGACTCCAATCGCTCGCAGCGCATCGCCGCCACGTTTGGCGACCGTCATCACACTCTCCGACCTCGCGTTGGCCCTTCTGATCGCCACCGTCACGTTCGTCCTGTTTCGCAACGGCCCCGGTTTGCTCGAAATGTCCGTGCTGCAACAACTGCCTGTTGACGCTTCGGTTCGATACGCGATCACCACCTTGGTCAGCTACGCGATCGTCTTGATCGGAACCATTGCGGCTTGTTCGACGATCGGGCTGGAATGGTCGCAGATTCAGTGGCTGGCAACGGCGTTAACGTTCGGGCTCGCGTTCGGGTTACAGGAGATGTTCGCAAACTTTGTCGCTGGTCTGATCATCCTGCTCGAACGTCCGATTCGAGTGGGTGACGTGGTGACGGTCGACGATGTCAGCGGCGTGGTCTCCAAAATTCGCATCCGAGCGACATCGATCACCAACTGGGACCGCAAAGAGTATGTCGTTCCCAACAAAGAGTTCATCACGGGACGATTGTTGAACTGGACGTTGTCGGACAAGATCAACCGCGTGCTCGTCAACGTGGGGATCGCTTATGGATCGGACACTGAGCGTGCTCGCGAGATCCTCGAAGCGACCGCGAACGAACACCCACTCACGTTAGAAGATCCGCCACCGGTCGCAACGTTTGAAGGCTTCGGCGACAGTGCCCTGAACATGGTGCTGCGTGCCTATTTGCCTTCGCTGGACAACCGCCTGGAGGTGATCCATCAACTTCACACGAACATCAACAATGCGTTCCAGGAAGAGGGGATTGAAATCGCGTTCCCACAGCGAGATCTGCATATCCGCACGCATGCCGGGGCTCTCGGGCTGGCAACTTCGACGAGCGGCACCGAGGAATCAACCCCTCCTCCGAAGCTCGACAGCGATCTGTCGAGAGAGGCCGCCTAGACGATCCATGCTCTGACAGATCCGCGGGTACACCCCGCGAGACGTAATCAGAACCATGTGATCAGACCAACGCAAACTAACCTGGAATGAAAGAACATTCTGGCGTTAGGCTCTGCGCAAAAAGTGTCAGCAGTTTAGCGATCGCATCGATGTCAGCCGTCGAGATGGTTTCGACCGCCGAATGCATGTACCGGTTGGGAACTGCCACCAGACCGGTGGCAACGCCTGCACCGGAGATTTGCAACACGTTGGAATCGTTCGGTGCGGCACGTCCCAATGCCGCGAGTTGATACGGAATATCGTTTCCTTCCGCCAACTCGATCAAACGCGCGGCGACTTTTGCGTTGATGTTCGGCCCGCGTACGATCACCGGACCACCACCCAAACGGATATCGCCTTGTTGTTGTTTGCTGATGGTCGGACAGTCCGACGCATGAGTGACGTCGACTGCGATCGCCACGTCCGGTGAAATCCGTGCCGCCGCGGTCTTCGCACCACGCAGACCGATCTCTTCTTGAACGGTGGCAACACCGAATAATTGACACTGCAACGGTTTCTCATTCAGTTCGGTCGCGCTGCGACGGACCGTTTCCATGACAGTCCACATGCCGGTTTTGTTGTCCATCCCCGGACCGCTGACGTAGTCACCCAAGAGCGGGCGATAGTGCAGATCGAGGGTCACTGGATCTCCCACACGAACCTTCGCGGCGGCCTCTTCCGCACAGATCGCACCGATGTCGAGCCACATGTCCTGCAGGCGGACGACCTCTTCTCGCTCCTTCGCGGAAAGCAAGTGAATCGGTTTGCGACTGATCACCGCCGACACCGGACCGTTTGCGGTCCAAACCGTCATCGCCTGACCAATCAACTGTTGAGGGTCCCAACCGCCAATCGTCTGGGCGTAAAGAAACCCCTCCTCATCGATGTAGGAAATCAACATCCCGATTTGGTCGCAGTGTCCCGCCAACATCAACCGTGGCGAATCGGCGGGCCCCACGCATGCGGTGAGATTGCCGTGCACGTCAATCGAGACCTCATCGGTGTGAGGCTGGAGGTACTCCGAGATCAACTTTTGGATCGGCTCCTCGTATCCAGATGGGCTCGGGGTTCGGATGGCTTGCTCTAGGAACTCAAGAGGCTTCATGACAATGCAGTCTAATTCGAGGAAACAAATACAACGGGCGGACGATCCTACGCATGCCTCATGGCCTACGCATGCCTCATGGCCTACGCATGCTTCATGGCTAACGCACGCTTCATGGCTAACGCACGCTTCATGGGACCAGCGAATTCAATCGGCTATCGGTCGTCAAAAGGACGTTCTCGGATTTGATAGAACAACGCTTTCTTCTGGTCGGGCAATGAGAAATCGAAACCACACGAACGCAGGAAATCCTCCGACGAACTGATCGCGAGAACCTCCATCACACCGAGCGACCGAGCACGTTCAATGCACTGGCCGACCAACTGTCGCCCGACACCGAGACGCTGTGCCTCCGGATGAACGGCGAGGCACTGCAGTTCGGCCAACTTCGGTGAATAGATTTCCACCGCGGCAAAACCGATGCAACGTTCACCCTGCATCGCGACAAAGCCGTGGCGGGTCAACTCGATAATCTCAGCCTCGCTGCGAGCGAGTAGCAAATGCTGCGAAACGAACGGCCGCATCAACGCGTGAATCGCTGCCGCGTCGGTGGGCAGGGCTTGCCGCAATTCACAGGAAGGTTGAGGCGACGAGGCAGGATCCGATGTCATAGACACTCCGAGGGAGACGTTGTTGTGCAGCGGCAGCCCACGACGGGAGCCTACCGATCGACACGCGAACCACCGTTTTACCAATTCCACGACGGCTAGAGGAGCGGACCATCACGACGTGGCCAACGAAGTAAACCGTCGTGCCGACGTGACTCGGTTAAGTCGACCATCGCGTCCGTAAACCCCAATCCCCAAAATCACTCGAAGGGACAGTCGGCGAGCAAGAAGACTGGATAGGTCATCGCCTGATTTCACGAGCAGGTGTTATTCCACTCGACGATTCTTGCGTTGCGGTTTGGCGACGAGATGAATCGGGGGGACGACGGCACCGCCTCCATGAAACGTGCGTTTCCCGTCAATCGTGTGATCGAACACGAACGCTCCCGAGGGGATCCCCTTTCGCGGGCTGACCCGGAGAATCGCAGGATGCCCGCACTGATGACACCGCAGACGGAAACCGTGCTGGTCGAGAATCGATTGGATCGATGCGGCGAGGGCTCGGTTGTGCTGGAGCGAACCGAGCGACTTGCCCACGAGACCCTGCAATTTCGCTTGCAACGTCAGACGCATCGAACGCTGGATACGGTTGAGCTCCTGTTCGATGGATGCCAGCAGATGCTCCGCAGGGACCACGTCCGCCGTCGGATCGTCCGAGTCGGGCTGCGTACCGGACGATCCATCGGTCTGGGAGATTGCTTCGCCGACAGCTCCGCTGTCTCTGTGTTCCGCCGCTTCGTTGGAGGTTGTTGCCCCTTGCGGGTGTGCCGTTTCCGTTGGGGCGGCAGGTCCGTTCTGGACGGCGCGGTGCTTCAGCGGTGCGTTCAAGACAGAACCAGCGGAGGAAGATCGGAAATCGCTGGCTAACAATTCCACAGCGAAACGCTAGACACCAGGTTATACAAAACGTATAACCAGTCTAGCTCGGTTGTCCGTTTTTTTCTTAAAAGGCGTTTTTTGCTGGTTCTGCGATCGATCCGACCCGAGGCTCCGGCGCAAACGGGGCTTCCATACAGACGGCCCGTCCGGACCAGACGTTGCGATCGGCAGGCTGCCGTAACAAACCTCAGTTTCGAAATAACTTCCAGTGGCGGGGGGAAGGTGGTTTTAACTACCGTCTTCTCGTAACCCGAAATCTCAGTTTCGTCCGCGTCCTCATCCGCTTCAGATCAACAGGCATATGTCGGTCAACCAACAAACGGTCGAAGAAACCAAGGCTCAGATCCGAGGTCTTGTCAACGAAATCGCTGCGTTGACCAAGAGCGGATCGACGGCCTCGGAGTTCTATCCCGAATTGCTCTCTCGGATCATCACCGCCCTGGCTGCTGCCGGTGGCGCGATCTGGTTGCTCGATGAAGACCGCCAACTGCGTCTTCAGTATCAAATCAACGCCGAACCGTCGATTCTGGCTGACGACACCGACGACGCGGCTCGCCACCGTCGATTGATCCAACGGGCTGCCAACGCCGGTCAATCGGTGCTCGTTCCACCGTACAGCGGCACGACCGATGGCGACGCCGAGGGTAACCCGACGCGTTATCTGCTCGTGCTCGGTGCGCTGCAGCACGATGGTCAGAAAGACGGCCTGATCGAAATTTTTCAACGCCCCGACACCGCACCGGAGACGCAGAAAGGATACCTGCGTTTCCTCCAGCAAATGTGCGAACTCGCCGCCGAATGGCTGCGCAGCCAGAAGCTGATCAAGCTCGGCGACCGGCAAACTCTCTGGCAGCAGGCGGACTCGTTCGCCCGCGCCGCCCACGAATCACTCGACTTGAAGGAAACCGCATACGTCGTCGCCAACGAAGGACGACGTTTAATCGGATGCGATCGTGTCAGTGTCGCGATCAAGAAAGGACGCAAGTGCACCGTCGAAGCGATCAGCGGTCAGGACACGATCGAAAACCGATCGAACATTGTCTCCGCTCTGAACGTGTTGGCGACCCGCGTGGTTGCCGCCGGCGAACCGCTGTGGCACGACGGTTCGACCGAAGACTTGCCGCCACAAATCGAGGAAGCCCTCGAAGACTACGTCGACCTTTCCTACGGACGGAACCTGGCGGTTCTCCCATTGCGTGAACCGCAACGCAAACTCGGACAAGATAAAGAAGTTGGCGCCGCCGGCGAAGTCGACCGCGACGATGCCCACCGTGGCGAAGTCATTGGTGCACTGATCGTCGAACAGATCGAAACGGATCTCCCGGCCGACGTCTTCCGCACTCGATGTGACTTGGTTTACGAACACGGCACACGAGCGATCGCCAACTCGCAGGCACACTCGAATCTGTTTTTGATGCCGCTATGGAGAGCACTCGGTAGGGCCAGTTGGGTGCTGCGTGCACGAACGTTGCCCAAAACGCTCGGCGTGATCGCATTGATCCTCGGTCTGATCGCCGCGGGAGTATTTGTGCCGATGGACTTCGACCTCGAAGCAGAGGGAACCCTCAAACCAGAAGCCCGACGAGAAATCTTCGCCGGCATCGACGGCGAAGTCCGTGAAGTCCTTGTCGACCACAACTCGATGGTCACCGTCGGTCAACCGCTCGTGCGGATGATCAACCCCGATGTCGAAGTTGAGATCACCGAACTCGAAGGCCAGATCTACACGACCAAAGCTGAACTGCAACGTGTCCGCGGACAATTGACCAAACGCGATTCGCTCAAACGAACCGACCTCCGAGCCCTCGAAGGCGAAGAACTCGAGCTCGAAACCAAACTCGAGGCACAGAACGCCAAACTCGCGTTGAAGAAGAAGCGTGCCGACGACCTTATCGTCCGTTCGCCAATCGAAGGACGTGTCGTTTCCTGGGAAGTCGAAAAACTGCTGCTCAACCGTCCGATCTCGACCGGCCAAGTCTTGATGGAAATCGCCGATCTGAGCAAACCGATGTACCTCGAAATCGAAATGCCTGAAAAACGCGAAGGCCATCTCGACGAATACATCAACGAGAACTCCGTGAAAGAACTCGATGTCACGTACATCCTCGCATCGGATCCCGATCAACCGCTGCCGGCGACCCTGCCGGTTGAGAACATCTCCCTGCGTGCCGAAGCCAGCGAGGAACACGGATCGATCATCAAGATGCGAGTCCTTCCCGATCAAGACGAGCTACGCAAACTCTCACCGAGCCCGGGCACCAAACTAACCGCCGACGTCCAAGTCGGGCGGCGAGCCAGCGGATTTGTACTCCTTCACGAGGTCTACGAATGGTTTGCCAAGTTCATTTTCTAAGGACGGATCTCCCAGCGAGTGAGCCAACGACTCCCGCTGCAACGGACTGCTTGAAACGAACCACGACGACCGGTCAATCAACCTGACTCGACTCCTCCTCACCGTCTTCTCATCTGCCTTGAATCCTACGCGAACGATCCTCATGCCATTTTTTCCGCATCATCGACGAAACGCGTCGCCCGTTTTGGTTGCTCTCCTCGCCGTGCTGTGTCTCGCTTCCGCACGCTGCGAAGCCCAATCGTCGTCGCAACCGTTGGCTTCTCCGGGGCAACAGGTGGTTGCCGACAACTGCTCGGTCAAGTACATCCGGAACGTCAATATTCCGGCCGAAGTCGAAGGCAAACTGATCGAACTGAACGTCGAGGAAGGGATGCGAATCGTCCAAGGTGACGTCCTCGCCGTTGTCGACGATACCGCCGCGACTCTCGCGTTGGAACTCAAACGGGCCGAAGAAACCGAGGCGATGCTCAACGCCGATAACGACGTGAACCTCAAAGACGCGAGAAACAGCCGTGAACTCGCCGACGCCGAAGCCGAATCCCACAAAAAGCTGTATCAAGAGCAAGCCATCCCGTTTTGGGAAATGAAGAAGAAGGAACTCGAAGCCGTTCGCGCCGCCCTCCGGATCGATCTGGCCGAAATGCAAAAGAAGATCGCCTTGGCTCAGTACGTTGCCAAACGCAACGAGCGAGAGATTGCCGAATACGAGAAAGAACGCCGCCAAATCGTCGCCCCTTTCGACGGTTATGTCGAAACTCGCGTCGCCCAAAGCGGTGAATGGGTACAGCCGGGCTCACCGATCGCCACCATCGTCCAACTCGACCGGGTGCGAGTCGAAGGCGTGGTCGATGCCATCGCGTTTTCCGGTCGCGTGCGAGCCGGACTGCCCGTGACGGTTCGCGTCTTCTCGTCGAGCGATCGCGATCGGCCGGTCGTTGTCCAAAGCAAACTGGGATTCGTTAGCAGCGAGTTGAACCTCCGTCGCCAAGTCCGAATCTGGGTTGATATCGACAACGTCAAAGACCAGAACGGTGCGTGGATCGTTAAACCCGGCATGCAAGCCGAGATCCTGTTCGACTGATTCACCTCTGAACAAACGCCCTTCGCGCCCCCACACCTCTTCATCGCCCCACTGACACTTCATCCATGGCCACCCTTGCTGAATCACTGGTTAGCAGTTCGTCACGTGCACTGACGGTGCGCCGACGTCCTGACCTGACCGCGAGCCGGCATCACTACCAGGGCCAGGGGTTTTGGGTGATCAAAGAACCCGTCGGGTTGCAGTACTTCCGTTTTCACGACGAAGAGTACTTCATCCTCAACATGCTCGACGGGCACGTCAGCCTGCAACAGATCAAAGACGGCTTTGAACAACGATTCGCGCCGCAAAAAATCACCTTCGGCGACCTGCAACAATTCATCGGAATGCTGCACCGCAGCGGTTTGGTGATCAGCAACTCGCCCGGCCAAGGCAAGTCACTTCGGGAACGTGGACGCACCAAAAAGAACAAAGAACTCCTTGGCAAACTATCGAACGTTTTCGCGGTTCGATTCCGAGGCATTGACCCGGAAAAGATCCTCAACCGGTTGCTCCCAATCTTTGGGTGGGTGTTCACGGTTCCGGCGTTGATCTTTTTCATCGGTTTATTGATCGCGGCCTCGCTGCTGCTCGCGACACAGTACCAAACCGTTTACGCCAAACTGCCTACGTTCCATCAATTCTTCGCCGCCGACCGCTGGATCATCTTGGCGGCAACGATGGCGATTGTGAAGGTCATACACGAGTTCGGCCACGGACTGAGTTGCAAGAAGTTCGGCGGCGAATGCCACGAAATCGGCTTCATGCTGCTGGTCTTCACCCCGTGTTTGTACTGCAACGTTTCCGACTCATGGATGCTTCCTAACAAATGGAAACGCATCTGGATTGGTGCCGGCGGTATCTATGTCGAGATGATCCTCGCTTCGATCGCCGCGTTCGTGTGGTTCTTCAGCCAACCAGGCACCACCATCAACGACCTCTGCCTGAACATGATGTTTCTTAACGTCATCAGCACGGTGCTCGTCAACGGCAACCCGCTGTTGCGTTTCGATGGTTATTACATCCTGATGGATTACCTCGAAATCCCCAACCTGCGTCAAAAGAGTACCGAGGTCCTCAAACGTTGGTTCCAGGAAACCTGTCTCGGTTTGGAACTGCAAGACGACCCGTTCTTGCCGCAGCGGAACCGATTCATGTTCGGCATGTTCACCGTCGCCAGTGTGATCTATCGCTGGGTGGTGGTGTTCTCGATCGCTTGGTTCGTGATGCAGGTTCTCGAACCGTACGGTTTGCAGGCTCTCGGCCGGATGCTCGCCGTCGTCGGCTTCTCCGGACTGATCGCGCAACCCATCATCCAAACGTGGAAATTCATCCGCACTCCAGGGAGACTCTCCAAAGTGAAACGTGGCCCACTCCTCACTTCGCTTGCGGTGGTCGGAGCGATCATCGCGGCGGTGTGCTACATCCCGTTGCCTCACCATATCGATGCCGCATTCGAAATTCGGCCGAGTCGCGCCGGTGCGGTCTACGCGGGGACAGTGGGACGTGTCGTCGATACGGTTGCTGTCGGTACCCGAATCGAAAAGGGACAACCCATCGCAGTCCTCGAAAATCCCGAACTGAAAATTCGCCTCGCCGATCTGCAGGGCGAAGAACGGTTCGCGTCGGTGCAACTCGCTAACCTCAAACGTCGAGCCCAGGAGGACGCCGCGATCGTCGCCCAGCTCGAGACCCAAGAGGAAATGCTGCATTCGATCCGTTCGCTGCGTGCCAAAACGCAGGAGGAAATTGATCGCCTTACCATCAAAGCCAAACAAGACGGGTTCGTCCTGCCTCCGCCTGAACGTCCGTCCAACGACCCCGGTGACGGACGACTCCCCGGATGGACCGGAACGCCGTTACAAGAACGCAACCGGGGTGCCCTCCTGACCGCAGACGACATGATCTGCGAAATCGGGTCACCCGAAGCCTTCGAAGCGGTGCTGATCATCGACCAAGGTGACCGTCAACTGGTTCGCGAAAATCAGCTCGTCGACTTGAAGCTCGACTCGCTTCGACTGGAAACCTTCCACGGCAGTATCGAGGAAATCTCAAAAAACCCAATGGCCGCCGCGAGCACGTCCATGTCGAGCCAAACCGGCGGTGATCTGCAAACCGAAATTGATCCTAAAACGGGTCAGGTTCGTCCTCGTAGCGTGTCCTACCAAGCCCGAGTGCCGATCGATGCGTCCGATATGATCCTCCGCCCCGGCTATCGAGGCGCGGCCAAAGTTCATGTCGATCCGATGTCTTTAGGACAGCGTCTTTGGCGGGTAATCATAAAAACGTTTAACTTTGATTTCTAATAACACAACCACAACCTATCTTTCACAATCCACGCATAGTGAAACACAACGATCCACAAACTGATTGAAAAATCAGTTTTATTGTCCCGCACCTACCGCTTTCGCGTTGCGAGTACGGGGGGGACCTTTAACATGTGGCCCAACGCGAATTCAACTTACCCTTCCCCCTTTCTCACCCTTTGGAGAAAACTTGATGGCAGACGAAAACAGCAACGATTCGGTAGAAGCAGAATCGGCAACCGCGACCGCAACCGCCGAGCCAACTTCCCCCGCAGCGAAGGCTCAGACTCCTCCACAACAACCTGTTCAGGTTCAGGTGGAAGACAAAGAAGCACTCGCCACCTACGCTAACTTTTGCCGCGTTACCGGATCGCCTGAAGAACTGATCATCGACTTCGGCCTCAACCCACAGCCGATCGGTGTGCCAAAAGAAGCAATCCAAGTCAAACAACGCATCATCGTGAACTTCTTCACCGCAAAGCGTTTGCTTGCCGCACTTCAAATGTCGGTCGCTCGTCACGAATCGGTCTTCGGTGTCCTGGAAACGGACATCAACAAACGCGTTCGTCCCGGCCTGCAACAACAACAAAAGTAGTTCACGCCAACTACGATTTCGGCGTCCCTTCGTGGGACCATCGACACGAATCGCTAAACCACTTTGCCTTTCAGGTAGAGTGGTTTTTTCATGCCTGTCCCCAAGTCCCACGGAGCATGCAAGGTCACTCCGCTACATCAGGCGGCGGAGCAATGCGGACCAACCTCACCCACTGATGCGCGGCGGTTGAGCACCTCTAATTTTTGAATGTCTTCCTCCAACACGCTCTCCGCAACACCTCGCCCCAAACTACTCGTCAGCGTGCGCAACATCTGCGAAGCGACACAGGTCGCCGACTCGGGTGTCGACGTGATCGACTTCAAAGAGCCAAAGGAAGGAGCCCTCGCCCCGGTTTCACCAGAGATATGGCGCGATGCCGCGGCGACGCTATCTCATTGCCAACTGTCGGCGGCCCTGGGGGAAAAAGACGATGCGGTTTCAATCGCATCGAAGGTTCCGAACACGTTCCGATACGCCAAGGTCGGCCCCAGCTGCATTCGCAGCCGCGACCGTCTGCGAGAGCTTTGGGATTCGCTCGATCTGCCTCCCGATGTGGAGCTGGTTCCTGTCGCTTATGCCGATCACCGTCCCGCCAACTGTCTCGCTCCCGCGGACGTGCTCGAGACGGTGATCGCGAGCGGACGAAAACGGTTGTTGCTAGACACCTTTGTCAAATCGGGCGAATCGCTGACCGATCACGTGCCGGTTGAGCAACTCGCTGCCTTGGTTCAAACCGCTCACCAGGCCGGAATTTGGCTCGCATTGGCGGGTTCCGTTCGGCTTTCTCAGGTCACGCGTTTACACCGCCTCGGCGTGACGCCGGACTGCTGGGGCGTGCGAGGCAATGTTTGCAACCCCGCTTTCGAAGAGGGAGTGCGCCGGACCGGAACCATCGACGCGAGGCTCCTGCACGCTTGGGTCGACGCGTTTAAACCGTCGTCCGACGCTCTGACAACTGCTGGATCAGAATCGCGAGCGCCGCACTGACCATCGGGGTGCTCATGCTCGGCGAGTCGGAGTCATCGCGAGCGACCTGCGCGGGAGCGAGCGGCATGTGAATGAACGAAGACGCCGTCCGCATTCCAAACGACTTGATGTAGTGTTGACTGAGGAACAACGCGGCGTTGCAAAGGTACGTCCCGGCATGATGCGATACCGTGGCGGGAATTCCCGCTTCCCGGATGCGTGACGCCGCCATGTCCAACGGCAATGGGCTGCGGTACGCGGCAGGAGCCTCGCTGAGAATCTCACTACCATCGGTGCGCAGGTTCAGCCCAACGGCTTCCAATCGCAATTGGGACGCCCCCGGAGCCTGGCCGCAGTGCAGTGCGAAATCATAGTCCTCCTGAAGATCGGTCCGTAACTTTTCGCTCATCCGACCCAACTCGACCGGATAACGCCGAGTCACCAAAGTAATCGGCCCGTCGTACCACCGAGTTAATTCGATCAACGCGAGCCAACTCGAATTGTCCGGCCAGCGGTCGTACGGTTCAAATGCGGTCAGGAGAACGCGAGTCACAGGGGCAACTGCCGGTCAAATCGAGTAGGGAGTCATTCGGGAAACGGGCGAACCCACCCGAGGGAAGGCTCACCCAGGAAGTATAGTTCGCATGAACAGCAGCGGGCGATCAGGTTCGCCCCGATCATGTTTTTTCAGTACAATCGAGGGAGGCCAGTCGCGAACCCGACCACCCCATTAGCTGTCCCTAGCTGAGTCATGCCTACTCCCCCCAATTTTTTACACTCCTATCCTGCGGACACGCTCTTTCTCTGCGGACACATTCTTTTTCAGACCTGCCACCCGCGCGGGCTGATATTTCGCCCGTTTTCTCCTCTTTTCTCGTGCACGAATTAGACGGATTCGATCTCGACGCCCTCCGATTCAGCTCTCACCCATTTCAGATCGCTCAGCCCCGGAGTCAACGACATGTCTGCTCTCGTCGATCAACTCAGTGCGTATCTCGACCGCGGTACCATCGTCTATGAACAAGATGCCGAACGCGGGCTCTTTCGGATGCTGTTCGAAGGCAAGCACGGCGACATTCGGGTCATGATGCTCATCGACGAATCCATGCTGCAGGTGTTCACGCATCCGGCGAACAAGATCCCCGAATCGCACCGCCAGCTCATCGCCGAGGCAATTACACGCGCCAACTACGGTCTGAAATTGGGCAATTTTGAAATGGATTTCGAAGACGGCGAACTTCGCTATCAAACCGCCTTGCCGCTCGGGGACTCCTTCCCCGAAGACGATGTGATTGATCACATTTTGTACGTCGGCGGCGCCATGATCGACCGCTACATTCCCGCCTTTCTCTCGATCATCTACGGCAACGAAGAAGTCAAACTGGCAATTACCGCCGCCGAAATGTAGCTCACCCCGCAGCGTCGGACTCGCCTGAAAACGCTGCGGCTTACTCCCGGACTTCCAACTCCAAGTCGTCGAGATAGACGACCGCGTCGGTGTTCGCTTGGCTGACAAAACCGATCCAATCGAGATGCTCCCACTGAGGATGCACCAACGGCAGGTCTCGAAATACGTGGTTTTCCACTTCGTCACCCGCGACTGAGACCATCCACTGGCCCGCTTTCTTCCCGAGTCCCGCGGTCACCTCGACGTCGATCCAATTACCGACGGGAATCTCCATCAAAACTTTGTCGCCGCTGCGAAGCTCTCCCTTTTCAAACCACAACGAGGGTCCGGTTCGATACGGGGTCGCCGAATCTCTCCATTCATGCTGAAACACCGAACCTTCATTCAACCGAATCGAAAACCGGCATGTCCCAACGCCTTCTCGAAGCTTCGGTTCAAAAGAGAACATCGGGTAGTATCGATGCTTCTGCCCCGGTGCATCGACTAGCTCTAAAACATGTTTGCCGCTCTTGGCCAGTGCCGATTCAATGACACGAACATCACTTCGGTTCTTTTCAACACTGATTCCGATCCCCAGCGGCAACAGTTGATCTTCGAAGTCCTCTTCAAACGTTGGGGGTGGCGGGGGAAGCGGTTGGGGCGGAACGGATCGCTCGGGCATCGGCAATGCGGACGCTTTCTCAACCCAAGCCTTCTTACCGTAAACACCTGCTTGTTGCCAATCGAAGGGCTGGAACCCAATTTTGGAAGTAGCTGTTTCGTCGATCAACTGAAAATCGTCGTTTTCCGGGTCAGCAAATCGCGGGTCTTCGATTGTTGACTCTTCACTGGTATCCACTCCTTCGAGGTCCACATCGCCTCCAATTCGCCAGTACAAGTTGCCGCCGATCTTCACACCATCATCTCCCCACTTGCCATAAAACAGGGTCTCGCTGTCATACAGAACAATGTTGCGTTCGAACGTAAACGAGAGATGATTTTCAGCCTTGCTTCGTCGAACCTGATACTCGCGTCCGAAGGCAAAAATGTTGTTTCGAATGATATTCTCGCGACCGTAGTGCTGGTGGTACCCGCCTGATTTGGTTCGATAGACGAGATTGTTTTCTAACAAGATGCCGGTGCTTCCCTCGTCGTTGTACAGCCCCCACCCGCCATAGCCCCAGGATTCGATGTCATGAATTCGATTACCGCGAAGAACCGTTCCCGGTGATGGGCCGAGCGTGTAAATACCTCCCATGTCACTGAGCCATCCCTTTCCGATGTGATGAATATGATTGAATTCAACACGGTTGTTCTTCGCCAAACTTTCGTCATACCCCCATCGCCACCCAACCGAAATACCGGTGTAGTACATATCTGCGATTTCGTTGTGCGTGACATCGTTGAATCCACTGTTTCCGATCCAAACCCCTACGGCACAAGGGAAGAGATGCCCCGCATCGTGAATAATGTTGTTGTCGACACTATTCTCGCGGGTCCGATCGGACTCCTTGGCCGCAATCGACATCTCGCCGATCCGAACGCCCCCTGCACCGAGGTCATGCAACCAGGAATTCTGCAAACGACAGCCGCTGCATCCTTTGCGGAACCACACGCCGTAGTTGCTGACATGAGCAATCTCGCAGTCTTCGAGAACAACATTCTTGGCACCAACAACCTGCACTGAAGCTTCGATGTAGGCGGCGGCTTGCGCGGGCTCATGTCCCCCCGGAGGCGTCTCATGCCCCGCGTGTTGAAAAGAAATTCCGCGAAAGACGAGATCTTCAACAAAGCGTCCATTGGCGGAGTCACCTTGGACGATCAACAATTGGTCACAGACAGGAAAGACGCACTCGGCAATTATTTTGGCTTCGGTTTCGCCATCGCCGTTGCTGTTGGCACCGCCGGTGGACATGACTTCGCCTGGACGTGGATGGTAGGTCAACCAACCATCCTTCGATAGAAAGAACTCGCCCGGCTCGTCCAACGCACCTGCATAATTCTCCAACACAAAGCCGGTGTTGCGGGCCAGCGGGTTCCACGGTTTCATCGGTCGGCCCGAAACGATGAGCCGCCCCGACGCAGGATCCGCGTCATCTAAAAAGCGACGCGTGATGTCCCACTTATGAAACGCCAGCAATTGCACGTCGCGAATTTCGTCTTCGCTTAACGTCTTCAAACCTGTCAAGTCGCCGGGGTTGGCCGCGAGCACCTGCCTGGCACGTCGCCCGTTTTCGATCTCGACCTGCCTCGCATCATGCAAATAATGGAAGAACGTATCGGGTTCTCGTGCACGGATGGCTCGCGTTCCGTTCACCCACAATTGTTCAAACCGCTTACCCGATGAGAGATCACATTCCCACAGACCATCGGAATCTGCGACTTTGGTCCATTTCGAAATAATGCGTTGGCCTCCCGATAGAATCGGCGACGCGCCCGGGGCGGCTTCATAGACGACATTGCCATCGCCAACTTCAAACAAGACCGGTTCGGTGATCCGGTAAACGCCGTCTTCTACCACAACGCGGAATCGTTCGTCCGGCTTGTCGATGCGCCGCATGCGAATAGCATCGCGTGCCTCCTCGAGGCCAGAAATCGGACCCTCCGGGTTCACCGTCAACACGGTCTCTGCCATCGTTTGATTTGCACACACGCAGCAAACAAGGCAAACCAGCCTACTGAACAAATATTGAGAGCGAAAGCAAAAGAGGAACGTCATTGGCAGATAGAAAGTTCGGATTTGTTAACGGGGGAAACACGACAAACAAGACGTGAGCCGTTTCGGCAAAGCCTACTGACAGCACCATTGTGCACATCCTGCGATCCGACGAATCACCATAGCAGATCCGAACAGCCGCAACGTACTAAGATTCACGGCAAAATTAACACAAACGTTCACATGCCCAAGGTTAAACGAACGTTCACACTCGCCATTTCTTAACATGGTTTAAGTGTTGATGAAGCGTTACGAATTCGGATTGCTTCCCACTGAACACTCGCTACAAAACAATTAAATTGTCAACCCATTTTGACGCGAGACCTTCCCATGTCAGTCCGTGATTGCCTGCACACAGCCCTGCTATCAATAATCCCGTTAGTGTCATGGGGCACAAACGTCGTCAACGCTGAGGTCGTGATATGCGCTACCGAAAACGGTTCCGGTGGTGTTTACTTTCAGGGGACCGGTTCGCTCGACCTGACCGATTTAGAATACGTGGGCACCAATTCGCCGTTCGGTTTTGTTCACCCCGACTCAGGACTCCTCGGTTTCGGTGGTGAAGTGGACCTTTACACGGGGCTTACCTCTCCCGGTTCATTCGGTGCCAATTGTGGTCTGCTAGGTATGACCCAGACTCAGGGCGATCCGTTTCAACTTCTAAACGACGTTTCGTTTGCCGGCGTTAACGACACGCAGGTGGGTCTAGGCGTTCCGAAAGACTATGTCTCCGGTGAACCGATTACTTTCTCGGGAACAGTCAACGCCTCGTTCGCAACCATGGGCCTTTCTCTCGCAGAATCCTATTACTGGCGTTGGGGAGAAGGTGAACACGCGGACTACGTTGTCTTGCAAATTGGAACATGCGCGGTCTCAGAGCCAACGTCGCTTTTTGCTGTCGTGCCGATTGCTACGGTTCTATTGCGGCGCAGAACATTCAAGCAGCGACGTTCCCCGCCAGGCTGTTGATCGGCCGGGTTGTTGATTTAGCCGGGCTGTCGACTACTGGCCTGCTAACTCTACGGGGAATTGCACACAATCACTTGCGTGCGTGTCGGGCTTCAACATCCGGTTACGGAGTGCTCCGACGCGTTGATTCAACCGGCAAGTAGACATGAAACGAAGTTCCTCGATCGACTTTACTTTCGACTTCGAGTCCGCCTGACATATGGGTAATGTCCGCGAACGCGGTCGAGAGCCCAAGACCAGTGCCGTGTCCGATCGGTTTGGTGGTGAAGAACGGCTCGAAGATGCGTTTCTGAATCTCGGGAGTCATTCCGTGCCCCGAATCGTGGATACTCAGACGCACGAAAGTTCCCGGGTTCGCTCTCTCGAAAGACGAAACCTGTTGTTCGTTGAGATTTTCGCGTGAGGTCTCGACCGTCAGCACGCCACCATCCGGCATGGCATCGGACGCATTCCTGACCAAATTAATGATCGCCTGTTCGACCTTCCCGCGATCGGCTTTCGCAACGGGGAGGCCGTCGGCAAACCGAGTCTCCAGGTCGACCGAGCTACCTAACATTTGCCGAATAATGCGTTCGAGGTCGCACACCAATTGGGTCACGTCGAGCGGAGCGACCTCCGGTGATTTCTGACGAGAAAACGTCAACAGTTGTTTCGTCAAACTCGCACCACGTCGACCGCTCCTTTGAACATCCTCCAGAACATCACGAAGACCGGAAGGCAACGCACCAAAATCATCGCTGAGCAAAAAGTCAACGTTACAGAGAATACCGCACAAAAGATTGTTGAACTCATGAGCAACACCAGCGGCGAGTTGCCCGATGGCTTCCATTTTCTGACTATGCCTGAGTGTTTGCTCGAGCGCTCTTTTTCCCGTGATGTCGTACTCCGTCGTAAAGATCAGCGGTCCCTCTCCCTCAATGTCGATTCGGTTCGCATGAACTGCCACCGGAAAACTCGATCCGTCTTTTCGAACATGCACATTTTCTACATAAAACGGTTTGCCGGTCATGATTTGTTTCGTTCGTGTCTTCACGAGCTTCCGTCCGTCTTCATCATCGACGTCCGCCACGGGTCTTCCGATAAACTCGTCTCGTGAATAGCCATGCAGCGTGTAGGCTGATTGACTCGCATCGACGATGATTGGAATGCCGTCTTCGGTATTGGGATCCAGAATCATGCAGTAGTCTCCGGCCTGCTCGAAGAGTGCATGAAACCGCTTCACGCTTGATTTCAATCTTTCTTCAGCCTTCTTGCGTTCGGTGATATCTTGCACGGTACCGAACAATCCGACGGTCTCGCCTTTTTCGTTGCGGTAGATCTCCGCTTCGTTGCGTATCCACACGATCGATCCATCACCTTTGACCGCCCGATACTCGCACTCAAACCAGTTGCCGTTTTCAACCGCGTTGGCAACCGTGCGTGACCAGTACTCGAGATCCTCGGGATGAGTGAGCGACTTTGCCAGCTCGAATGACGGTTTGGATTCATTCGGATCAACACCGAAGATACGATAGGTTTGGTCCGACCACGTCACCTCACCGGTTGCCACCTTCCACGAGAAACTCCCAACCTTCGCGATCTGCTGCGCCCGCGAAAGGTCGGCCTGCATGCGGCGAAGAGACTCATTTGACTTCTCCAACTCCCTCGTCCGCGACGCAACCGCTTCCTCGAGTTTGAGCGTTCTTTGAACGAGATGGCGATGGACAGCTCGATGAACATGCCGGATCAGTTCCCCGGGATCGCCCGCCTTTTCAACATAGGCAAACGCCCCCCAGTTAATCGCTTCCTTGGCCGATTCATATGAACTGTAGCCGGTATGAATAATCAGAGGCACCGTATCCGAGAATTCACTCAGACGCTCTAGCAACGCTGACTCATCCAAATCTGGCAAACGAAGGTCGACCACAGCGACGTCGATCATGCCGTCGTCGAGTTGCTCGATCGCCGACATGGCTGTCCCACAGGTAATGACGTCGAATTCTTCGGCCTCAAGGATCATTGCGATCGTATCCCGCAGGTCTTCCTCATCATCTAAGAGGAGAATTCGCTGCCTAGCCGGACTCAGGTCGGCGTCAATCATTGATCACCCCATGGTTTCTGATCAGCCGTTTGCCTGTCATTCGAGGTCACGCGTCCTGGAAAGGCAGTGAGATGCGGAAGCAAGCACCGGGCTTCTCGTTCTCAATGACATCGATCTGTCCCCCGTGCCGTTGGACAATTTGTCGACAAATGGACAACCCCAACCCGGTTCCGGTCGCCTTGGACGTAACGAGCGGTTCGAACAGATTGTCTCGCAACTCCTCCGGAATCCCCGGCCCAATATCTCGGACACAAATCACGTTGACAGATTCATGGCACGTTGCATTGAACGAGATCTGCCCCTTGCCACCCATCGCTTGAATCGCATTGCGTATGAGGTTCGAGAGCACTTGCCTGAATTGCCCGGCGTCAACATGCAACATGAATGGATCCGGCTCAATGACGACCGAAACCTTCACACCGGACACCCCTTCGGTGCTTGATAGTGCGTCGTCAAGAATGTCACGCAAATCGACTTGCTCGGTAACAGGTTCCTTCGCACGAGTCATCTCCAAAAGGTTATTGATGATTTGATCCGCCCGCGCCGTCTGACGATCGATTACGTCAAGAAACCGTCTCGACTTCGCATCGTCATTCAGTCCGTAGTTCTTCAAATAGTAGGCCGCTGTCCGAAGGGCACCGAGCGGATTACGGAGTTCGTGTGCGATACTTCCCGACAACTGTCCCACCGCCGCCAATCGCGTTTTACGAACGAGTTTTTGCTGCGTTAGCTCGAGTTCCGCTTCCACACGCAACTTGGCTTCGTTCTGTTGCTCGAGCAACTGTTGCTGCGTTGCTCGGTACTTCGCCTCCGACCGACGCCGTTCGACAATTTCTCCTATCAATCGCGCGGAACTAGCAACATGCTCTTTCGCCATCTCAATGATGTACTTGGGCCGAGCTTTGTAACTCGACGCGGCTTGACGGAGCACCTCCACGTCGACCCGATACTCCTTTGCGATTTTGTTGAACAATTCCGAGTGAAATTTGGGAACGCGTTCCCAGACGCTGATTGCACCTACGACGTCGTCCCCGGCTCGAATCGGCACAGCATAGACTCTGCTGCCGCAGCTACTGACATGATTGACCGGTCGCCCGCATTCGATTGCCGATGCCGCAGCGTGGTCCCAACTTTGTAAGTGATGAATCCATTTTCCTGACCGAAGCGCCTCGCGATTGTCGATGGTATCGCACAAATCACGAGAGCTTTGATCCAAGCACCGGCACCAATCCGAATAGAGCAAACGGCACGCGTAATCACCGTTGCTTTCATACACACTGATACTCGTTCCTAGCAACGACATCAGTTCAACGGCGATATCATGCAAGGACTCGCGACCGACCGCGTCGGCGATCAACCGACACTCATTCAACTCAGTCAGATCACCATACGCGGGTTGCCTATCAAACTCCTGCATAATTCCTGACATGGACTTTGTAAGCAGCCATTCGATGCGACGCAGCTCTTCTTCTGTACTTTTGCGTTCAGTAATGTCTTGGGCCATGCCCACGAATTTCAGCGGCCCTCCGATATCATTACAGACGACTTCCACCACGCTGTGAATCCACGCAATCGCACCATCGGGGCGAACGATACGATAATCGTATTCGAACGGTCCGGAACCTTTTCGCGTCATGTGCTCCACGTTCTCTTCCCACCACGGAAGGTCATCCGGGTGAATCAGCGAACGCACTAGATCGAAAGTGGGCTTCTGAAATCTCACTCCGAAGACTTCGTACATGCTCGAGGACCATTTTAAATCTCGCGTAGCGATGTTCAGTTCCCAACTGCCTGCTCGCGCGATGTACTCGGCCTGCTCTCGGATTCGCTGGTTCTCGCTCAGTTCATTCAGGGCGAGTTGGCGTTCCTCGGCCAAACGTATTAGCTCTCGCTCGGCCTGCTTTTGCGCTGTCGTTTCCAGAATTTCGACGACGTAGCCGATGGTCTCGTCGTTGATTCGAAACGGGACCACGTGCATATCGAGGTCAATCGTCCCCGAGCGGTTCGTTGGAAACTGCAACTGCTCTTTTGCCGAATCAAAATCAAACTCGGCTGAAATTTGTACCGAGTTGCCCTTCTTCAATTCGGCACCAGCTTCGGGCGATAATTTGGGGTCATCCCAAAAGTTGAAATTCGTTAAGAAATCCAGGTTTTCCAAACCGAACAGTTCGAGAGTTTTCGGATTCACACGAATCAAATTCCCCCGAAGATCATATAGCTGAATCGCTACCGGAGATTGCTCATAAAGGCTGCGAAACTTTTCTTCACTTTCGACCAGTTGCTGCTGCACGCGTCGATGATCAGTGATGTCCCAAGTCGCGACCTGTACTCTTTCCAGAGTCTCTTCCGCCCCCGGAAGTACTGCCCATTTGAGATAGACAGGTACTTCAACTCCGTCGATCGTTTGAGTAACGCATTCTGCTTCAACAACCGATCGTTTTTCCGCAATCGCAACGAGTTGTTCTCCAAAGACTCGCCATGAATCCTCAGTGAAAATCGCCGATAGATTGCCCAGTAGCATTTCTTTGGAATCGGCACCGTGCAATCGCATCGCCGCAAAATTGACATCAACGATCTGCAACAAGCCGGCGCAGGTTTTCACCGCATCCGGATGCTTTCCGAAATAATCGCGAAAGTCCTCGACTCCCTCACGCCGCCGCGCTTCAATGAAGTCCTTGATGTGCGAGTAATTGTCCTCCCAAAGCGGCACCGGTGAATTTTCAAAGAACGCGTAGTAGCTGTCAGTACCCTGATTGGACGCGAATCGTCCTGACGTCGTGGCGGCACATCGGGTTTCGTCGATGGTATTTTCCGACGAGACACCCATGTCACCTGATGACACAACGTTGGTACCTGGCGCGGCGGGCTCAGGAGAGTCATCCATCGCACCGGAGCACAATGCCTCGAAGACCTCCTCCGTTTCGGCCAAACGTCTACGCAACTCCTCAATTTCAGAGCGCATTCTTTGAGCTTTCAAAGTATGCGACTGCGACGAGTCCCGTAGGAACGTGTCTCCCTCTTTCATGATGTGCCCTCCATCGTTTTCAGCTGCCCCGCTGTAACGCTGCCCCGCTCTCCGCGATCTTCCTAATCACCGTTTGAGCGGTCTCTACTTGTTCTATCCGGTGTCAGTGAGTTGCACGGCTACCCCTTCCGCATCACTCCACATGCGATCGCGTCGCCGACACGACCGAGTTCCTCACACCGCAATTCAGTTCCTCCCGCTGCGCTACCCACACAGCTTCGACCGCTCATGTCAGGCTACCCAAATGGTCTTTCCACCATCTGCCCATTTCATTGAGCAAGCGAGGTAGCCGCGCCGACAAAACGCGAGCCATCTACCAATAGTACCGCTTGGGCACCCCCACTCCAACCGCAGTCCCGGGCTTGAGAACACTCAAATTGAAACCAACCGCGATCACATTCGGTCGCCTACGTTCCCGGGTTCGCCTCGACCGCCAGGCGGTGCTCGGTAACCATGGCCACGAGTTGGGCGACCGACTCTACCTTCATGCGTTTGGTGATCTTACTGCGGTGGACTTCCACCGTCTTGGGAGAGATATCAAGACGCGACGCGATGTTCTTCGTGGCAAGCCCGTCGACCACCAAGTACATGATTTCACGTTCGCGTGGACTGAGACCCTCGATCAAGTGCCCAATCTCGTCGAGACGTGACTGACGGCCCCGCGACACCCGGTCCGCTTCGATCGCATCGGCAACGCGTTGTTTCAATTGCGTGATATCGAGCGGTTTTTCCAAGAAGTCGACCGCCCCGAGGCGCAGGCTCTTCGTTGCATCCTGGATACCTGCATTGCCAGACATGAAAAGAATCGGAATTCGAATTTCCCGCTCGACCATCGCTTCCTGAAGAGCATGCCCACTCATCCCGGCCAGGCACAGATCGAGCACCAAACATCCAGGCCCGCCGTCGCAATACTGATCCAGAAATGCCTCCGCAGACGGCAACGCAACGACTTCATGTCCCGCTTGCTCAAGGCAACGAACAACTGCCCGTAAAACGACTTCGTCGTCGTCGACAACATAAACGGTCGATCGCATCTCGAAACTCATACCAACGCATCGTGAGAGCTGACTCGAATACTGCTCGGCAAACAAAGGTCGAGCGATATCGCGAACGTTCATTCACGACCGGACACTCGGAAGTTTCGATGTGCCCGATCGCATCAATGAACCCGAGAGACACGCGGGCGAATACCGCTCAGCAATGCGGTGACCAGATCGACGTGCCCCTTCTAACCGATTCTCTCGTTCTGAGCCAAATGCCGATGGCGGCGTCTTTTAACGAGAGTCGGGGTTATCACGATCGTATGAGAAAAAAGGCCAGCCCACCAGCCCGACCTGCTTGCCCCAAGCAGATCTGACGTTCCGACGACTGGGTTATGTCGAGACGCTGGTGGGCTGGCCATGGAAGAAGTAATCGGCCACGTCGACTGAAATTCCGCATAAGGGAATCCCTATTCTCTCATGGAATTCCCCGTTGCTCAAATTACGCAAGCTACTAGTTGAATGTGAAGAAGCAGACAGCACCGATTTGCCGTGTTTTCTGCGTCTCAGCACGGGCACATGCTTGAGAGCACACACAGTGGGCAATCCAATGATTTTTCAGAACCCCCATCGATCAACCAACCTGACGATTCGGTCCACGAGTCGTTGCACCTACCGCAGGACTCTGCCGCACCGGTGCGGATCGGTCGATGACGTTGACGGAGACATCTATTTGGATCTGTGTGGCGACTCGCCGTTCGGCGAAGTGCTTCTCAGCATGGCCTAATTTTCAACAAGGGGCCTACCAATGTATCCATCACTCTTCTTTCGACTCAACTTCATCCGGATCAACCGATATCTGTTCGCAATCGTTCTTTCGGCAACTGCGGCTCTATTCCTCATGCGTGCGTGCATACGCGGTGCGCAAAATCAAGGTTGGTCATCGGTGACCACGGCATTGATTCCTAAAGAATCAACTCTCGACGCGTCCACTCTGCTATCGAGCGTCTTTCAATCCGGCCCCGTTTCTCTACTGCCGGCTTTCGTGGTCATCCTGGTCGGCATCATCGCGGCCGTCGCTTTGGCCACTTTCCGAAACCCGCTGAATCACGCATGCGCCATTTCGCAGGGACACGCCGAAACATCCTTTTCTCAATCGGACCTTTCGCTTCATCAAGCACTCTCCGCCGTCGTAAGCGTTTCAGACTCGCATCAAGTGGCACCGTTCACCCCTCGGGCGAAACCAGAGCCCGACACCAGTGCTCAATCCGATGAAACGCAGCATTGGAACGTTGAAAAGCTTCGCACGTTCAGCCGCGTTGTCCAACAAAGTCCTGCCTCCGTCATCATCACCGATTGGAGGTCGAAGATTATCTACGTGAACCCACGTTTTGAAGAAGTCTCGGGTTACAGCGCAGCCGATGCGATCGGGCAAACACCTCGTATTCTCAGCTCAGGTATCCATCCGCCGGAATTCTACACTGATATGTGGAAAACACTCGGCCAAGGCAAAATTTGGCGAGGCGAGATCTGCAACCGACACCAATCCGGCGAACTTTTCTGGGAAGACACGTCCATCACCGCCGTCTTCGACGAAAACGGCAAGATCGCCAATTACGTGGGGATCAAAATCGACATCACGGCTCGAAAACGCATGGAGGCTCAGCTCAACGCGCAGCTCGACTCGCTCGAAAAAATGAATCGATCTCTCGAAGAACTCAGCCAACGAGAAAAACAAACCAGTCTTTCACTGCAAAACAAACTAGAAGAACTGGAAGCGTTTAACCGAATCGCCATTGGCCGCGAGATGCGAATCATCGCACTCAAGCAAGAAGTTAATCAATTCTGTGTCGCTAACGGCGATGCACCAAAGTATGAAATCGCACAATAGGACACAGCAAAATGAAGGGCGTCGTCAACAAGGGACTACAAGAGTTAGTCGAACATACGCATGGTGAAGAGGCATGGGAAACCATCCGTCAGGTCGCCAACTGCGACGTGAACTCGTTCTGGCCGGCACAAGACTATCCGGATGAATTAACGATCGCACTCTTCATGGCGACGTCGCGGCACCTGCGTGTTTCTCCCGACGAAATCATGGTGGAGTTCGGAAAATTCTGGATCAACAACACCGGTAAAAACGTGTATCCCAAAATGTTTGCGTTGGTCGGGAACAACGCGCGCGACTTCCTGCGGCGACTCGACTTCCTCCACCAACAGGCCACGATCAGCCTGCCGGGGACTCGTGGATTCCAACTTCGTTCGGAAGAACTGTCCGACGGAGGCCTGAGAATGTTCTACACGTCGGACCTTCCTCTTTGCCGCGTACTGCATGGACTGATCTTGGGGGCGGGAATTCATTTCAACCAAACCCTTCAGATCCAACAGGTGCAATGCACCCGTCTTGGTGATCCCGAATGTGCCTTCGACGTGCACTTCGACGTACACGTCGACGACGCATGCCCTGCTGAGGGTGCTCTCGCGAAAACGGATTGCGGTGTTGAGATTCAATACCAGCGGGTGCTGCAATGAATACGAACAGGGGCACGATCGACATCCAATCGCTCACCCGCATCGGTAGCTGCGTGATTATCGTTGATGCCGCTGACCGGATTCAGTGGGCGTCCGACTGCGTTAACCGCCTTACCGGCCGTGATCTAGTTGGGACCAAGTTCGACGAGATTGTCACCAAATCGGACCGCCCAATCGTCGCCTTTTCCATCCAAACGCAGGGCCCTCTGCCATGCCCACTGCGCGGCGCATGGGTTCCAATAGGAGCCGAAAACCATCGATGCTTCGTCGGATCTCCCGCTCCCAATTCAACGGAGGAGATGACCAAAATCGGCCTGCAAATCGATGACTTCGTCGAGAGCGATAGCTGGCTCAGCTATCTTATCCTGGCCGATGAAGCGGCAGCGACGGCACAGGTAACCGCGGCGCGAATCGAACGCCTCAAAGAAGAACAAAAGAAACTCGGCCAAGCCAACCGACATCTCGAGGAAGCTCGACAAGCAACCTTGAACATGATGTTCGACTTGGAGGAGGCTCGCCACGCTGCAGAGGAAGCCACCCAAGCAAAAAGTCAATTTCTCGCGAGCATGAGTCACGAGTTGAGAACACCACTCAACGGCATCATCGGCATGTCCGATCTACTCGCCGGCACCAATCTCACCGCCAAGCAATCCCAGTTCGTTGACGCCTGCCGCAGCAGTGGTGAAACACTACTCACTCTGATCAACGACATCCTCGACTTCTCCAAAATCGAAGCCGGAAAAGTAGAACTGGAGACGCATGAGTTTGACCTCGAATTGCTAGCGACCGACACCGTCGATGCAATGACATGGCGTGCCAAACAGAAAGGGCTCGAGATGCCATGCCGAGTCGCTCGGGAAGCGTGCCTCCTGTTCGAAGGCGACTCCGGACGTTTGCGGCAAATTTTGACAAACCTTCTGAGCAACGCGGTCAAGTTCGCCGACGAGGGCGAAATTGTTCTTTCGGTGGATGTTGCTGATCAATCCGCTGATAAAACCACAATCCGATTTGAAGTTGCCGATACCGGAATCGGAATTCCCGAGGATCGAATCGATCGCCTCTTCGGGGCCTTCTCTCAAATTGACTCGTCGGTCACTCGCAAATACGGCGGCACCGGACTCGGACTATCGATCTCTCAGAGCCTCGTCAAATTGATGGGCGGCACGATTGGTGTTGAGAGCGAAGAGGGAGTCGGCTCGACGTTCTGGTTTGAAATCCCATTCAGCAACGGGACCTCCAAAACCAAACCGGTCGGATGCTCGACTCAGGTTTCCGCTCAACGCATCCTGATCGTTGATGACAACCAAACCAACCGCGCCGTGCTCGCGGAGTACACGTCCGAGTGCGGACACACGAGCACTCCGGCCGCCTCGTTCGAAGAAGCGATCGCTGCCATCGAAGACGCGCAGGAACACAACCAACCGTACAACCTAGTCTTCGTTGACTATCACATGCCACATCGCGATGGCTTGGAACTGGCAACAGCAATCCATAACCAATACGGCATTCCCATTGTTCTGATTTCATCCATCGGTTTGGACCTCGAACCAGAAGAACTCAAACACCATGGCGTTGACCGCGTCCTTCACAAACCGCTGCGTCGTGGCGACATTTGCGAGACTATTCGTTCCGTCGTTGGACAAAACAGCCACACCGATTCGCGAAAACCTGACACACATCGTATCACCGGCGATGACATCAACAGCCACCTTCTGTTGGTCGAGGACAACGCGATCAATCGCATGTACATGGTTGAGGTCATTCAACAACTCGGCTGCACATGCGATACCGCTTGCAATGGTCAAGAAGCTGTCGATGCGATCCAAAGAAATCACTACGACGTCGTATTGATGGATTGCCAAATGCCGGTCATGGATGGACTCGAGGCGACTCGGCAAATTCGACGTATCGAATCTGAAGCAAATTCATCTTCTCCTCAGAAGATCGTGGCCCTGACGGCAAACGCGATCAAAGGCGATCGCGAAAAATGCCTTGAGGCCGGAATGGACGACTATCTCACCAAACCGATCAAGATCGAAAAGGTGAGAAAGATCCTAGAAACACTACGTCAAACCGAAAACTCGAATACAAAGAACGAGACCGCGTGCTGTCAACAGGAACGATCAAAGGACACGGCACAACCATCGACTGCAATCGAAGCAAGCTCAATGCTCTCACGTTGCTTTGGAAATCTAGAGTTCGCCTACTCGTTGTTGGATGAATTGGAATCCACCGGACTCCAACGTGTCGAAGACATCTGTGTCCCCGCTCTCGAGCAAGACGCCTCCGCGATGGCGGCCGCCGCGCACTCGCTCAAAGGCGCCGCCGGCATCCTCTGTGCAGAAGCCTTGCAGGATGTCGCGGCCCGAATCGAACAAGCCGGTCGGGCCTCCGACCTAGACGATGTTGAAACCCTGCTGGCGGAACTCAACTCCGAAATGCGTCGCTGCCTTGATTATCTGCCCATCCTGAAAGATGAACTCAAATCCGCCACCTGCGAGAAAGATCATGGAAGTCTTAGTAGTTGACGATGAGGTAATCTCGCGACGGATGATCGAGAACACACTTCACGAAGGCGGCTATCAGGTCACCACGGCCACCAACGGTTACGAAGCTCTGCAGATCTTGAAACAACGTCCGATCCAATTGGTGGTGGTCGATTGGGAAATGCCGGTGATGGACGGTATCGAGTTCTGCCGATCGGTGCGCAGCGGCGACTCTTCACGCTACGTGTACATCGTCATGCTAACCTCGCGCAGTCAACAAAGCGATGCGATTTCGGGTTTGGAAGTCGGTGCGGACGATTTCGTTACCAAACCGTTCGATCCGGTTGAACTCATCATGAGAGTTCACTCTGGAAAACGCGTCGTCGCCATGGAAAGCCGCGACCTGATGATCTTTGCATTGGCAAAATTGGCAGAGTCTCGGGACCCCGAAACCGGCGCTCACCTCGATCGCGTCCGCAACTATTGCCGCATACTCGCTCTGCATCTTCAACGGCAGGTACGCTTCCAAGACGAAGTCAATGACGAATTCATTCGCTTGCTTTACGACACGAGCCCGCTGCACGACATCGGCAAGGTCAGCATCCCGGACGACGTTCTGCTGAAACCAGATCGGCTGACCACCGATGAGTTTGAGATCATGAAGACGCACACGATCCGTGGCGCCGAAACGATTGAGTCCATGATGGAACAGTTCCCCAATGCGAGGTTCCTGAAAATGGCCCACGATATCACGTTGTCACACCATGAAAAATTCGACGGACGAGGGTACCCACACGGTTTGGCAGGCGAGCAAATCCCGCTCTGCAGTCGAATCGTTGCCGTCGCCGACGTTTACGACGCGCTGACTTCCAAACGAATCTACAAAAAAGCGTATTCACACAGCCGCGCCAAATCGGCAATCGTCGCCGGATCGGGAAAGCACTTCGACCCCGCGATCGTCGACGCATTCCTCGACAACGAAGATTCATTCATCGCGACGCGGAAACGCTTCCGAGACAACCCGACGTGCTCGAATCACGGCATGCCGGTGACGCACACACCATTTGAATTCGCTCCCGCCATGATGGGACAAGAGCTATGAGCACCACAATTGACCAACAGGATTATCACGCACTGGTTGTCGACGATGACCCGATTGTACGACGGATGGTTTCATTCGCGTTGGCCCAAGAAGGCTTCCATTGCAGATCAGCAAACGATGGCCAAGACGCGCTTTCACAGCTCAGCGAATACGCGTACGACCTACTCGTGACCGATCTCCGCATGCCCAAAAAACACGGGCACTCGCTCGCCGTTGACGTGCTCTCCAAAGGGCTATGTCCAACGATCATTGTTCACACCTCCGTCGGAGACGCACGGCTGGCGAAAGATTTGATCATCCGTGGCGTCCATGATGTCGTCTACAAGCCGACCGACTACGAAACGTTCGCAGCCAAAGCGAAGGGACTCGTGGTTCGCGAACGAAAACAAAGCCTCACGTCTCCGCCTCGCGACACATCGACCGCCACGGACACGCAACACAGCCCCCCGCCCAAAGCAACTCCACCCTCGGCACCTCCGCCTGAATCAACCGCAGAACCAACAAAGACGCAGACAAACAACGAACCAAACACCCCAACTCAATCAGCCCCCGAAACGGCCTCACCACCCACCGCGGCCACTAAAAGCGAACGGCCCAAACCCGCCGGGTGTGCGCCGATCGAAATCTCTGAAATGCAAGACCGTCTGAGCGACGTTTCGAAAGTTCTGCCGATCTCCCACGCGGCCGTCGACGTTGCCAACATGGCCGTGTCGGGGAACTTCGACGCCGACCGACTCGTGGCCGCGATGCAGCGAGACTCCACCGTTGAGTCGAAAATTCTGCAACTCGCCAACCACCCCTTCTACAACCCCGGCGGAAAACGCGTTCGAGACATCAAACAGGCGGTACTGCGAATGGGTCAAAAACGCACCGGCGAGTTGGTCCTCGCAACGAGCGCGTTTTCATCGATCAAACCTGACACACTCCCGTGGATGGACGTTGAACTGACTTGGCAACAGAGCGTCGCCGCTGGCATCGCACTGGAACTTCTCATCAAAGCAGGAATGAAAGTCAGCGTGTCCGAAGGCATGCTCTTCAGCACACTGATGAATTCAGCCGGACGCGTGGTGCTGGGGTCGCACTACCCCGAGTATTACGAATCGATGGCGAAAGCGTGCGCTAAATACAGCCAGCCGCTGATGATGTACGAGGAACAATTGTTCCCGCAAAGCTACGCCGAGGTCATGTGCGGCTTGCTCGCTGATTGGGATATCCCCAAAAACGTGTTTGATCCTCTTCAGCACATTCTGGAGCCCTACTCCGCATTGGCGAAGCTTCCCGATCCGATGCGCACCAAGGTCGAACTCGTCAAACTGGCTACCCTGATCGGGCACATCGCAGTCGGCCGCTGGGAGCCTTGGGAGATGGTCGAACTGCCTCGCAATAGCGTCTGTGAACGTCTCGGCATCACTTCGATCTCGCAGGTGATCGAAGACACCCGATCGCAACTACCGGGCATTCCTTGTCTGCGCAATACTGAAGGGCATTTATCGAATGGCCCAACCGCGTCAAGCCCAACTTCGCCAAGCCAAGCCGCAGCGGATCAACACAGCGTGCGAAGACTCGACTACATCAATCTTTCAGACGAAAAGCATGACTTCCTCGCCGATATCGTTTCGTCGATGGGAATTCAACTGGAAGAACATCATTTCAAACAAGGCAAAGGAAGCAACCATGTTCTCATCAAC
>JBICHZ010000077.1:0-27737 GCA_043101355.1 Rhodopirellula sp. JB044
CACCGCTGCGTCGCCTCGGCGGGCTGGTCACTCGGAGAAATCGATCAAGCCTCCAGTAACCAATCGTCGAGCCTGTCGAGCGGCAAGGTCGATGCCCTCAAACACCGATTGGCTCACACCCAGGTCGAAGAAGTCCTCGCCGGCGGGATGCACGAGTTCGTGGACCACCTGCAAAGAGAACTCAACGACATTGGCAACACCCTGGCCGAAGATTACTTCCAAGCCCCGGTTTCTGCGTAAGCAATTATCCTACGGACGCCGTTTCCTTCCTCTTGATTTTCTTCTGGTTTTCATATGACGATTCGCGTCGCGTTGCACCACAAAACGTCCTACGAGTACGACAAGCCCATCATGCTTGGGCCTCAACTCGTGCGTCTGCGCCCGGCCTACCACGGCCGAACGCCGATCCAATCGTATCAGTTGACGGTTTCTCCTGACCAACATTTTGTGAACTGGCAACAAGACCCGTTCGCGAACCCGATCGCACGTTTGGTTTTTGAAAAGCCGGTTGACCACCTCTGCGTCACCGTCGACCTCGTTGCCGACATGACGGTCATCAATCCGTTCGAGTTTTTCGTCGACGACACCGCGGAAGCCTTCCCGTTTGAGTACGACGAAGACACCAAACGCCAATTGTCGTCTTACTTACAACCTGGCGAAATGACGCCTGCGTTGGACGCATGGATCCAATCGCTGCCACAGTCCAACGACCGCACGATCGACTTCATCGTCGACATCAATCGCGCCGCGCAGCAGAAGATCGACTACAACATCCGGCTCGAACCCGGCGTTCAGTCTCCTGAAGAAACGCTGACTCTGTGCAGCGGTTCGTGCCGCGACTCGGCGTGGCTGCTGGTCGAGACGTTGCGTCATATGGGATTGGCCGCGCGTTTCGTTTCGGGTTACCTCATTCAACTCGCCGCCGATCAAGAATCACTCGACGGCCCGTCGGGCCCGACCGAAGACTTCTGTGACTTGCACGCCTGGACCGAGGTTTACCTTCCCGGTGCCGGTTGGGTCGGACTCGACCCGACGAGCGGTTTGCTCGCGGGCGAAGGTCACATTCCGCTCGCGTGCACCCCGAATTACACCGGCGCGGCCCCGATCACCGGTGGGCACGAACCGTGCGAGGTAACGTTCGAACACGTCATGAAAGTGACGCGAGTTCACGAAGACCCGCGCGTTACCAAACCGTACACCGAATCGACGTGGCAGGAAGTCCTCAAGGCGGGCGACGAGATTGATGAGAAACTCAATGCCGGTGACGTTCGTCTGACGATGGGAGGCGAACCGACGTTCGTTTCGATCGACGACATGGACCACCCACAGTGGAACACCGACGCGGTGGGTGAAGACAAACGCGTGCTCAGCAACGTGCTGCTCAATCGATTCCGCGAGAAACTTACCGAAACCGACCAGATCGCCAAAGGCAGTCTGCTCCACTATGGGCAGGGAAAATGGTATCCCGGCGAGCAGTTGCCCCGGTGGGCCTTGACCTGTTTGTGGCGCCGCGATGGCCAACCGATTTGGAACGACGAGAAATGGCTGGCCGATGAAGGTCGCGACTACAAACACACGCACGAAGATGCCCGCCGGTTCATCCGAACGCTTTCGCGTGAACTCAACATCAGTGCGAAGATGACCTTCCCGGTCCACGAAGACATCTTCCATTATCTCTGGAAAGAGGACCGCCTTCCCGTCGATATCGACCCGGCTGACCCACGCCTGAAAGACCCGAATGAGCGGGCGATGTTGATGCGGACATTCGGAAACGGCCTCGGCACACCGGTCGGGTATGTGCTGCCGCTGCGTCGCGCCTGGTGGCAGGCTCACCCGGGATGGATGGGCGGTCGTTGGCCGGTGCGTAGCGAAAAAATCTACCTGATCCCTGGTGAATCACCGATCGGACTGCGACTCCCGCTGGAAGCGCTCCCACCGGACTCGTTCAGCACCGCGCCGTTCTACACCACACCGCTCGATCCCACGATCAGTCACACCCCATTGCCGCCTTACCGCGGCCCCGGTGCAAGCGGTGGTACGCCGCGTGGAATGGAAAGCTATGTCGCCGCTCGTCAGGGTGGCACCACCGGTGGTGGCGGAGGACGCATCGGCGGCCCCGCCGAATCAACAGCATTGGCGGTCAACGAACAAACGATCGATGATGTCGATGAAGACGACTTGCCAACGCACAACGACATCGTGCATACCGCACTTTGTGTCGAAGCGAGGTTCGGACGCCTGCACGTCTTCCTGCCTCCGGCACAGCGTCTCGAAGATTACCTCGACCTCGTTTCGGCAGTGGAAGAGACCTGTGCGTTGACGGACCTACCGGTTGTCATCGAAGGTTATCTGCCGCCACCGGACGACCGCATCGATTACTTCAAAGTCACCCCGGACCCGGGCGTGATCGAAGTCAACACGCAGCCTTCGTCGACGTGGCGATCGCTGGTCACGCTGACGGAAACGCTTTACGAAGAAGCACGACTGTCGCGACTCGGAACCGAGAAGTTCGACCTCGACGGTCACCACACCGGCACCGGTGGCGGAAACCATGTGGTGATGGGTGGCGCGAAACCGACGGACAGTCCCTTTCTGCGACGGCCGCATCTGCTCGGCAGTTTGATCCGATTTTGGCACAACCACCCGGCGTTGTCGTATCTATTCAGTGGCAAGTTCATCGGCCCGACCAGCCAAGCGCCGCGAATGGACGAAGCCCGCAGCGACTCCGTCTATGAGATGGAAATCGCCCTGTCACAGTTGCCTCCGTTCGGTGCCGACGTCCAACCCTGGATCGTCGACCGGTTGTTCCGCGATCTGCTCGTCGACACTACCGGCAACACGCACCGCGCGGAAATTTGCATCGATAAGATGTACTCCCCCGACAGCTCCACAGGGCGGTTAGGCTTGGTCGAACTACGCGGTTTCGAGATGCCGCCCCACGCACAGATGAGCCTGTCGCAACAATTGCTCATCCGCGCGATCGTGGCTGCGTTTTGGGATAGCCCCTATCAAGAACCGCTCGTTCCGTGGGGCCCCATGCTGTACGACCGCTATCTGTTGCCCTATTTCGTGTGGGACGACCTGAAGAAACTGACCGGGGAACTTCAACAACATGGCTCGCCGGTGAAGGCCGATTGGTTCGCACCGCACCACGAATTCCGATTCCCGTTGATGGGCGAACTCGTCATTGACGGGGTGCGGATGGAACTCCGCAGCGCGATCGAACCCTGGTACGTGATGGGCGAGGAACCCGGTTCGGGCGGAACGGCGAGGTTCGTCGACTCGTCGCTCGAACGACTGCAGATCCTGGTCGAAGGGATGGATCCCAATCGGTTTGCGGTGACGTGCTTCGGCCACCGTGTGCCGTTGCACAAAACCGGTGTGACCGGCCAGGGCGTGGCCGGTGTGAAATACCGTGCGTGGCAACCGCCGCGTTGTCTCCACCCAACGATCGGGATCCACACACCACTGCAATTCGACCTCATCGATTTGAAGGCTCGCCGCAGCGTCGGGGGGTGCACATACCACGCCGTACACCCAGGTGGCGTATCGAGCGAGAATTTCCCGATCAACGCGAAGGAGGCCGAATCCCGACGTGCGGCAAGATTCGATGCGTTCACGATGACAGGTGGAGAAATAGTTGTCCCTAATTTGCCACCCGTGGTCGGTTCGGAACCGTACCCGGTTACCATGGATTTGCGACGGCTCTAAAATAAGCATTCGTAAATCGGCGTGCTCAAGGCGGGTAGTCGATCGGAAGGGAGGTTAATGCAACCGCCCTATCGGCATTCAAACCGGAGCCCAGACCACATTGTCGACCACCATCGCACCCCCACTATCGCTCGCCAATTATGAAAAACAGGCGGGCCGTTTCGACGAATCCCGCGATGAAAACGGTGCCGTTCGTCCCCACTGGGCGACCGTCGAGAGCACGCTCAACCGGATCGGCCCGTCCGGTCTGAACGAGCGTTCGCAGCAAATCGAACAGCTCATTCGCGAAAACGGGCTGACGTTCCAGGTCGACGCCAATCAAAAACCGTCCGACGGCAACCAAGACTTCAATGCTCCCGCGAGTGTCGTCAATCCGCTGACAACGGGCCCGCAAGGCGTTGCGGCGGGCGGCAACACGGCACTCCCCAGCGGTGTCCTCGGCAGTGGGGCATTGGGCACCGGCCCGCTCGAACAAAACGGTAACAGGGGAGGTCCCGGAGCCAAGGGGACGACGACGCCGGTGGACCCGTCGCGTCCCTGGCAGTTGGCCGCGCTGCCGGTGGCATTCCAAGAAAAGGATTGGGTCGGACTCGCGGACGGACTCGCCCAACGCGTTCGCGTCCTCGAAGCCGTGCTCGACGACCTCCTCGGTCCGCAGCACTTGGTCACCGACCGTGTCATCCCCCCGGAACTCGTTTGGGGCAACCCGCGTTTCTACCGCGCCTATCACCGTCTCGGACGTTCGGCAAAGTCGAGCGAAGACGAAGCCGCCGCGATGGCCAAGGAAGGCATGTCCCGCCGCCTGCACGTTACCGCGTTCGATGTCGTTCGCGGCGATAGTGGACGCTGGTGGGTTACCGGCGACCGCACACGCGCCCCGAGCGGGCTGGGTTACCTGTTGGAAAACCGAATCGTTCTCAGCCGTGCGCTGCCGCATTTGCATCGACGAGCCAACGTTCGTCGGTTGGCCCCTTTCTTTGAATCGCTCCGAGGACACTTCCGCTCACTCGCACCTCGTGCACGTGACAACCCACGTGTCGCGTTGCTGACCCCGGGTCCGGGCAGCTACCGCGAATTCGAGGACGCGTACCTCGCCCGATATCTTGGTTACACGCTCGTTCAGGGCCGTGACCTCGCCGTCCGTGGCGAACGACTGAACCTAAAAACACTCGGCGGGTTGTTACCGATTGAGGTCCTGTGGCGTCATGTTTCAGACCGCAAATGTGATGCACTCGAACTCGATCCACTTTCGATGGAAGGCTGCACAGGGTTGCTGCAAACGATCCGCGGCGGTCATGTGTCGGTCGTCAACGCGATCGGTGCCGCCATCGCGGAGATGCCGGCGTTGCTGCCGTTCTTGGCCGCCTCGGCGAGAAAACTGCTCGGGGAAGATCTGCTCTTGCCGAGCGTCGCCACCTATTGGTGCGGCGACGAAGGCCCGTGTCAGTTCGTTCTGGAGAACCTCGACAAACTGATCATCCGCAGCGCCTATTCGGTCAACGATGCCAAACCGTCCGTCCCTGAGTACATGACATCGGAAGAGAAGGCCGGACTGATTCAAAAGATCAAAGCCAACCCGCATCGCTATGTCGGACAAGAACGCCTCTCGCACAGCCTGACGCCGGTGTGGGTTGATGGAAAATTACAGCCCTGGCACCTCACGCTGCGATCGTTCCAATTGCAAACAGCGGACGGCATCGAGGTCCTCCCTGGTGGGTTGGCTCGCGTGAGCCCGAAACCAGATTTGCTCGGCCGCTCCCCGACGAGCGGACAAATGACGCAAGACTGCTGGATCGTCAGCGATGAGCCGATCGACCACGAGGCAACGTTGTTGTCTCCCGAATCCGAAACAATCCGCCTTCGCCGCAGTGGGGCGGAACTGCCCAGCCGCGTTGCCGAGCATCTTTTCTGGCTCGGACGATACACCGAGCGGTGCGAATCGATCGCACGATTACTGCGGACGACGCTAACGCGTTTGGCCGGTGAAGATGAGTACGATGAACTGTCCGAGATGCCGCATCTCGTCAAAGCTCTCGCCGCGATGGGGCAACTCGAACCCGACTACGCGATCGAGGGGCTCGGCCGCGCGATGCCGCAACTCGACCTGATGTTGCCCGCGAGCGTGTTCGATTGCGGCACCTCCCGAGGACTCCAATCCGCCGCGGTCGGTGCCCTGCGAAACGCATCGGCGGTCCGCGACCGGATCTCACTGGACGCGTACCGGATTCTGCGCAGCCTTCACAACGAGATCGTCGTGCAAAGTCGACCTCGCGGTGCCAACGTGATCGCGGCGATCGAACGACTCAATCACTGCGTGACGCTGCTGCTCGCGTTCAGCGGACTGTCGGCGGAGAGCTTGACCCGGACGCATGGCTGGCGTTTCGTTTTGCTCGGACGCCGTATCGAACGGGCTCACCAAACCGCTGAATTGCTCAACGCGACGATGACGGCGCCACTGGCAAACGAAAGCAATCTTTGCGAAGCGATTTTGGACGCGACCGACTCATTGATGACGTATCGATCGCGCTATCTGTCACTCGTCCAACCGGCCCCCACCATCGACCTGTTGGTCACCGACGAATCCAACCCTCGTTCGCTCAGGTTCCAACTGCAGGACATCGAACAGGTTCTCCTGGAACTTCCCACATCGGCGTCGCAAGTCGGGTTGGGTGCGGATGAACGGATCGCCGCGGACCTGATGCGACGGTTGCTCGTGGCCGACATCGTCAAACTCACCCAGTGCGGGGCAAACCAGGAGCGTGGTGCTCTCGCTGAATTGCTCGAACAGGTGTGCATCGGAATGCCGAAGCTCGCCAACGCATTGGAAGCCCGATATTTGATTCACACATCGGTCTCTCAGTCGCTCACCGGCGAACCATCCAAAACACTCCCTCCACTCGCACTGCATCCGCCCGGTCCGGCCGAAAAGCCGACATAGCAACCGGCGAGCCGATCTTCCCGCAACCTCAAACGCGTTCCCCATACGTCGATCACTCAGACGTAGAACACGCAGACGTCGAACACTCAAACAACGCCACCCCTGACCGCCTTTTCCCCACGCTCTCAACCGTTCCCCACGCTCTCTCCTGATGACTCAAACCGCGAACTACCGAATCATCCACGAGACGGCGTACCGTTACAGCGAACCGGTGGCGTTGTGTCAGAACCAGCTTCGGATGCGGCCACGTAATCAAGCCAAACTGAAATGCCATTCGTGCGAAGTGGAGATCGATCCTGCACCAGCATCGATCCTCCGGCACCCGGACTACTACGGCAACATGGTCGACTCGTTTTCGATCGAATCGTTGCATCAGTCTCTGCTCGTCCGAGTGACCAGTCGCGTGACCGTTTCGGCCCCCGATGCCGAAAACCTCGCCTCCGCACCGGCCTGGACCGAACTCGCATCGATGGTCCGTCGAGGTGACAAACCGGTCGACTGGGACGCACGCGAGTTTGTCTTTGAATCGCCGCGTATCGAACTCAGCCCAAAGTTCGCCGACTACGCGCGCGAAATCATGCAACCTCACACCAGCATTGTCGATGCGGTCGACGCGTTAACCAAACACATTCACAACGACTTCCGCTACGACACGCAAGCCACCGATGTCAACACGACCACCGAGGACGCGTTCCTGATGAAAGCGGGCGTTTGCCAAGACTTCGCGCACGTCCAAATCGCGTGCCTGCGGAGTCTCGGATTGCCCACCCGTTACATCAGCGGATACCTACGAACCTATCCACCCGAAGGCGAACCTCGACTCGTCGGCAGTGACGAATCGCACGCGTGGATCAGCGTTTACGCAGGGTCCGAGATCGGTTGGGTTGATTTCGACCCCACCAATGCCGTCCGCACCGGCACCGACCACATCCCGATGTGCCTCGGAAGAGACTATGACGACATCAGCCCGATGCGTGGAATCGTCATGGGCGGAGGACAACCGATGTTGAAAGTCAGTGTCGACGTGCTACCGCTCGACTGACATCACATACGTCTCGACACCTACGGTTATTCCGATTCGCCACTCGCCTGAGGCCATCCGGGTAACGCGAACTTCTTCTGCGTGTTCGCGGTGTGCTCGCCGTAGTGCTTTTGCATTTGAACCAACAATGCCCGCAGCGATGGCCATCGACTGCCCGGTGCCTTTTCGTTGAGTTCGATGCCGTCGAGCAGGTAGGCAAACCGGCGACAGAAGTCACTGACCCGCTGCATCTGACGAGCCTCTTCGACACCATCCCAATCCGCATGCGCGAACTCGTAATCCTCTGGCATTTGCTTTGGATTGAGATCCATCACGGTCACGGCAGGATCGATCGCGTGATAGATCTGAGAAAAGAACAGCAATTGTCGCCCCATCATGTGCTCGGCGTTCCACCGAGGTGTATGGGTTCCGTTTGCCGGCCGGAAGTTCAACTGCGACACTGACAACTCGGCAAAGACCTCTTGCGACTCTTGGCACGCGTTTTCCATCGCGTCAAACATCGCCGCGAGATCTTCCGGCATCTCCCATGGTGTTTGACTCAGGAGAACCGTTTCGGTTTCTTCTGGACCGCGCTGCGATGCCGATACGGCAAACGTGTTGCCCGTTCGGCCTCCGCGTGTTACCCGATTGGGATCCACGGCCAAGGGCAGCACATAACGAGGATTGACTACCTCGATGATACTGCCTAGCGATCCATCCGCCATTTTTTCAGGCCCAACATTGCAGAGCACGAAGACGTCCACGTCAACGAAATCGCCCGCCGAATCGCCACTCTCGATCGGCGACAAATCCCCAATCGAAACAACCACACCGACGCCATCGACATCGACGCGAATCATCGTCGGTCCCATCGAGCGAACCGTCATCGCGTTGGCGTCCGTTATCGAATGCGACGAAGACCGCCGCCAATTTGTCTCGGACTGATTCGGTAGGCGCGACAGCGCGTGTTCCCACTCTGCCTGTTCCACGACGACGACCTGATCAACGTCATCGGGGACAGACACATTTTTTTCTGCGTGTGGGACAATCGCGAGCGACAACCCCCATTGGTTTTCAATCGAGACCACACCGTTGGGCCACGACCGCACGGCAATGGGTTCACCCTCGGCGGCGAACAATCCGGTCGCAAACACGCACACAAAGAGTGAACAAAGAAGCATCGATTTCATGAGAGTATTTGTCTAGCGTGAGAGGGAATCGAACCTCAACCGGTGAGGCGCGTTTTCAAGTGAGCTTACCTGGCCGTCAACGCGTTCGATACCGCATCGTTGCTGTTCGCGTCCCAGGACAGGGGATGCCATGCTCGACGGCAAAACGCTGCATTCGCAGGAGAACCACAAACCAGCGACGCCAAAACAAAACACGAACGCAATGTTCGTCCGAATTGTGTTCGTTAGAGTTGGCTCGATCACGAAATCGTTCGCGAGAACCTGCTTTCAGGGACCTCAAACTCTCAAATGTTAAGCGATTCTCGCGACACCACACGAAATCTTGCGACAGGGTCGATTCCTGTGGATGTTCATTAGGGGGCTTTCGATTACGATACTCCCCTCCAATGGCTCTATAGACGAGAAGTCCTGCTTACACAGAGGTATCAAGAATGCATCGGGTTTTGCTGTTTATCATAACCGCCGCGCTGTTCGGATCGTTCCCCGTTTCCGCCGCCCGACCTATCGTCGACGAGAGCAACAACCCCAAGGCGGACATGGGGTTCACCGAAGACGCCTCCCCGCCAACCGAGCCGCTCACCCTGTGGTACCGCAAACCGGCAACACGTTGGGAAACGCAGGCACTTCCCGTCGGCAACGGCCGACTCGCCGCGATGGTATTCGGTGGCGTTAATAGCGAACGCATTCAGTTCAACGAAGAAACCGTCTGGGACGGCGTTCCGACGGATTACAACAATCCCAACGCACTCGAAGCACTGCCGCAAGTTCGCCGGTTGCTCTTCGAAGGAAAAAACGCAGAGGCAACTCGGATCGCGGGTCGCAACATGATGGGTGACCCGATGAAGGTCAAATCCTATCAAACGCTCGGCGATCTCATCCTGGACTTCCCTGACACCGAAACGGTCTCAGGTTATCGACGCGACCTCGACCTCACCACCGCGATCAGCCGAACGCAGTACAGCGTCGATGGGACCGAGTACACACGCGAAGTGTTTGTTAGTGAACCCGCCCAAGCGATCGTCGTGCGTCTGACCGCCAGTCAACCGGGCAGCATCCACTTCACCGCGCGACTCGCCCGCGACAACGCTACGACTCAATCGGCGTCAGACAACCGTCTGATTCTGCGTGGCAAACTCGGCATCGACTACGAAGCCCAACTGCGTCCGATCGTCCAAGGCGGCAGCGTCGAATGCACCAATGGCGAACTGAAGGTTTCCGATGCCAACGACGTGACGCTGCTGCTCGTCGGTGCGACGAGCTACAACAACGCAACAGACATTTCCGGCGACGCGACGAAACGCTGCGAAGATTTCTTAGCGGCGATCGGAACCCCGGCTTACGAAGAACTACGGACCACGCACGTCGCGGAACACCAAAAACTCTTTAACCGCGTGAGGCTCGACTTGGGGTCGACTGACGCCGTCAACCTGCCCACCGACGAACGACTGCAGGCGGTCAAGAAAGGCAAACAAGACCCACAATTCGTATCGCTGTATTTTCAGTTCGGTCGTTACCTATTGATCAGCAGTTCGCGCCCCGGATACCTGCCCGCCAACCTGCAAGGCAAATGGGCCCATCACTACGACGCGCCGTGGAACAGTGACTATCACTTCAACATCAACTTCCAAATGAATTACTGGCCCGCGCAGGTCTGCAATCTGCCCGAGTGCCACATGCCTTTCTTCGATTATGTCGAGAGCCTCGTGCCGTTCGGCGAAAAAACGGCCAAGGTCCATTACGGAGCCGACGGTTGGACGCTGCACCACCTGTCGGACATCTACGGGATGACAGCACCGGCGGACGGAGTTTGGGGGATTTGGCCGATGGGTGCGGCGTGGGCGAGTCGTGGTTTGATGGAGCACTATCGTTTCAGCGGCGACAAGCAGTTCCTGCGTGAACGTGCTTACCCACTCATGAAAGGTGCCGCTGAATTTATGCTGGATTTCTTAATCGAAGCCCCCGCGGGAACTCCGGCCGCCGGTCGACTGGTCACCAACCCGTCCCACTCTCCCGAAAACGAATTTATCAAAGACGACGGTACCAAATCCGAGTTCACCTATGCCGCCACGATGGACCTGCAGATCATTCACGATTTGTTCACAGGGCTATTGGAAGCCAACGAAGCGATCGACCCGACGGGAAGTTTCGACACGAAATTCCGCAAACAAATCGAAACCGCCCTGTCGAACCTGCAGCCCCTGCAGATCAGCCCCACGACCGGGCGGTTACAGGAATGGATTGAGGACTATGGCGAAACCGATCCTCATCATCGCCACACGTCCCACCTCTTTGGGCTGCATCCCGGCAAACAGATCACCAAGAACGCGACGCCCGAACTCTACGAAGCCGCACGCAAATCACTCGAAGCCCGTGGTGACTCTGGGAAAGGTTGGAGCATGGCGTGGAAGGTCAACTTTTGGGCCCGTTTCCACGACGGCGAACGAGCTCACGTACTGCTGTCGAATCTCCTGCGAAAGATGACGTTGACGAATCTGTTTGACACTCACCCGCCGTTCCAAATCGACGGCAACTTTGGCGGAACCGCGGCGATCGCCGAAATGCTGCTGCAGAGTCATGACGGTGGGATTGATCTTTTACCCGCCCTCCCAAGCGTTTGGCCGAGCGGTTCGGTGCAAGGCCTACGTGCCCGAGGTGGCTTCGAAGTTGACATCCAATGGAAAGACGGCCAACTGACCGAAGCCACGATTGAATCGGTCAACGGCAATCCGGTAACGGTTCGCTACGGCGACGAAAAACGCGAGTTCACGCTGGCCAAGGGAGAACGTGCGACCTGGGACGGGAAATGATGAAATTCACATCGCACGAATTTTCCACGAAAGCGCCGCAATCAGTCGAGTGGCAGATCTACCTCTGTAAAACCGAACCGGCCAAAACCGCGACCAACGCCGAGCGGCTAATAACCCTTCGGTTCCAAACGCTCACGCCGTCACGTTAATGGACACCGCCGCGTCCAGTGATGTCGACGCAAACAAGACCGATACGCCGCCGTCTGGGTGAATCGCTCTCGTGTGTCTGAGCACCTGCGCAAAGGAAACCACGGCTCGGAACCCAGACAATGAAACTTGGGAGCGGGTGATTGTCGTCTTGACTGGGTGAGATAACGGCGGAATCGCCGAAGAAATGCGTGACATAATTGTCACCTATTTGCCCTTGGTAGTAGGCCGATATCCATCGGCTGACCACTTCTTATCTCTGCGCGAAAGGTGTCACTGTGTCTCGAAAGCGATCAACTACGCGGCGTCGATTACGTACCGAGTCTCTCGAAACTCGGCAATTATTGGCTGCCAACGTCTTTCACAACGAGTTAATGCCAGAGGACGTCAACGAAGACGGCCAAGTCACGTCGCTCGATGCACTGACGATCATCAACGAACTCAATCGGCAAACACGGGGCGATCAATCCGCCAACAATGAATCGGACGGTCGGGGACGCATGACGGACGTCAACAACGATGGCCGCAATTCCGAGGTCGACGCGTTGATGGTCATCAACCGCCTCAACCGCGGCAACAACGACTTGAACGATCGCAACCCGACAGACGAACTCCCCGATAACAATGGACAAGACAGCGACCGCGATAACGACCGAAACCAGGACGACAACGTCGACAACGATGAAGTCGAAAACGAGAGCTCGGATGTCGTGTTGGCGTGGAACGATTTGTTCGGCGAGATCCTCGCTGACACCGACGGGTCGCTGCAAAACCCCGGATACGCGTCGCGTTCGATGGCGATGCTGAACCTCGCCATTTATGACGCGGTTGGGATCGCCACCAACGGAGACGACGCGGACACGTTCTACGACTACCCGATCGACCTGAGTGGCAACACCGGGCTGTCCGCCGAAGTCGCCGCTTCCCAAGCTGCGTACACGGTGTTGAGCAACTTGTATCCCGACCAACAGGAATCACTCGACGCATTTCTTGAGTCGAGCCTCGACTCAGCACAGTCCGACCGAACCACGGAGGCGAGTGTCGCCCTGGGCAGCGAGATCGGCAACACGATTCTCGCCATACGTGCCAACGACGGTTCGGATATCGACGGCACCTATGAATACACCGAAGAAGCCGGCTACTTCAAAGCCGATCCGCTCAATCCGGACGTGCCCGCCTGGGGACCATCATGGGGCAACGTCGACACGTTCGCGATCAACTCGGTCGATGAGTTTTCACCCGTCTCTCCGCCCGACTTGACCAGCGAAGAATACGCAGAGTCGTACAACGAGGTCTTGGAACTGGGTTCACTCGACAGCGAAATCCGAACCGCCGACCAAACCGAAGCAGGTATTTTCTGGGCCTATGATCGTGAAGGGTTGGGAACACCCCTGGCACTCTTTAACGATGTCCTGTTGCAGGTTGCCGAGCAACAAGGTAACTCGATGGAAGAGAACGCGGCCTTGTTCGCTCAAGCCTCCGTGGCGATGGCTGACGCGGGGATCGTGGCGTGGGATACGAAGTTCAGCGAAGAGTTCTGGCGTCCTGTTACCGCGATCCAGGCCGGCGACAACGACGGCAACGACCTAACCGAAGGCGACGTTGATTGGGTCGCATTGGGTGCCCCCAACGGCGAAGACCTCACCGGGTTCACGCCACAATTCCCAACATACATTTCCGGTCATGCGACGTTCGGCGGTGCTCTGTTTGCATCACTGCAGGAATTCTATGGCACCGATGACATCGCCTTTGACCTCGTTTCGGAGGAATTGGAATTCCTGTTAGAAAACCCCGAGTTAGAGGAAGCCTACGGGCTCGACCTGGACGATGCGGTTCGCTCGTTTAATTCGTTCAGTGAAGCGATGGCAGAAAACGGTCGCAGTCGAGTCTACCTCGGCATTCACTTTGATTTCGATGATACCGTGGGCCAAGAAGTCGGCAGCGCGATCGCCGCGAGCGTGGCAGCGGACTTCGCAGTTGCCTCTACTGACGACTCGACCGGGGACAACCGGAATGATCGAGACCGCAACGACGGACGCAACGATGGCAACAACGACCGCGACCGCAACAACCGCTTCGCAGCCATTGACGCTGTGTTGACGAACACCCGCTTCTAACGAAGACGTTGCGAACAGAGGCGAACCTATCAAGCCCGTTACGACTAGCGATTGACCGCGTTTCGCGCTCAATCGCCAAACGACTCTATCGGCTTGATGACGGCAGCCAAACCTTCGGGTGTGATCGCCGTTTCTTCGCAACCGACATACTGCAGAAACGGCAACTCACTCAGATGCCTGATTCCTTGATCGGTCACCTTTGTTTGGTCGAGACCGATCCCGGTGAGCAGTCGCAAGTTTTTCAGAGCGGCGAGATCCGCGTCCTGGATGCGGGTTCCCGCAAACTGAATCTGCATCAAATTAGGCAACCCTTCGAGATACGATAACAGGGCGGGATCGAACGTTTCGGTTGTGAACTCGACGGCAAAGATCGGCTGGTTTTCGCCTCGACGCAACATCCGCACGCCCGCTTTGCGTAATTCGAACTTAGAACGTCGACTGTCGTGGCCGACGCCGCTGATCTCGGGTGGTTTGCTACTCGAGCCGTGCCTGTTCTTTTCGTCTGCGAAACTCTCAATGGGAACGCCTGCAAAAAAAGCGTCTCGGTTGATCGGTTGAACTCGATGCTCTGCGTCCAACACATAAAACGCATCATCTAGCCAAGGCCGCGGATCGGCGAGGTGCAGTTTGTCTCCCGGTTGCGCGACCTGTCGAAAGTAGTTGCGAATCGTCCGGCGTTCTTTTGGAAAAGGGACACGCAACTCTCCCCATCCTTCGATCGGGCGTGTGCCCGCCGGCGTCGTAATCAAGCCCTGCGGGATCGATGCCGAGTACAGCACCCCGGAAAAACCGTGATCGACATAGCCACCGTAAAAACCGACCGGACCGATCAGAGCCACCGCACAGACGGCCGTTTCCCACGCACAAACCGGCCGCCACGCCTTCGTCGTTCGCATCACCCAGGTCCCGATTACGGCAACCGAAAGGTTCCAGGGCAAGACGCTCTCGTTCCAATTCAACACGAAAGGTGAAATCGTCAACGCGATCCCCAGGTGCATGATCAAACACGCCGGCGCCGCCCAACGAGGACGAAAGATCGCGAGCACCCCAACAGCCAACTCGACGAGGGCGACCGTTAACGCGAATCCGAGATAGCTCGAATCGGCGTCAAAACCGCTGCGGGCAACCAACCAGTGCGATGCGAAACCGAACCAATCCGGGGAAATCAACTTATGCAGCCCCGCCCACACCCACGTCGACACCAACGACCAACGTGCGACGCGGTGTCCGACGTCAGACACGCAGGCGGTCATCAAAACCGCGATGGAAAAGAACTGCGGTTGCAAACGAAATTGGTCGAATATCGCCGCAACGACGAGCAGTCCCCAGTGGATCGCGAGCCCCGTGCGTGGCCGAATCAAAATCCCGACGAGCGAAGCAATCAGCAACCATCCGAACGAAAACTGAGGCACGTCAAACGTGGGCAAATGCGGAGGCGTAACGCGGGCTTGCCAGAGCAGCCAGGTGATCGCGATCGTAACGCACTGACAAAGCACGCCCACAACGAGCAGACTGTAGTTGGCCTGCCCAATCCGTGTGGACGCGTCACCGAAAACCGTCTGCCAGAACGAAGTGCCGCTCTCTGTCGAATTCTTAGTCGCCGATGACACAACTTTCGCCTTCCACGATCCGTTGGAAGTGTGCGATCGCATCGGCATCCCCCATCCGCACGAGATTCTCGCGCAGAATCACGTTCTCCATCGCGAGGATAAACCGTTCGTACTTCACCCGTTTCTCTCGATCGCTCATCTCGGCGGATTCACCATCGGCGAGTTCTCGGTACCGCGAGTATTCCGGGTGGCTCTCGACCGCATGAACAAAGTCGGCGCTTCGTGTGGTTAGCAAATCCACCGCGACCGGATTGAGCAGATTCGCCAGTTCAGGCCAGCGGCTTTTCAAACTCGACGCGATTTGCCGTCGCAACCGATCCACCGGTGTTTCGCTGCGTCCGCGAAAACGACCACGCCGCTGCGATTGCCTCGGATTCTTCAACCGATCGGCTTGGGCGAGACGATCCTGGCCCGACAATTCGAGTTGTTCAGACAAACCTTCGAGCACCGCGCGGTCTGCCGGTGTCGCCAACCGCAGAACTTCGTCGTAGTCCAAATCACGCGGCAGCAGGTCAGGGTTTTGGTTGCTTTCGAACCGACTTTCGATCGACAAAAACTCGCTCGATGTGCTGATCGGCAAATCAATCGTATCGCTCGAAAGAAGCGTGTACGCGTGAGCCTCGTCAAACGAAACATGACCATCACCGTTGTAGTCGGGCAATTCGACCGGCTGATTCAAACGGTTATGTCCGGCGATCGCTTCCCAGAAATACGTGCTGTATTCGACGTAGGTGGACTCGTCGACGTCCGGCGTGCAACCGGCAGCGGGACGATCGTGCACGGTCGCGAAAAAACCGCATCGTGATTGCTTCGACAATCCTTGGTCCGGGTCACCTTCGTTGTAGACGAACCTGGCAAACCCACCGGCATGACACTGGACCATGACCGCGATGACGCGAACACCTTCGGGCAGTTCGTCGAGCATCTCGACCAATTCGGTCACTTCGAGGCGCTCGTTATCCCACAGTGAAATCGACGTATTATAGGGCTGGCTTCGCGACCGACTGCCGTTGCCATGAGAGGTCACGTACAGGAACAGCCGATCGTTATCCTGCATCGACGGCCCTACTGACTCAAACCACCGCCGGATGTTCGCAACACTGGTCGCTCCACCCACGTTGGGCACCCGGTGGTTGCGATACGACAACCCGAGGTCCGTTTGGCTGCCGAAAAACTCAGCCATCAACTGGTTCGCCGTTGGAATCGATTTGCGATCGATCACCTGCAAATCGGCCTCCGGTTTGCCACCATCGGCGAAAAGAACCGTTTGCCGATCCGCGGGAACGTTCTTTTCTTCGAGAACGCGTTGCGAAAAGATGACGTTCCGTTCGAGCGAAGCCTGGTTGCCCGACGGCGCGTACCCGCCTCCGATCGTTAGATAAAAATCATCGGCCGATGACGCAGCCACAGACGTAGCCCAAATCAGCGCAACAAGTATCAGACGCGGCGTTCGCAAGTCAGTCATCAATTTCGACTCATCCAATCGAGGAACCATTTTGTTTGGGGGGCGTCAGGAAACAACCTTCATCGGACTCGCCGACTGGTTGCCGAGACATCGGTTTAACCCTCGTCCGGGACAAAAGTTGCACGCGGCACGACACTCGCACGATTGTTTTTCGGATGATCGGTTCAAAGCGACAAAATTCGGATGTTCCGGTACCAGGCTTCGGCGGGCGGGCCGCTGTGGATTTGCAAACCGATCACACCGAATCGTGGGATCTCGGGGTCCGTTTCGGTGTACTGAATCGTTCGATGACCGTCGAGAAAAATCTCGATCTGGTCCTTTTTACAGACGATCCGCATGGGCACCCACTGCGATTCGGGAACGCCCGACTCACCCGGCTCGCAGCCGTCACGCGGCTCGCCGGATGCCTCTTCGGTGCTGCTATCCGGTTGCGTTTGCGACCACTGGACCTCGAACGGCGTGTCCGGCTCGACGAGCATCTTCCGCCGGCGGGATTCGTCATAGAGTGCTCCCCAAACGGATCGGCCCCACGCGTTTCCCATGTCGGCCTGATAGCCGATCACTTCGTTGGCAGGAATTTTGTCGCTCGAACGCGGCCTTCGTGATCGAAACTGCACGCCGGCGTTCGGATCCGTTCCCCGCATGCGAACCTCCATCCGCAAATCGAAGTCACCAAAGGTCTCGGTCGTGCAAAGGAATTGGTTTTCGGGAATCCGTTCACTCAATCGCCCCGCCACGACCGCAGTGCCCTCGGTATGAAACCAATAGGCGTTGCCTTCCCATCCGGCCAAAACAGTCCCATCAAATAATGGGCGTGAACGGAGCGAGAACTCCTTGTCGGACACATCGCTCAGCAGTGAACGGTCGTTCCCCGGACCGGGTTTTCCTGATTCGGAACGGTCCTGTGCGAGAGCGGGAGAACCAATCGTCAACAGGAATGCGGTGAAAACGGCAAACCGGCCAGTCAAACGCGTCATTTTTGCCTCATCTTTGTTGATATCGAGTTAGCGATCATACTCTGGGGTCACCTGTCATATCGTTTCCCCCATTCTGAAAAAACGAAACCTACCGATTTTCACATGAGCACCACCCCCGAAACCGACCAGAGCGTTCTTAACAAGTACAGCCGCCACGTGACCCAGCCCAAGAGCCAAGGTGCTTCGCAGGCGATGCTGTACGCGACCGGCATGACTCCTGAAGACATGAACAAACCTCAGGTCGGTATCGGAAGCATGTGGTATGAGGGGAACAGTTGCAACATGCACCTGCTCGATCTCGCCGCGGAGGTTCGCAAAGGTGTCGTCGACGCGGGCTTGGTCGGCATGCGTTTCAACACGATCGGTGTCAGCGACGGTATCTCGATGGGTACCGACGGGATGAGTTTCTCGTTGCAGAGTCGCGACCTGATCGCCGATTCGATCGAAACGATCATGGGTGCCCAGTGGTATGACGCGTTGATCACGTTGCCGGGCTGCGACAAGAACATGCCGGGATGTTTGATCGCGATGGGACGACTCAACCGTCCTTCGATCATGGTCTATGGCGGCACGATCAAACCGGGACACTACAAAGACCAGAAACTCGACATTGTCAGCGCGTTCCAATGTTACGGGCAGTTCATCTCGGGGCAGATCAGCGAAGAAGAACGCACCGAAATCGTTCGTCGCAGTTGCCCGGGTGCGGGAGCATGCGGCGGGATGTACACCGCCAACACGATGGCAACCGCGATCGAGGCCCTCGGCATGGCGTTGCCGTACTCGGCCAGCATCCCCGCCGAGAACGACGAAAAGAAAGACGAGTGCCACCGAGCCGGCAAGGCGATCCTGAACCTGCTCGAAAAAGACATCAAACCTCGCGACATCATGACCCGCGAAGCGTTCGAAGACGCGATGGTGACGTTGATGGCTCTCGGCGGCAGCACCAACGCGGTGCTGCACTTGATCGCGATGGCTCGCGCCGTTGACGTTCCTCTGACGATCGAAGATTTCCAGAAGGTCAGCGATCGGACGCCTTACCTCGCCGACCTCAAACCGAGCGGCGCGTTCGTGCAAGAGGACCTGCACAGCGTCGGCGGAACTCCTGCGGTCATGAAGTATTTGCTCGAGCAAGGTTTGATCCGCGGCGGCCACATGACCGTCACCGGCAAAACACTCGCCGAGAACCTACAAGAGCTGCCTTCGCTCAAAGAGGGACAGACGATTGTTTCGACGATCGACGCCCCGATCAAAAAGAGCGGTCACATTCGCATCCTTCGCGGATCGCTCGCTCCCGAAGGCGCAGTGGCAAAAATCACCGGCAAGGAAGGCCTGCGGTTCTCCGGCCCGGCCCGTGTCTTCGACAGCGAAGAGGACATGCTCGCGGCACTCGAACAAAACAAGATTCAGAAAGGTGACGTCGTCGTCATCCGCTACGAAGGCCCCAAAGGTGGCCCGGGCATGCCCGAAATGCTGACCCCGACGAGTGCCATCATGGGTGCCGGTTTGGGCAGCGACGTCGCGTTGTTGACCGACGGACGTTTCAGCGGCGGCAGTCACGGATTCATCGTCGGCCACATTACTCCGGAAGCCCAGGTGGGCGGCCCGATCGGATTGATCCGCGACGGCGACGTCGTCACAATCGATGCGGAAACGAACTCGCTCGATGTCGAGGTCGACGCCTCCGAACTGGATGCCCGCCGTGAAGCCTGGACCGCCCCGCCACTGAAGGCAACCCGCGGCACGCTCTACAAATACATCAAATGTGTTAAGAGCGCTTCGGAAGGCTGCGTCACCGACGAATAGTCCACGCGTGCGTTTGGAAGTTGGCGTCGGGCGATTGTGCTCGGGCCCGAGACGCAGCCATTCTTCGAATCCAGCCCACCGGGGCTGGGGCATCGCCTCTTGCGAGGCGGTTGAAACATGAGCATCGGCAGCGATTTTTCGTTGCCGATCTTGCTTCCCGCATGGGTATCCACCTCCGAGTGGCGAATGAATCGGGTTAAGCTGAGCGTTCTTTCTCTTGGCTCTTCTCTCCCGTGCTCCACTGATTGCTGCCGCCCATGCACCTTTTCCACCGATTGCTTTGGCGTGCCGCAGCGATTTTTGTCTTAGGCACAGGCATCTTTTCATCGCCCGACGTGGCCGCCGAGCGAATGATCGACGCGTTCCCGCAATCGGCGTCGAGCGGCTGCATGGCCTGTCACGGCGAGATCGAACTGATCCGCGAAGCCGGCAGTGAAATGATGCAACAGATCATCGCGCTGGGAACGCAGCACGGCGACCCCGCCGGATGTGTTGTCTGCCACGGCGGCGATCCGAACGAACGTGTTGATAAACAAATCGCACACGGCGGCGAGGATCCTGATTCGTTCTATCTCGATCCAGGATCCCCATGGGTCAACGATCAAACGTGCGGAACCTGCCACCCTAAACACGTTGAGGTGCAGTGGCGCAGTTTGATGATGACCGAAGCGGGAAAGATTCAGGGCGTGTGTTGGGCGTTCGGTGGTCTGACCGGCTACGAGCATAAGTTCGGCAACTACGCCGTTGAGAACCCTGCCGATCCGAATGACCGCCTCGGCACGGATGCCTACAAGGCGTACATGCAGAGGCTCAAGAAAATGGAACCTCAGGTCTTCGTTGATCGTCACGAAGCATTGCCCGACGCGCTCGGATTTGATGAACTCGATCGTCTCGAAGAAGACCCGACGTTGGCTGCCTTTACCTACATTCGACAAGAATGCCAACGCTGCCACCATGCCGTCAAAGGCAGACAAACACGGGGCGATTATCGCGGGATGGGCTGCAGTTCCTGCCATGTGCCCTACGGCAACGAAGGGTTCTACGAAGGCGACGACAAAACAATCGACCGCGAAACTCCGGGGCACATGTTGGTTCATAGCATCCAGGGAACGCGTGAAGCCAAGGTGACCGTTCACGATAAAACCTATTCCGGGATTCCGGTCGAAACCTGCACCACCTGCCACGACCGTGGAAAACGAATTGGTGTGTCTTTTCAAGGTTTGATGGAAACGCCCTACGAGTCTCCGTTCGCAGCCGACGGCAGCGGACAACCGAAGTTGCACTCCAAGCACTACATCGCGATGGAGCAGGACGTTCACTATCAAAAAGGGATGACGTGCCAGGACTGCCACACGTCAATCGATGTGCACGGGGACGGCTTCCTCGCCGCCGCCAATCTCGGAGCGGTGCAGATCGAATGCAGTGATTGCCACGGAACTCCGGACGCTTATCCGTGGGATTTGCCACTCGGGTTCATGGACGAGTTCGAGGAAGAATCCGCGACGGGCGAACCACGGGGACTGACAACACAGCTCGAATCCCACACTTCGCAGGGCACGATTTATCCGCCCGGCGACGGTTATCTGTTGACCGCGCGTGGCAATCCTTACGGGAACGTCGTCCGCGACGGCGAAGACATCATCGTGCACACGGCCAACGGCAAAGACCTGCGAACACCAACGCTGAAAAAAATCAAGGACACCGGCAAACTCAGCCAGAACGGACTCGTCGCAATGAGCGGTATCGCGAGTCACCTGAAGGAGATGGAATGCTACAGTTGCCACGCCTCGTGGACGCCCCAGTGCTACGGGTGCCACGTCAAAATTGACTTCAGTCAGAAGGATAAATGCCCCGAATGCAACGAGTCGAAAGCAAACTTCGATTGGGTTGCCGCGGGACGTCGGCATAGGGAACCGGAACACCGCACCGACCGTGGCGAGTCGGAATACAAAGACCTGATGATCCCGGGAAAAATCACCGAACAACGCAGCTACCTGCGATGGGAACAACCGATGCTCGGCGTCAACGGTGAAGGCCGCGTCACACCTCTGGCCCCCGGATGCCAACCGAGCGTCACGATCCTCGGTGCCGATGGCGAACCGATTCTGACCAATCACATTTTCAAGACCCCCGAGGGCACCGAAGGCGGCGGCCAAGACGGCCAACTCGCGATCGACATGTCGCCGACGCAGCCTCACACCATGACCAAGAACGCACGGAGTTGTGAATCATGCCACACATCCGAGAAGGCTCTCGGTTTCGGAATCGACGGCGGTCGCCCGACACGTTCCCCCAACCAACGCGTGACCATTGACCTCGAGACCATCGACGGGGAAATCCTACCGCAGCGGACCACGCCGCAGATGGAACCGATCGAGCATCTGGCCGCCGATTGGTCACGGATCGTTGACGAAGACGGCAACCAACTGCAAACGATCGGCCACCATTTCAAGCTGTCGCGTCCCCTGAACAATGAAGAGCGAGCAAGGATGAGTCGCCACGGTGCGTGCCTGTCCTGTCACCAAGAAATACCGACACAATCACTCGCGGTCAGTTTGCTGCATCACGTCGCACAGTACACCGGACAGATGCCCGTCACGGCCGACCAACACAATTCATTGGTTCACAAGATCGTTCTGATGAGCGCGTGGACTCAAGCGATCGCAATCATCGGCATCCCGCTACTTTGTGCCGCGACGGCCCTTTGGTTCCGACGGCGACGAACCGCCTTGTGATACGCGACAGCCTGGTTTTCGGGTAGCAAAACGCGCCAACAATTTGTGGATTTAGTCGTACACCGAATGACAACCATGAGCCGGTGGGCGGTGGCCCCTGTTGACGTTTGATAACCGCCGTTAAGGCGGAACGGCTGATCAACCCCAAAAGCCGCCAACGCGTGACGCTATGTCAGGCGAAAGCGTTGCATCGGGGCGAGCTAAGATGGTGCCGGGCAAGAGTGGTTCGGCTAAGAGTGGTTCGGCCAAGAGGGGTTCGGCTAAGATAATGTGTGTACCGATATCACATTGTCGGCACCCGACACGACATCGCTTCCGCTGACAACGACCATCGTGTCTCCGACAGCAATGATGGAGTGACCGTCTTCGTTTTGGCCGCATGCCCACTGTGTCACTTGCTCGATCAGATGATCCGTGTCTTCGATGTTCTCGCAGTAGATCGGTTCGATCCCCCAGAACAAATTCATCCGGCGGACCGACTCCAGATGATCGCTGACGGCGACCGTGGGGATCAACGATCTCGTATTACTTTTCACCCAAGCAGTGCCGCCGCTGTGGGTCGCGATCGCAATCAGTTTGCTGCCGATCGCTTCGGCGACATCCATCCCCGCGCGGGTGATGGCTTGAGTGGTGCGATGCGATTCATCCACGCTGCCATTGGGCAACTGCAATGTGCCGAGCAACCGTTCTTCGGTTTTCCGCATGATACGGTTCATTGTGGCGACACTCTCGCGGGGAAAGTCACCGATCGCGGTTTCACCACTGAGCATGCATGCGTCGGTTCCGTCCATCACCGCATTGGCCACGTCGGATGCTTCGGCCCGCGTCGGGCGGGTGCTATGGTGCATCGACTCGAGCATTTGCGTGGCGACGATCACCGGTTTCATCAGTCGTTTGCATGTCGCGATGATTCGCTTTTGTGCGACCGGCGTTTCAGCGACATCGATCTCCACACCGAGATCCCCGCGGGCGACCATGATTCCGTCGGCCTCCTCGACGATTCGGTCGAGGTTGTGCAGGGCTTCGGGTTTTTCGATTTTGGCGATCACCAAAGCGTGGCATTCATAGCTATTGAGCAGGTCTTTTAAACTACGAACGTCTTCGTGAGTGCGGACAAACGAGAGACTGATGAAATCGATATCGTTTTTGGCCGCCCAGATCGCCGTTTCGATATCCGATGGCAACATTGCCGCGACAGACAGTTTCACACCGGGGAGGTTAATGCCCTGACGACTGCGGATTTCACCGGCGGCCACCACGACGCATTCGGCCCGAGACGAGGTGACCTTTTGCACCTGCAGCGAGACGGTTCCGTCGGCCAACATCACTCGGTCGCCCGGTTCGAGTTCGTCGATCAGTCGCGGGTAGGTACTGGTCAGTTCGCCTTCGTTGACGATATCGGTGCCGCGGACAAAAGCAAACTTCGCCCCGAGTTGACAACACAACGGCTCGACGGGAAGAGCCCCCAGACGAATCTTCGGCCCGGCCAAATCCATCAAGACGCCGACGGGAAAACCGGTCCGCGTGGACGCCTCGCGGATGTTCGCGAGCTTTTCGGCGTGCTGCTCGATCGTGCCGTGGGCACTGTTGATTCGAAAGACATCGACACCTTCCTCAATCAGAGCGGAGAGTTGCTCGACACTGTCGCACGCCGGGCCAACGGTGGCAACAATTTTAGTGCGGGCTTCGTTCAATCGAGGACGTGACATAAAACAGGACTCTTGGGGAAAGAAGTGCCGACGATCGGCAACTTGTCGTTAGCTTCGAAATGAGCAATGTAGCGGATGCCCCTTCGCTTGCTAAGCAACTGAGGAAACACTCTCGATGGCGAACCATCAACCGTCGACAACGCCCCCCGCCGCAATCGTCAGCGGCGGATCATCTGGCCTTGGACTCGCGATTGCGCAAACTCTGCTCGCACAAGGCTATTCCATCTCGATCCTCGGACGGGACGCGGGACGTTTGGATGCCGCGCATGAAAAACTCGTTAAGACAGGTGCCGACCCACAGCGTGTGATCACGGTGACCGCTGACGCGACGTCTTCGCAAGACACACATAAGGCGGTGGAGTTGCACCTGAAGTCGTTCAATCAGCTCGACGCACTCGTCAACGTGGTCGGCCAAAGTGACCGTGGACGAATCGAAGACCTCGACGTAGAGAAGCTCCGTGAACTGTTTGACGCCAACGTGATCAGCGCCCTGCAATGCAGCCAAGCATGCCTGCCCGCCCTGCGTCAAACGCGCGGAGCGATCGTCAACATCGGCTCGCTCGCCTCGCGTGTCGCCCCACGGTTCCTCGGTGGTTACGTGATCGTCAAACACGCGTTGGCCGGCATGGCGCGGCAGATGCGAATGGAATGCGAAGCCGACGGCGTCCATGTCGGTCTCGTTTGCCCAGGGCCGATCGCAGGGAAACACGCACCGAACCGATACGGAGTCGATGAGGAATCCAACGTCCCCGCCGACGCCGCCGCACCGGGTGGCGGTGCCAAACTGCGGCTTCTCGACCCGGTCGATGTCGCCGCTGCGGTCGTTCGCTGTATCGAGAAACGTGAGATCGAAGTCATCATGCCGCCCAAGACGCGATTGCTGATGGGCATCAACGCCGTATCCCCCAAGCTCGCCGATTGGATCTTGAGCAAGAAGTCGTCGAAGTAAATTCTCGGAAAGAAGTTGATCGCGCGTTGTCCGCTCCGGCACACGATTTCGCATGAAAGGGGTAACATGAAAATGACCCGACCGAGTCGTTACTCGGATGTCTCTTCTCGGACATCTTTCTTCGACGCGAAATCGGCTGATTCCAATCGATCCCATTTAAAACAGACGAGACCACTGCGATGCGATTCTTCAAAACCTTTCTTCCGGTTACCGGCCTGATCCTCACCGCGATGCTGAGCCTTTCCGCGGGTACCGTTTCGGCTCAAGACAAGGCAACGGCCAATAGCGAGAAAACGGTGACATGGACCGAAGAGTCGCTGCAACAGAGCTACATGAACTTTCTAAAACAAGAAGGTTACTCGCCCCGCGTCGATGACGACGGTGACGTCGCGTTCAAATTCGAAGGACGCACCTACTACCTGCTCGTTTCGGCCGACGACCCCAACCTGATGCGTTTGGCGTACCCTAACTTTTGGTCGATCGAAAACGAAGAAGAACGTGCCCGTGCCCGAATCGCCGCGTTGAAGGCAACCAAGGACACGAAAGTAGCCAAGGTCTTTCTCACCGAGAAAAACACGTGGGGAATCGTCAGCCTCTTCTTGGCCGACCCGGAAGGGTTCCACCCGGTGTTCTCGCGCTGCCTTTCAGCCCTGCGGCTGAGCGTCAACACGTTCGCCGACACAATGCGTGGGAACTAAACGCGTTTTCCTTTAGCCCGCTGAAGTAGCTGGACTCGCCAGAGTTCAGACTCCACGCTGCCCAACTCCCGTCCGAAATCTCGGCGACTCCGGCTACGATTGCTCCCGTAGCTGGACTCGCCAGAGTTCAGACTCCGCACGCCCCAACTCCCGTCCGAAGTCTCGGCGACTCCGGCTACGATTGCTTCCGTAGCTGGACTCGCCAGAGTTCAGACACACCACCACCACGACGATGCTTTCCCCGAATCCCGGACTCCCCCGAAGTCTGGCGACTCCGGCTACGGCGGTTTCGCGAGCTATCGTTCCAAATGAGCGAGCACCAACGCGATGTCCGCCGGCGTGATCCCGCTGATCCGTTTTGCTTGAGCGAGGTTCAGCGGACGGACTTTCATCAATTTCTCGCGAGCTTCGTTTCGCAGCGGCGTGATCCGGTCATAGTCGAACGAGACCGGGATGCGTTTCTCGCTCATCCGCATCTGCTTGTCGACTTCCATTTGTTGTCGTTCGATGTAGCCGGCGTACTTGATGTCGATGCAACACTGCTCGGCGGCTTCCGGTTCGATCATTCGCAGTTGCGGAACCCGTTCGCAGATCACGTCCCATGTCACCTCGGGGCGACGCAGATAGACGTCCGCGGGCACTTGTTCGACACGTGCTGACGAAAGCGTTTCGCGTCCGATCCGAATCTGTTCGAGTTTCTTTTCGAAACGTTCACGTCGCTCCGCCGAGATCAAACCGAGTTCATTCGCGGCCGGTGTCAGGCGACGGTCCGCGTTGTCTTGACGCAGCAGCAACCGGTATTCGGCTCGGCTGGTAAACATCCGATACGGTTCATCGGTTCCCGCCGTTACCAGATCGTCGACGAGCACGCCGAGATACGCGTCCTGGCGAGACGGCACCCAAGTCGACTGTCCGGCGACTTTGCGGGCCGCGTTGAATCCGGCGATCAAACCTTGCCCGGCAGCCTCTTCGTAGCCAGTCGTTCCGTTGATCTGACCCGCCAGAAACAAACCACTGACACTTTTCGATTCCAGGTGCGGCCACAACTGTGTAGGGGGACAGTAATCATATTCGACCGCGTAGCCGTAACGCATGATCGACGCGTTCTCGAGTCCCGGGATCAATCGGAACATCGCATCCTGAACGTCGCGCGGCAAACTCGTGGAGATTCCGTTGACGTAGACTTCGTGGGTTTGGCGTCCTTCGGGTTCGAGAAACAATTGGTGGCTGGACTTATCCGCGAACCGCACCACCTTGTCCTCGATCGACGGGCAGTAGCGTGGCCCTCGCGAATCGATCTGGCCGGTGTACATCGGCGCTCGAGACAGATTGTTTCGAATCAACTCGTGAACATCGTCGTTGGTGTGTGCGATGTGGCAGGGCAACTGCTCGATGTTGAGTTTGCCGGTGAGGTAACTGAACGCCTGCGGGTCGTCGTCGCCGGGTTGTTCCTCGACGCGAGAATAATCAATCGTCCGGGCGTTGAGCCGTGGTGGCGTCCCGGTTTTAAAACGATCGAGTTGGAAATGGAGGCGGTTCAGCGCGCCACTGATCCCGGCGGTGGTTCCTTCGCCTGCTCGCCCGCCGGCACTCTTGGCTTCGCCGGTATGCATGATCGCTTGCAGGAACGTCCCCGTGGTCAGGACGACCGTTTTAGCGTGGTAGACCGCATCCCCGCGCACGGCGACTCCGACGACGCGGTGTTTGATCAAACCGTCGGACTGGTCGTCGGGGACCGCTTCGGTGATCAAGTCTTCGACTGTTTCCTGCCGCAGATCGAGATTCGGCTGCGACTCGATCTGCCACTTGATGTGGTTTTGGTAAGCCTTCTTATCCGCCTGCGCCCGCGGGCTGTGCATC
>JBICHZ010000078.1:0-55570 GCA_043101355.1 Rhodopirellula sp. JB044
CGTGCTTGAACTCTTTCTTCAGCCGCAATCGGATGATCATTGCAGTGAGCGAAGCTATCCTCATCGCTGTTTCTCGTTAAGTTCTCGGAAGTGTTTCGCAATTTGTTCTCGGTCGTGAAAGTGTTTTTCCGTTGCTCGTTCCAATTCGTGAACCATGCGAACCACTTCGGAGTTGTAAGGCGCAGGGACACCCGCCTCATCGGCCAATCGAACAATCTCTCCGTTGACGAAATCGATTTCGGTCGGTCGATTTCGCATCAAGTCTTGGTATACCGAAAATACGAGTTTGGGCGGATGCAGTGGGCCTTGCGCGACACCGCGGACAACCGTGTCCAGGCAAGGAAAGTTAAGTGTTTTCATTAGTCGACGAATCCTCAGCACGTCGGATCCGCCGCATGCCTTTTCAACCGTAATCCCCGCTGCGCCGAGTACTCGGAACCCTTCCTGCAGGATAGGAATCGCAACACTGTTTCGCCAATTCCGATTGAAAATCCCGTCTCGCAAAAAGTCGGTCGCCGATAGGACCGAGGCGTAGCCCATCGTGTTGAAGAGCAGCTTGTTGTACTGAACACCTAGGATCGCGTCGGAGGATGCTACCGGGAGTCCTGAGGAATCCAGCAATCGTCTCGCCTCCTCGACAACTGTTGGTGGCACCTCTGGCGATGCCGGTCCGATCACGCTCATGCCGCGTCGGGTGCACTGGATCACACCCGGTTCAATGACACCCATGTTGGTCGCTGTCATGCCTACCAGCAGTCGCTCCGGCGGCAGGATCTGTGAGAGAATTCGTTGGTTGATCCCATTTTGCAGCGAGACGACGGTGGCGGTGCCAATGGAGGATGCAAATCGCTCGGCCGTCTCCCGCGTGTCTTGCGTTTTGACGGTGAAGAGGACTAGGTCAGAGCCTTCGACTGCGTCTGGTTCAGACGATGCGGTGACGGGAACCGAGACGGCGCCCCACTTGCCTCGCAGTTCCACGGTACCGTTCTGCTGCATCGCTCGAAGGTGTTCTCCTCGAGCGATCATGACAACGTCGATGTTGGGATGATTTCGTTTGATGAGGCCGCCGAACATGCCGCCGATCGCGCCTGCGCCGATGATGCTGATTTTCTTGTCAGAAGTGGGATTGGGAGAAGGGCTCACGGACTTAATGCGATTTACTGTGTTGGTCGGGCGTTGATGTTGAATCAGGATCCGGTACGGGCGTTGTCAATGTTGCCAGGGACTCCCCGGTACGCTCGAGCAGGTCGCCGAGTTTGCCGGCCAACAAAGCCGGCAGCAGCACGAGATCTCCGAACAACGCCGTCACTAACATCATTAACAGGATCCAGGAAAAATGTCGCACCGGCAGGAAACCACTGAATGAATAGATCATGAGTCCGCATGCACAGATAATGGTGGTTTGGATTAACGCGCCTCCGCAACGTTCGTAGGCAATTTTAATTGCTGACTCCTTCGAGACCCCATTTTTGATTGATTGAATAAACCACTTTAAGAAGTGGAACGTGCCATCGACGGCGATGCCCAACGCGACGCTCGCGGTCATCACGGTGCCAATGTCGATCGCAATTTCGAACCAACCCATCGCCCCGAACATGACGAGAGTTGGGAAGATGTTTGGCATCATCGCAATGAGCCCTGCCGGGACGTTGCGAAGGGCAACGACCATCACCACGGCAACGAGAGCGAGCGCGGTTAGGAAACTGTAGAACAGATCCTTCAGCAGCATCTTTTGAATGCGGTAGACGAGTACGAGCATCCCTGTGCTCGATGAAGAGATGCCTTCGTAACCGGCGTCTTCTGCGTTGGAAAGAACGAAGTCGACTTTCGACTGCAGTGAGTCCAAAAATTGTCCGTAGTCGAATTCGGCTTGCCCTTTGACGCGAGCACTGATCCGCCAGGCTTCACCGGTTTCGGTTTCCGCGAGGAAGTGAGATTCGATCAGCTCATCTCGGCTTTGTTCGATCTGTCTAAGAAATACCGTTTTGCGAATCGTTGATCCGAGTCCCGTCAATCGTGGGAAGCTGGGGACGAAGGTGACCGCCGACATGGTGCCATGCAGCACATCGATTTGCGACATTTGATTTTCAATCGCGGCAACGATCCGGAGCCGGTCAATCGGGTTAACGTTGCTGTCGTGGTCAAAGTGAATCACGACTTCGATTGGGACCAGCGGGCAAATATTGTTCTCGACCCAATGGAAGTCCTGGACAACGCGGTTGTCTTCAGAGAGCAAAGAAACGACATCTATCGTGGTTCGTAGTCGCGTCAGTCCAAACCCGAAGGCAATCATCGCGACGATGCAACTCAGCCGAATGATCACGCTGTAACGCGAGATGAAATTGGCGACGAAGGCGAACAACGGATGTCCAACGGATCTTTGGTCGTCTTTTGGCGGCGAGCCGTTTGGAGGTGTCGCGTTGTGCAGTTGCAGGGTGCCGCGTTTTTGCGATACATGCAGCCAGATGACCATGAATCCGGGCAGCATAAGGAACAACAAGACGACACAAACAATGACTCCGATCGCGCCGAGAAAACCGAATTGTCGAATCGGTTCGACGTCGCTGATGCATAGCGAAGCCAGCCCAATGGCGGTTGTGAGAGCGGCAAGGATGCAGGGCCCGGTCGCTTTCGCGATCGCACGACTCGGGGCTTTGGCACCTGAACCCAGATCGACTTCCTCGAGGAAGTAATTTGCCAGGTGGATGCCAACGCTGACGGCGAGTACGAAAACGAGAGCCGGCAACACGATCAGGATGGCGTTCATTGTTTCGCCACCGTAATAGACCGAGGATAGCATGAATCCTTGTGCCCATGCCCCGACCGCGATGATCGGAATGGTGAGCCAGACCGAACGCAGGCAAAACCAACAGAGGGCCAACGAAATCAAGATCGAGGGAATACTGTACTGTTGAATCGATCGACTGCTTTCGTCATCGATGGCCATCCCGTCGACCGCGGGACCGGTCATGATGAGGTCGTCAATCGGGATGTCGATCGCATCGGAAACGGCATTTTGTATCAGGGGGATGGTTTCTCGACGTATGAAGGCTCCTTGTTCGGTAAGTTCGACGACGAGCCCGCTTGTCTGATCATCTTCGCCGACGAGAATCCCATTGAGCCGATCAATCGCGGCTTGCCGGGGAAGATCGATCGGCATGGATGTCAATGAGTTGATCAGCGTGTTTCCGGAGAAGATATTGTTGAAAAGCCTCGGTTTCCCGGCCGCTTTGCGTTGGGCTTGGACATCTCGAACCGCGTCCGCCGCGCGGTCGAGACGTGGGTCATCGATCACGCATCCCTGCCAACTGACAACGATCATGTCATGGGATCCGAAGAGATCGATGAAGGCGTTGAACTCTTGCCGGGCGTCCGCGTCGCGATCGATCCACATCAGAGGCGCGTTGAACATCGCCGCTAAACCACTGTCCGATCCGTGTACGACAAACGGAGCGGTGACTATCAGGCCGAGTACCGTCAGGGCCGCAACGCGGACGTAGGACGAGTGGAACCAGTGTGGAAGATCGGGATCGAGCTGTTTGTCAGTCATTACGGCTCATCTGTTCAAATCGAGGTGTCGCCTTTCGGCGGCGACGGGGCGTCGGATTGCGAGGCGAAAATGCCGGTCCTCGCACCCATTTTGGCTTCCTCACGCGAGCCGAAATGTTACGTGATAGCGACCTTGTACGACAGCCCAAGGGGATTACGATACGACGCGTTTCGGCCGTATATTCGCGATCAAATACATGCATTCCATCTCCCACTATGTGCGTTTTGGCTACCTTCATTGGCGGCTGCGTCGTTTGAACCGATACCTGCAGGGCACGGCGGAGTGTCGCGAGGTTCAGCGAACCCGTTTGATGGAGAAAATCAGGCTGAATCAGGACAGCGAATTCGGCCGCGAGCACGGTTTCGACAGCATCCGTAGTGTGGCGGATTTCCGCAGCCGAGTCCCGGTCGCGAATTACGAGACCTACCGTCCTTATATCGAGAAGGTAAAAAGCGGAAATACGCGAGCCTTGTTCGGGCCCGACACCAAGGTGCTGATGTTCTCGATGACGTCGGGAACGACTAGCGAGGCGAAATACGTTCCAATCACTAATCATTTCTTTGACGAGTACCGAAGGAGTTGGAATTATTGGGGGCTCGCCACGTACCGGGATCATCACGACCTGCTGTCAAAGCACACGCTCACCCTCGCCAGTGATTGGGATCAATTTCGAACGTCTGGTGGGATCCCCTGCGGCAGCATCAGTGGCCTGGCGGCGGAGACCCGGCCACGCATTACCAACTCGTTGTTCATTTTGCCCAAGTCGCTGCTCAAGGTAAAAGGCACCGAAAACAAACAGTATGCGTCGCTGCGTGTCGCGATCGAATCGCCGCGTGTGGGGATGATCATGACAGCCAATCCGTTGACCCTGGTTCATCTCGCGCGGACCGCTGATGAGCAAAAAGAGCGACTCATTCGTGACGTGCATGATGGGACGTTGTCCGATCACATTGAGGTGTCGTCGGAGGTTCGCCAAATGCTGCGTCAACACGGTGGCGGCCCCAATCGCAAACGAGCGAAAACGCTCGAAGAAGTTGTGAACCGAACAGGCCACCTCTACCCCAAGGATTTTTGGCCGGGGCTGTCGGTCATTTCGGTGTGGATGGGCGGTTCGGTCGCTGCCTATCTCCCGTCGGTGCGAGAATACTACGGTGACGCGCCGATGCGAGATCATGGATTATCGGCGAGTGAGGGACACATGACCTCACCGATGCAGGACGAATCCTGTTCCGGTTTGCTCGATTACGACAGCCATTTTTTCGAGTTCATTCCACGAGATGAACACGGAACGGACAATCCAACCGTGCTCGAGGCACATGAACTCGAAGAGGGGCAAGAATATTTCTTGCTGATGTCAACATTAAGCGGGCTGTATCGCTACGACATCCACGATGTGGTGCGTTGTGATGGATTCCTAGGGCAATGCCCGCGGTTGACGTTCCTCAATAAAGGAGCCCACTATTCGAGCATGACCGGCGAGAAACTCAGCGAACTGCAGGTGACCCAAGCGATCGGGCAGGCGTTCCAGGACTGCGCCCTCAACATTGATCATTACAGTCTAGTGCCGGTTCCCGGCGACCCTGCCTTCTATCGGCTTTTGGTCGAAGAACAACTCGGTGATGCAAAATCACGCGAGGTTGCAGCCGCGGCGGATCGCCGGTTGAGCGAAGTGAACTGTGAGTACGAAGAACGGTTGCAGGGACATCGCATGGGCGGTGTTGTGGTTGTCAGTGTGCCCCAGGGAACGTGGGCGGAACATCGCCGCATGCAGACCTCTGGCGAAGGCAATGATACGTACGCCTACAAGCATCCTTTCCTCGCGGCCAAAGCGGAGCTGGCTCAGCAATTTCGAAAGCTCTCCGACGAGGCGATCTCTTGATCAGGACCAGTGCATGATTCCGGCACCGATGCCGGACATCACCAACGATCCGGGAAGCGTGCCGATCGCGGAGCACCAGAGAAAACGCTGCCACCGCACGCCGGCAGCACCGGGAACAAACGATCCGATATGCATTCCCAACCAGGGAACTTGGCGAATGCAAATCAGATACAATGGGTGTTCGACAGGAACACCTCTTAGCCAACTCGGAATTCGATCGGCTTCCTGTTCTAAATCAAAATCTTTCCGCGCTCGTCGTCCGAGTCCGAATTGAATCATCGCCGCAATATACCATGCGATCCAACTCAATACCGTGCCGATCGTCATGCCATACAGTGCCCCGTTCGCGATCGAGAAAAGATCTGACGGAAATGGGGTCAATGCCATGAGTACATGGGTCGGCAACAAGATAGCGACGGCGCGAATGCCATACGTTTCTCGAATTTCCTGTATGTCGTGATCTGCCATCCACTGCATCGCAAACCATCCGGCCACGAAAATGAACACGATCGTGTAGAAGACCGGTGATCGGATCAAGCGTGCCGAGAATCGACGCGTAGCGGACATGGATTCGCATTAGGAGAGAGGGAGACCGATGCAGGAGGCTGTCATTCTAATGTTCGTTTACCCGTCCCACCATTGAGATGAATCGAACCATCGAAAATCCTCGCATTCTTCTTTCGGAAGGTTCGAGCAATTCAGCCAGGCAAACACTGTACGGCCTTGCACGTGGTAGTCGTGTTGACATTCTGGACCCGTCTCCGTGGTGTCAGTGTCGTTTTTCCACACGAGTGTCACGGCGAATCCGATGCCCGCAGATTGCGAAAGACCCAGTCGGGTATGTTCGCTGCGTTGCGGAATTGGTTCGCCGTGAACGTTATGACGTGCTATTTCCGACTCACGAGCAGGTCTACGCGTTCTCCCGTTTTCGTAGCCAATTTTTAAAACAGGTCGGCCTCGCAGTTCCCGAATTTGACGCGATTCAGAGGGTTCAAAGCAAAGCGGAGTTTGCTTTGCTGATGGAGGAAATCGGTCTTCCGACTCCGGTCTCGCGAATCGTTCATTCCAAATCGGAGCTGTTTGCACACACTGATTTTCCATGTTTTCTCAAGGTCGCGCATAGTACAGCGAGCCTTGGCGTCGAACGGGTTAGCGATCCGGTGGCCCTCGAGGAAACTGTGAAGCGGTTTGAAGCCGCCGCAGTGTGGCGAGAAGGATTGCCGATCGTACTGCAGCAGCCTGCGCCCGGAACGCAAGCAGAAGTGGGAGCGGTCTTTCAAGATGGACGCATGGTCGCGGTCGCCTGTGCGGATGTGTTGGCAACCGGGATCGGAGGTGGTCCTGCCTTGAGGATTACCGCGAACCATTCTCCGGTCATCGAGCACGTCGAACGATTTGGGAACGCGCTAAAATGGCATGGTCCGCTGTCACTGGAATACTTTTATGATGCACACGCTGAGCGGCCGTACTATATCGAATGCAATCCACGGATCGGTGAAAGTTATAACTCGCTAGCCGGCGGCGTGAATTTATGTGACGCCACCGTGCGCATTTCGATGGGTGAGCAGGTGAATCGCGTGCCTGATGTTCGCCCCGGTGTGTTGACTCATAATGGATTCATTGTAACGATCGCGGATGCTTACAATGGAGCTTCTCGAATCGAACTGCTTCGCAGACTTTGGGCCCACTGGACTCGCGGTGATGGGGGGCAAAGCGAGATGACACGTATGAAAGACGATTGGTTGAGCGCCGTTCCGGCTACCGCTGTGATTATGATGTTGTTAGTCAATCCGAAGGCGGCGAAAGGTTTGGCGAAGGGCACGGTTGACAACTATTCACTGCCCCATCATGCAGCGAGAATAATTGAGGAACTACCATCGGAGACGATCGAAGAGATCGAGACAATCCTTTCGTGATTCTTCGATCCATTCCGGACACTACCCAATCCGGATATTAAGTGAATCGATTCGCCGGCAGGCGTTCGCGCCGGCAATTTTGTATCAGCGGCGACGAACTCGTTTCGTTGATAAGGTTCTGAGCATCTTTTTGGTCATGTCGTTTTCTGTTTATTGCGTTGAGTGATGATGATGCAAACCGCGGTTGAGCATAACCTGTTGTCGAGAGCAATCGATGCGAGTGATCTCGAGCGCATGCAGGAAAATAATGCTGAGCGAATTCCATTTTATGTTCGCATGCAAATCTCGTCGTACGAGGCGTCCGCAGCATGTTTGTTACATGCGCTCGTCAATGGTCGTCGCCCCGAACCCCAGCCCTTTTATTCCTTCTTTTGTAGTTCGACGTCGGAATCAATTTCGGGGGCTTTGAAGGTCGTCCTGCACAACCATCATGTCGCAGATAACGACGCTCGTTTTGTGACGGCGGTCTATGATCCGACGGATTGGTTGAAGGAGCTGTTTGACCCTACGGATGCGGGCGCTGATGAAGCTCTCGTGCCGGGGATGGTCTATTTCAAAGACTTCGAGCGGTTTACCGAATTCGTTGCGAAGCACTCACCTCGGAGTTTGCTAATTCGGCATGCGGGAAGTCTCACCGAAGATCAATTGGGCGAGGTGATGTGTGAGGCGAGTGAGAACGGGCGTTGGACGATACTTGACGAGTCAACAACCGATTTGTCGCTGGGTGGGCCGATCGCATCGAATATGGAAGTATTGCCGGACGTTGTCGTCTTCGGAGAGAACCTTGCTGATCACAAGTTGCCGGCAGGTTGTTTCCTGATGTCGAAACGTGTCTTCCGCGTTTGGGACAATGTGAAAGACTACAACCTGCACAGCAACACGTGGGGTGGAAATAGTGCGAGTCTTTCGACAGCGTTGGCATTCCTGAAGACGACGCCGGAATATGGGTGTCTTCCGAGTTCGGTGATCGAGCAAATGCATCAGGCGATGTCCTCGCACCCGGTTGCTACCAAACTCTATGAGACGCACTGCAGTCCTAAAATGGCGACCATGCTCAACGTTGGCGGGATGAACAAAAATATCCGTTCGGCCTACGAGGCTCGCATTACGACCTTGTCACGTGGGGGTGAAGAGAGCGTGATCGATGCGTCGGGTACCTACGGAGTGAATCTTTACGGCCACAACCCTCCCGATGCGATTGATGAGGTGCTGAAGACGCATGATCCGCACCGTGACTATTGGGAGGAACTGCAGTCACAATTGCATGAGAAGGTCGGTTTCGCTCATGTGGTTCCTGCGGTCAGCGGCGCGACCGCGAACGAAATTGGATTGACCCTATCACTATTGGCTTTTGCACCACGCAAAAAGATTGTTGTCTTGAAGGGGGCTTATGCCGGAAAGACACTCATCACTCTTCCGGCCACCTCGCGAGATCGATTCAAGCTGCCGTTTGCACCACTGTACCCGCATGTGCACTTTGTTGACCCCTTTTGCGATAGTGGCGAGGGGAAACAGCAGTTGATGGACTTGCTCGAGACAGGAGACGTCGCAGTCGTCATCCTTGAAACGATTCAAGGGGAAGGTGGCGTGAAGCCGTGTCCGCAGAACTTCCTCAACACCTTGGTCGCCGAGCGTGCGAAACATGGTTTCGCGATTGCGGTCGATGAGGTGCAAACGGGAATGTACCGAACCGGTCGTTTTCTGAATTATCAAGGCAAGATCGATCAGCCCGATATCGTGATGATCGGCAAGGCGTTGAGTAACAACATGTTGCCGGTGTCAGCGGTGTTGGTGAACGATCGAATTTATGAACTCGCTCGCCAGAACAATGAACACTTGGTTCAGCGAATGGAAACCATGTATCGGTGTCAGATCAACGCTCACATGGCGAGTCATGCGATTCAAGTTGGTGAGAAGCACGGTCTCGCCGTGCGATCTCAAGAGACAGGGAACTACTTCCGAGACAAGCTTAGAGCAACCTCGGGCGATTTGTCGATCGTCAAAGATATCCGAGGGGAAGGGTTGATGATTGGCGTTGAGTTCGATGAGGCGAAGTTGCCTCGTCTCGTTCGCGGCTCATTTGGCGGTTTGATCGCGTCGCGATGCGTGAATGACGCGAAGCAACCGGTATTGGTTGCGTTCAATCCGGACAAGCCTTTCCTGATTCGCTTTGTTCCGCCTCAGTGCATTACGTTGGAAGAGATTGATGCGGTGGTCGACACATTCGACCGGGCGCTTCGCAGTAGCGTTTTGGGGTTGTTGAAGCCTGTTGTGGTCAACACGGTCAACGCGAAGATCGGTCGGTTCTAGAATCGCAAGGCTGGTTGCGACTTTCGGTCCAGTTGGCGACTGTCGTTAGTATGCTTGCGAAACCTCGGTGAGGTGAGCATTCTGCGTGGCTCGGCACAGATCCATGAGGATTTGAGTTTCTTTGAAGAGGTCAACCCACTGCACATCTTCCGCGGAGTTGTTGACAACCTCACCGATCCTCGCGGTTGATTCCGCAATCGGCATCAGGAAATTGGATTCGGCGATTTCACCGAGTTCGATCGCGAGTTCTTTGAGGGAGTCGACGTCCTGTGCGTCGATGGCATCGGCCAACTGTTCGATCTGCTGACCAATTTTTAGAGCGGTGTGTTTGGGCATTGCGAGCGCGATCCCGCGAGAGGTTGGGAAACCGAGTCCCTGGTCATCGGAATCGAACACGGTTCGTTTCAGGAAGTGTTCCACCAATTCCGTGTCGAATTGTGTTCCTGCACATCGTCTTAATTCGGCAACTGCCTCTTCGCTCGAGCAGCCTTTGCGATAACTGCGGTCCGACGTCATCGAGTCGTATGTGTCGGCAATTTTGAGCAGTCTCGACGAAATCGGAGTGTTCTTGAAATCGATGGTTTGGCTGTTGCTGGGGTCACGCGTCATGCTGTGGTGATAGCGAATCACCGCCTGAAGTTCCTGGCAGTGGAACGTACCAGCAACAATGTCGAGGCCAACGGTGTTGTGCCGTCGCATGATCTTCCACTCGTTGTCATCGAGCGGTCCGGGTTTATGCAGAACGGTATCAGGGACGCCGATCTTGCCGATGTCGTGCAACAAAGCGGCAATTTCGAGGACATACGTTTCGCGCTGGCATAGCAATCCGTCGGAGGCTTTCACGCAGAGGTCTGCGACACGCCGGCTATGTTCGGCGGTCGCCGGGTCGCGATACGCTAGTGCCGATACGAGCGCCGTCACCGCATGGAACGGTAGTTGGGCCAGATCGGGGTCGGCAATATCGGAGGTCTGAGGTTCTTCTTCGCCGAGAACCGAGATCCGTTCGGGGTCATAAACCACACTTTGGTTACGACCGCCTCGTTTGGCCACGTAAAGGCACTCGTCGGCTTGGTTGATGAGATCCTGCGTTTCTTCGGCGCCGAATCGTGTTTCGCTGACACCGATCGACGCGGTCAGTCGTAACGCTTCCGGATCGCTCAACCGAACGTTCATGATCGCCAACCGGGTCCGTTCGGCTTGCTCGTATGCCTGGTCGAGATCAAACCCCGGCAACATGACGCAGAACTCTTCACCACCGTAGCGGCAAACGATGTGTTGTTCTTCGAACATTTGACGCAGGACTGCCGACACCGCACGCAGCACCTCGTCACCGGTGTGGTGCCCGTAGGTATCGTTGACGCTCTTAAAGTGGTCGACATCGACCATGAAACAAGACAACGGCCTCGCCTCTCGACGAAACTGTTCGAGCATGGGCTCCATGCGTTCGAAGAATGCCCGTCGATTCAAGCATCCGGTGAGTGCATCGCGGGTCGCGAGGATCTCGAGTTCTTGGTTCTTCTTGGTGATCTCGTCTTTGCTCTTTCGGAGCATCGTCAACATGTTTTCCAGTTCGACGCGGTGTTTCTCCACGTGCGTGACATCCTGGAAGGTAACGAGTGCCCCTTTTTGCTTGTCATCTTCACCGATGGGGCCAGCGTTGACGCTGAACACGCGGTGAACACCGTCGCGTCCGGTCATGCGAAGAATCTCTGCGGTGACACTTTGGCGTTCCTGGATCGCACGACTCCAAGGGAAAACACGCCCGCTCTTGGCGTTTTCGCTGGATTGACTCGGGAAGAACCAAGGCAGATCGGAAGCCAATCGGTCGATCAGCTCGTCCATTTCGAAGCCGTTGATCGTCAAGAAGTTTTCGTTTGCCAGAACGATCTTCTCTGACGCATCGAGAACCAACAAACCTTCGGCGAGCGTGTCGAGTGCTTGACGCACGCGATCGGGAACGACCTGGGTTCGGGAAAACACACCCATGATTCGCATCATCAAGAGCGTGTACGAGCCCATCCCGCAGGCGATGAAAAAGACGATGAATTTGGTGATGCCCGCATCGAGCACGCCGCCGAACAGACCGGCGGGCGGTTTGCGGAAACAGAACTCAAGATTACCCCAGTGCTGATGCTTCAGCATGATCGGTATTTCGAGGCACAGGGTATCGTTCTGTGACAGAGCCGCGTCGGCCGAGGTCAATTCGTCGGAAGGGCCGCTCGAACCGGCAAATTTTTCGGTGAGCGATCGGAGTTTGGCTCGTCCGTCTTCGGCAAAGTTCAATCCGGATGTGGATTGCGACGGTGCCGTTTTTTTCTGTTTGGCGAGCGAGGGGCGTGCCCATTCCGGGATATCGTCGACGACAATCGGACGGGAACCGTCTGGCGACGTGAGTTTTTGAACCGTTTCGGGGGATGTCCAGCAACGCGTGTGATCGTCGGTTGCGATTCGCAGTTCCCCGAGTTCCGTACGGATCCCGATCGATAGCAGTTGGTCGTCTTTCTTGACGATGGTTTTCAGCATCGAATCCAGGATCGGCCATCGCTGGTTTCGGATGTCATCGAGCGTGCTAATCGCGATGTTTTGGCACGTTTTGCGGCGCGCAGCTTCCTGCTCGATGCGTGAGTCCGGAATGAATCCGAACCACTGTGCACCGAGGATCAGTCCGATACCGACGCACACCAGTGCGAAGGCGAGTCGGAGCGATGCGAGGACAGCTTTAAACAAGAGTTTTCACGAAAGTTCAGTCGAGTTGACAGTAAAACAGTGAAATTCCCCCATCGATGCCAAGCCATCGCTGCCCGTTTTGAGAGGCGGGGATGGCATGGATTCCGGGGTTGTCTGCCAACAATCCTGGAGTCGAGTTGAGAATATCTGGCAAACTCTTGGTCACAATTGTGGGTTTGCGTAAAATGCATGGTCATCCAATCCTTTGAGTGGATTAGCGAAGAGAATCTGGAACGATCATTCGGGTTAAAACGATTGCCGCACCCGATTTCCGTAGCTAGTCGGCTCGATAAAGTAATGCAGCCGAGCGTCAGGATTATCGGAAAAGCCACCGCGACCCGTCTTGTTGGCTTGACCGAGAGAGTCGGCGCGACCGCGATTATTTGTTTTTTCTTTCGCTACCAAGGACGGAATCCCGATCAGCACGCCGCCCCCCCCCAAGTCCACGAGAGCCGTTTCCAAAGACCCCGCCGATGTCGGTGCGCCGCGAAGCGACCTGCCGGATGCGATCGCGTCCGATGCGAGCGGAGCAAACGACGCCGGTGCAAACGACGCCGGTGCAGCGCAGAAAGATGCGAGTTTCGAAATCAAAGGCCTCGAGCACGCGGCAGCGAAAGTGAAAACGTTTCCGCAGGAACCCGGGGTGTATCTGATGAAGGACGCTGCCGGTGTCGTGATCTACGTCGGTAAGGCGAAAAATCTGCGGAGTCGCGCGGGCAGCTATTTTCTCAAAGCGGCGACCGAGGACGCACGCACTGCGGATTGGATCCAAGACATCGCTGACATTGACTTTGTGCAATGCGAAAGCGAAGTCGATGCCTTGTTGATGGAGTCGCGGTTGATCAAGGACATCCAACCGCGCAACAACAAAGACCTCAAGGATGACAAGACATTCCCGTATCTGATGATTACGACGCGTGAGGAGTTTCCGCGCGTCGAAGTAACCCGAGAGCCGAAGACGTCGGGCGTCAAACTCTACGGTCCGTTTACCAGCGCCGGCGCACTCCGCGGCGCGATTCAGGTGATGCAGCGAATCTTTAAATTCCGAACCTGCACGCTCGACATCAGCGAGTCCGATGAAAAGTGGAAATGGTTTCGACCGTGTCTTTTGGCAAGCATTGATCAGTGCACGGCACCATGCAACTTCCGCATCAGCAAGGAAGACTATCGCCGCGACATCAAGAGGTTGCAAACCTTTCTCGATGGCGGCAAAACGAAGTTACTTCGTGAGATGAAATCTGAGATGACCGAGGCGAGCAAGGCTTTAGATTTCGAACGCGCCGCTGTGCTGCGAGACGAGATCAAGATGCTCGATCGACTATCCGAACGAGGGGAACTCGATACCCATGCACAGCCCGAGGTGTTCTACATCGATCCGAAAAAGGGGCTGACCGGATTGCGAAAAGTGCTCGGTTTGTCAGAGACACCACGGATTATTGAGGGCGTTGACATCGCGCACCTGGGCGGGAACGAAACGGTTGCATCGTTGGTTCAATTCATCGACGGGCTACCGTTCAAACCCGGGTACCGACGATACAAAATCAAAGACGTCAAAGGAGTAGATGACTTCCGTAGCATCTACGAAGTGGTCTCCCGCCGGTTTCGGAGGTTAAGTGATGCGGGAGATCCGTTTCCCGACATCCTGTTGATCGACGGAGGAAAGGGGCAACTCAGTTCGGCGATGGCGGCGTTTCGGGATCAGGAGATCACTCCACCGACAGTCATTTCGCTCGCTAAACGCGATGAGGAGATTTTTCGGCCTGGGAATTCGGAGCCTCTGCGGCTCAGCAAAAACGCGTTCGCGTTGCGTTTATTGCAGTATGTTCGCGATGAATCCCACCGATTTGCTCAACATTATCACCACATTTTACGTAATAAATCTACTTTCGAACGTTGAACCTTTCTGGGCATCCGAATGTCCCTCCGGGAACTAAAATGGTACCTTGCAGGCATGCGGTCGCACGCGGAGGTGCATTCGAATCTCATTTGAATCGTTTCGGTTTCGCTGGTCGGTCTGCGACGGTCCCCGGTTTGCGTTGATCCTTTTTGACAACGTCGACTGACAATATTGTCGTCCCATTCGCTCTGCTCGAACCTCTATTTCGGAGTCCCAATCCACCTCGTGTCTCATCAACACAAATCATCGGACTTAATCTCTCTCGTTGATGATGGTCCTGAACGCAGCATCTTGGCGCGTTTAATTTTGCCTGGTTCCGTCGTGGAAGACGACCCTCTTGAAGAGCTTCACGGCCTCGCCACAACCGCGGGAACAGAAGTCGTCGATGAATTGACGCAGCGGCGCGGTACCCCTGATCACTCGACTTATCTCGGCAAGGGGAAGGTTGAGGAGTTGCGGCTGATGGTCGAACGCCATGACGCTCATGTGATCTTTTTCGACAACGATCTTTCACCGGCCCAGGTTCGCAATCTGGAAAAGGCTACCAACGCCAAGGTCATCGATCGGACCGAGTTGATCTTGGATATCTTTGCAGCGGGGGCGCGGACTCATGAATCGAGACTCGCTGTGGAACTAGCGCAACTCGAGTATTCGTTGCCGCGTCTCAAACGCATGTGGACTCACCTGTCGAGACAATCGATGGGCGTGGGGATGCGTGGTCCGGGGGAAAAGCAACTCGAAGTTGACCGTCGTTTGGCGCAGAAACGCATCCATGATCTCAAGGTGGAACTCGAGAGAGTCGAAGCCCGTCGAGAACGCCAGGTAGCCAGCCGCGACGAGCTGCCGACCATTTCGTTGGTGGGATATACCAACGCCGGAAAGAGTACGTTGATGAACGCGCTGACCGAGGCCGAGGTTCTCGCTCAAGACAAACTCTTCGCAACGCTCGAGACACGAACCCGGCGTTGGCATTTGCCAAATTGGGGACACGTGTTGTTGAGTGACACGGTTGGCTTCATTCGAGACCTGCCGCACTCTCTGGTCGCTAGTTTTAAATCAACGCTCGAGGAAACTCGTCAAGCGGATCTGTTGATGCATGTTGCTGACGCGAGCAGCCCCAACGTGTTCGAACAGATTACGGCGGTGTATCAAGTGCTCGAGGAACTCGGCATTCAGGAAAAGGACAAGCTGCTGATCCTGAACAAGATTGATTCGATTCGCAGTCCGCGGGTTCTCAATCGTGTCCTCGATCGTTACCCGCACGCGATTCCCGTGAGTGCCAAGACCGGGAAAGGCTTGGTTCCGCTTTGCGAAGCGGTCGGCGAAGCGCTCTCGCGAGAGTTTCTCGACGTGGAAGTGGATGTGTCGCATCAAGACGGCAAACTGCTCGCGTATCTGTCCGCCAAGGGTAAGGTGGAATCACGCGAGTTTCATGATTCTCACGTGACGGTGCGCGTCCGGATGCCCGCCGCGGCAATGGGTGAGGTGAAGCGGTCTGCGATGCGAATTACCCCAACGCGTTTGACTCTCGCGGACGAACTCGGCCGAACAAACGGTCAGCCGCAGTCGAGCGACGCGTCATCGGGGAGTGAAACCGGCAATGATCGGTCGGACGAATTTCAGCAGCAGGCTGGCGTCTCGGAAAACGACAAGCAGCAGAACGTCGATGTTCGCGACAGCCCGTCGAGTGAAGTGGCCTAAACGAAATGGAGCCTCCCTCGAAAGCCAAGGCGAAATCGTGGATCGATCGCCGAAGGTGGATCGCCGATGGTAGTGTCGCCATCGTTACGGGGGCGAGCAGCGGTATTGGTCGTGAACTCACATTGCTGCTCGCCGAGAAACGCTGCCGTGTGATTGCGGTGGCTCGGCGACAAGAGCGTTTGGACGCATTGGTTGCTGATGCAACGAAGTTGATACGCGAACAGATGGTCTATCCCGTTGTCGGTGATGTGACCGACATGTCGGTTTGTGACGAGGCTCTCGCTCAGGCTCGCACTCTCGCCAAAGGTCGGTTGGACTTGCTCGTCAACAACGCGGGGGTTGGGGCGATCGGGCGGTTCATGGATGCCGACCCCGATCGTATGCGTCAGATCATGGAAGTGAATTTTCATGCTCCGGTGCAATGGACACGTGCGGCGATGGGAATGCTCCGACATGCCGCGAAGGATTTTTCTTCGCGACGCAGCACACCGGTGATCTGCAACATCGGCAGTGTGCTCGGGCATCGTGCGGTTCCCGAAAAGAGCGAATACTGTGCGAGTAAGTTTGCCCTGCATGGCTGGAGTGATTCGCTGCGCGCGGAACTGACATCCGAGGGGATCGCTGTTGTTCTGGTTAGCCCAAGTACCACCAAGAGCGAATTTTTCGACTCGTTGGTAGGAACCGAAGCGGGGCAAAAGTCAAAGAGTTTCGGCAGTTGGCCGGCCGACCGGGTCGCCCGGGCGACTTATTCGGCGATCGCGACATGCCGGTCCGAAGTCATTCTGAGCCTTGGCGGAAAGGCACTCGTTTATTCCGATCGGCTGACTCCGCCACTGGTCAACGCGATTTTGGCGAGGACGGTGGAGACTCCCGATTGACCGCCCGGCGGATGTTGAGGCGAAGTCGCACGGGAATTAGATCCAGTGAGGCGGGCAAGACCTGTGCGGTTCAAAACGAGCGATTGTCGTTTCGCGATGCAAGGTTTGGCGGGGAGAAGGCCAGGCAATGCGAAATCTGCAGCCACTAAGCAAACCGCTAGTGCAATATTGCAAGACTTTTGAAGAACTTCGGGGTTTCGTCGGGTATAAACGGTCCGCGAAGGGGTTTAACTCCCCGATAGCTATCCTGCTCCCGTTTTTCCCGCCTATTTTCATTACCGAGTAGACCACGCGTCGATTGCTGTATTGACGTGTTTCGTTCGGTTGATGCTAGAGAGTGAGTGTCGCGATGAGACCTGCGCAATTGCCTGTCCTTGGAATGGTCACCTTCACCGCGGTGTGGGTGTTTGCCGGATTGTCGCTGACGGTGACTGCTGAATCGCCGATGAAGAGTGTTGCTTCACCCGGGCAGAGCGAGAAGTTCCCAAAAGTCCTCGAGCCCCTTTCACAGCGTTTTGCGGATCGCCAGACCGCCGAGGTTCCTGACTTTCAACGTCATGTGATGCCGTTATTGGGGCGTTTGGGATGTAACGGACGCTCCTGTCATGGTTCGTTTCAGGGACGTGGCGGATTCCAGTTGTCACTCTTTGGATATGACTTCAAAGCGGACCACGCCGCCCTGACGGATGAAAACGCGGGCCGAGTGGATGTCGAGGATGTCGCAGAAAGTTTGATACTGGCCAAACCAGTGGACGCCGACATGCATGAAGGCGGAAAGCGTTTTGACCACGACAGTTGGCAGTACAACGCGCTCGCGCGATGGATCGAGTCGGGAGCATCGACATATCGATCGATTCAAACGTTGGACCGGCTGGAGATTCAGCCGGAGGCGATTCAGTTCACCGGAGACGACCAGCAACAGCAGTTGACCGCGATCGCACACTGGGCGGACGGGACGAAGGAAGATGTTACGGAGCTGTGTCGTTTTTCGACCAACGATGATTCCGTTGCCACGATTGACGAGCTCGGACGTGTCGACAGTGCAATGACGGGCGATACGCACGTGGTGGTCGCGTATGACCGTGCGGTGGTGCCGGTCGCTGTGACCCGGCGAATTGATTTCGACGGTGATGTTGCCGAGCCACCGGTTTCGGATCACATCGTCGATCAGTTGATCGCTCAAAAGCACGAGAAGCTCGGCATCGTGCCGTCGCCGCTTTGTACGGATTCGGAATTTATCAGGCGAGCGAGTTTGGACATCACGGGGACGTTGCCCGCAGCGGAGGAAGTTCGGCGTTTTCTAGCCAATGAGGATCCGAACAAACGCAACGAACTGATCGAGGATTTGCTCGACGCCCCCGGCTATGCGGCGTGGTGGGCAACTCGAATTGCCGATTGGACCGGCAACAACGAGCAGGAACTCACCAATGCGTTGCCGGTTCGCGGGGCGGCGTCACGACTTTGGTACGAATGGCTTCGTGTGCGACTCGATGACAATGTTCCTTACGATGAACTCGTCGAAGGAATTGTGACTGCGCAGAGTCGTCAGGACGGTGAGGATTACCTTGAGTATTGCGAATCGATGACCGAGGCATGCAAACCTGGCAACGAAGACTTGTTCGCGGCACGCGACGGCATGCCCCTGTTTTGGGCTCGCCGCAATTTTCAGAAACCCGAAGAACGCGCGATCGGATTTGCCTACGCTTTTCTCGGAATTCGTATCGAGTGTGCTCAGTGCCACAAACACCCGTTCGACCAATGGTCAAAAGACAACTTTGATCAGTTCGCGAAGCTTTTCGCGAGTATCAATGCGAGGCCCAATGCCGTCGCCAAAGATGCCACCGCGATACGCAAGGAACTGCTAGACGATATCACCGGTGGCGAGAAACTGAACAACGGAGAACTTCGGCGTCTGATTTACAAGCGGGCCAATGCAGGTGGCATCGTTCCGTTTCCGGAGCTGACGTATGTGAATCGTGGCAACACGGCGCGGCAACGGAAAATGAAAGGTAAAAAACGCGGCTCGATGCCGGCCAATGTGAACGCTCCGACGGGCTACCTGTTGGGTGATGCAGAGCCGGTCGTGTTGGACAAAGATCCGCGTGAGAAGTTGATGCAGTGGTTGCGAGATCCTGCGAATCCGTATTTTGCACCGTCGATCGTGAATCGGGTTTGGGCGAACTATTTCGGTGTTGGGATCATCAATCCGACCGATGACATGAATCTCGCTAATCCGGCCAGCAATCAGCCGTTGCTCGATTACCTGTCCGACGGCTTTCGCGAGAGTGGTTTCGATCTGCACTGGCTGCATCGCGAAATTGTGACGAGTGACGCGTATCAACGAAGCACGCAGACGAATCCTACCAACGCGAAGGATCGGACGAACTTCAGTCGCCATGTTCCTCGTCGATTGCCTGCCGAAGTGATTCGAGATGCAGTTTTGTTGGCAACCCAATCGAGCGAGCAAACTGAAAAGATGCGGACGACATTGTCCGATATGGCGATCGCCGCTGATGTTCCGCAAGGACGTAACCAGCGGGATTTTGCGTTGCAGGTCTTTGGTCAATCGGCTCGAGAAAGCAATTGCGACTGCGATCGCAGCGACTCGCCGAGTTTGTTGCAGTCGATTTACCTCCGCAACGACATGGAGATGTATCAACAACTCGCGTCGAAAGACGGATGGGTGGCGCAGGCGTGTGCGAGTTTGGGCGAGGCCGGACCGGGCCAAAGGGACAATCCGCAGCGAGATCAGATCGCACGTAAAGCCGAGCAGACTCGCGTGCAGATGATGGCCCGCGTGAAACGATACCTCGCTCTGAATGATAAGAAACGTGAGGCTCAACGAGCGAAATTTGAGAAGAGCTATCAAGCGATGCGGAAGCGTTTCAAACAATTCGGGTATGAGACGCCGTCGTTGAGGAAGCTGTTAGCCTACCCCGACTCATGGGAATTGCGGAAGCTCGGTGAACGCGACAACGCGAACGTGGGCGGTGGGCAGTCGACAGTCCCATCGCTCGATGCGATTGTCGAGGACGCATACCTTCGAGCCTTGTCTCGAACGCCTGATCGCGAAGAACTCGATATCGCCAAACAATATATCCGCGAGTCCGAATCAGTCGCGGACGGACTTTCCTCGGTGATGTGGGCGTTGGTGAACACGAAAGAGTTCATCATCACGCACTGATTTATTTCTTTTCCTTTGCTGTCCTGGATCAAACATGCGATTTCACAAAACCTGTGATGGCGTTCGTCGCCGAGACATTATTCGATTGGGTGCGCTCGGAACGGGTGCCGTTGGGATCGGCGGGTTGTCGATGCCGAACTGGATGCAGATGACGCACGCGGGAGAGGTGGCACCTCACGGGGCGCGGCGAGCGATTTTCATCGAACTCGTCGGCGGTCCGTCTCACATGGACACGTTTGACCTGAAGCCAGATGCCCCCGATGCGGTGCGGGGGGCGTTTCGTCCGATCAACACCAACGTCCCGGGCGTTCAGATTTCGGAACACCTGCCGAAACTCGCTACCGTGGCGGATAAGTATGCGATTCTCCGCGGTGTGTCCCATACATTGGCCGCCCACCAACTCGGTCGTGAATACGTCAACTCCGGCAGCCGGCCAATCCCCGCGTTATCGTTCCCGAGTTTCGGATCGGTCGTTTCCGCGGAAAGGCTTGCCGATGTGAACATCCCACCGCATGTTGCGATTCCAAAAGCCGGTCACGGTCCGGGATTTTTGGGTTTGCAGAACGCAGCGTTGGAGACGAAAGCGACTCCGCAGTTTGGCAAGCCGTTTTCTGTTCGCGGGATTTCTTTACCTGGTGATTTGACCGTTGACGAAGTCTCACGGCGTCAAGAATTGCTCAAACGTCTCGACCGACGATTCGCGGACCTCGAATCTGACGACCAATTGCTGCAAGGCTTGTCGCGTTTTGGCGAGCAGGCGTACGCCATGATCACGTCCCCTCGAGCTAGGAAGGCGTTCGATATCAGCAAGGAGCCCGAGAGCTTCCGCGCCCAGTTCGGTGAGGATGCGTTCGGCCAAAGTTGTCTGTTGAGCCTTCGATTGGTTGAATCGGGGGTGAACTTTGTTTCGCTGCAATTGGGCGGTTGGGACACGCACCAGGATAACTTCACCAAACTGAAGACGAACCTGCTACCCAAGCTCGATGATGGATTGAGCGGGCTGTTGAACGGTCTGGAGCAGCGAGGGTTGCTCGAATCGACGGCCGTCATGGTGACGGGCGAGTTCGGCCGAACTCCGAAAATCAATTCGCGAAGTGCCGAGGGCGGTCGGGATCACTATCCGCGTTGCATGTTCATGTTGATGGCGGGCGGGAACGTTCGGGGCGGGCAGGTGATCGGCGAGAGTGATGATACGGCGGCGGCTCCGCGACACGATGCGATTTCGCCGGACGATGTGGCCGCGAGTTTCTACCACAACCTCGGCATCGATCCGACCAAAGAGTTCGAGTCCGACACCGGTCGCCCGATCACGTTGGTTCGCAACGGCAAGGTGATCGACGCTCTGTTTGCATAGTGGATTGGACTTTGCGATGGCCTTCGAACCTCATTCTCCGATGCGAAGCAATCCCAAAAAAGTCTTGGTGGATGAGGTTGCCGATGCTTTAGAAAAGGCTCGCCGGTTCTGCTTTGAGTAATTTCCGAAGGGCGAACACACCCGCGGCGTTGCACATGAATAACGTCAGGGCGAGTACGACTCCGATCCACGTCCACGTCATTCGAATGGGAATGCTCGAGTAGTACGAGGTTGCGTAATAGAGCACGCAGGCGAGCAACAGTGAGGGCGGGAACGCGAGCAGTGCGAGAAGCGTTGATTGGGTCAGTAACGTCTTTACGAGAAAAGAGTTGCTGTACCCGATCGCCTTGAGAGTCGCGTATTCGCTCAGGTGAGCCATCACGTCGGACGCCAAAACCATGTAACTGATCACGCCACCGACGACGACACCAAGTACAACCCCGATGCCGAAGATCATGCCGATCGGTGTTTGGTAATACCAACGCTTTCTTTCGGATCCCATCGCGTCATCGAGCGTCATCGCTTCGGCGTAGGATGCGGGACCACTGAGCGATTGCAGACGCTGTTTAACCGCATCGAGGCCTTGTTCGAGGGCTTCAGGATTTTCGAGAGATAGCAATACCAGAGAGACTCGGTTTCCCCGCGGGCCAGGTGTCAGAGCATCGAATGTTTCGCGGGTTCCGAGCAACGCCCCGTTCGCGGCCAAACCGGTGCCCATGAAGAACGTTCCTTTGATCGTAGCGGGGCTGCCGGCGACGTCGGTTGTGGTACCGAAATCGCGTTTGCCAAACTTTCTTTTGTCTTTAGGGCCGAAACTCTTGTGGCTCGCGTCGTCGATCAAAACGGAACCGGGCGGACGCAGATGCGATCGGGTTGGTGGAGTCAGTTCAGGAAGGTCGAAAGCCGGTTTATCCAGATCGATCCCCATCAACGCAATCGCACGAAAGGAATCATCCTCCGGGCTCTGCCACACGGTGACACCGATGTCGAGTGGCACGGCGGAGCGGACTTCCGGAATACCCTCGAGCCACTGCGGCAGGTCACCCGGCACCGAGGTCGGGTCATAGACGTTGAGGTAGTCCTTTGACCGCACGATGATGTCGCAATTCATCCGGCTAAGGACAACCGTGGCGGTGTCACCGACGCTGCCGAGAAAGCCCAACTGCATGAACATCAACAGGATGGCGAATCCGATTCCGCCGATCGAGACCGCCGTTCGAACCGGAGCATCGGTGAGGTTCTTCCACGCGAGCGAAGTTCGTCGGCCGGGTCTTCCCCGGTGCTTGGCGGTGTGAGAAGACGCAGCGGTCTTCGCAGCGGAGGTTTCTTTCGACGTTGTCGACGCGTCCGCACTCATGTCGATGTCGGTTCATCGTCGCTTGCCGCCGCATCACTCACGCTGTCATCAACCGGCGTGTAGATGGTGACCTCCACTTGCATGCGGATCCGCTCGGCTGCGATGGAGTTGTCTTCCGGCGAAATTTGAATGGTGACTTCGGCGGTGTGGCGATCGACCGGTTCCATCGGGAACGGGCTCGGCATCGACGGCTTAGCGATCAGTGAATGGACCCGCAGCACGGTACCGCGTAAAGAGGATGTCGTGAGCCCGGCGCTTTTGATTTCTGCTTCCTGGCCGACTTCGATGCGATGGAGGTCTGCGACGTTCACTTCCGCCGTGCAGACCATTTGGCTGGTGTCGGCCATGTGCATCAAAGGCATGGTCGTGGTGGCTTGGCCAGGCATCGTGTCGATTTTAAGAATGCGACCGGAGATGGGGCTGACGAGCTCCGCCGTTTCGAGATTCAAACGCAGTAACTCGATTTGCTTTTCGAGAGATTCCAGCGAGGCCGATGCCTGTGCCGCCTGGAACGCTTTCTCGGCGGCTTCGATATCCTGCGTGGCCGCAGCGACGCCCAGTTCGGCGTTCTCGATCGCGTTGCGAGCATCGATGCGTGCGGCCTCGTATTGGGACCGGGTTTCGCTGATTTTCAGTGACTCCTCTTCGAGCTTGTCTGCCGAAACGAGCCGCTGTGTCGACGGATTGTCGGACGCGTTTCGAAGACGGTCGAGTTTCCGTTCGCCCAGTTCCGCGGCACGTCGAAGCAGGTCCAAACTGCCTCCGGGGCCTTCGGCAGTTTCGAGTTTGCCTCGTGCCTGCTCGAGCTGGGTTTTCGCCTGCTGGAGCTTCATCTGAGCGACTTTCAATCGAGCCTCCGCGGCTGCCTTTTCTGCTTTGAGTCGGGCTTTTCCTTCGGCGAGTTTGGTCTCGGCGACGTCGAGTTCGATAGTCTTGGCTCGCAAACTCTCGAGACGAACGAGCAAATCGCCTGCGTTGACATGGTCACCTTCGCGAACCGGTAACTCGGCGACACGGTCACCCGGTGGTGCGATGACCGAAAGAACACCGCCGAGCGGTTCGAGTTGGCCTTGGGCGTGGACCTCGGAGGCTTCGGATTGGCTGGCCTGCTCAGCGGAAATCGCGGTATTTGCGGTCGACGCGTTGCCGGAAATGATTTTCGAGAATTGGGAATCGCAACCAACATGCGCCAACCCGCAAAACACGGCGAGCAGCGAGCCGATCAGCAGAGAGCTGGGAGTGGTAGGAGACCGCATGGAAATTCAGTGGACCGGAAGAAAACGAGTGGAATCAGAAAAAGCCCATACCTAACCGGATAGATTAATTCAGAATGGGGACAAGCGGTGCAAAATGACGAAAACTCTGTACCGTATGATCTTAGGTAAATTAACGTAGTCGCACCGCTTTTTACTATTCCCGTTACATGAAAGACAGCGTGAACCGCGAAAACGGCAAGACTGACCCTGCTGAAACAGTTCGATCGGCCCGCGATTCGGCGACTGGCAAGCTTTTTCAACGCTTTAAATCAAAAAGTGTGGAAGCCGATCGCAGTTTTGACGGGTCTGCGCTGATTGACGTTTGCGGGCTCAACCACTATTTCGGAGCCGGCGACGCTCGAAAACAGGTTCTCTACAACAACAATTTGCAGGTTCAGTCGGGCGAAATCGTGATCATGACGGGCCAGAGTGGCTCGGGAAAAACCACGCTTTTGACGCTAATCGGTACGATCCGGCGGATTCAAGAAGGTCAGATTCACATTCTCGGCGAGCCGATGAAGGGGGCCAGTTCCACCGAAATCAACGCGATGCGGAAACGGTTGGGATTCATCTTCCAGGCTCACAATCTGTTCGGATCACTCACCGCGCTTCAGAACGTGAGGATGGCGTTGGAGTTGCAGAATGACGGAACGCCCCGCAAGGAACAAAATCGGCGGTGCGAAGAGATGCTGGTCGCGGTCGGTCTCGGCGAGCGAATTCACTACAAACCCAAGAGTCTTTCAGGCGGTCAGAAGCAGCGAGTGGCGGTTGCCCGCGGATTGGTGCACCAGCCCGAAATTTTGTTAGCCGACGAACCAACCGCCGCCCTCGACAAAGATTCGGTACGCCAGGTCGTCGAGTTGTTCCAAAGGGAGGCACGCGAACGGGGGACGGCGATCGTTATCGTCACCCACGACAACCGGATTCTCGATGTGGCCGACCGGATCGTGAAGATGGACTTCGGGAACATTGCTCAAGACACCAACCTCGATGAAGCCGCGTTGCTCGGCAAGATGCTGCATCGTTGCGATTTGTTCTCGCTCGTGTCAGTCGGCACGTTGACCACTATCGCTCGAAAGATGAAACGTGAAGAACACTCACCGGGGGATCGTATCGTGACCTATGGCGACGTGGGCGACCGTTTTTACCTCATTCGCGAAGGCGAGGTCGTGGTGCGACGCCCTCCCCTGCCGAGTGACCCTGCGGGCCAGGGGAGCAAGGAGTTCACGGAAGTGGCACGGCTGACTGAGGGGGATTTCTTTGGGGAAACCGCGTTGCTGACCGGCGATACCCGAAACGCTCATGTCGACGCCACAACCGATACGGTCACGTACAGTCTCGATGCGGCCACGTTCCGAGAGGTCATGGAGAGCCAAAAGTCGCTCGAGGAAGAGGTCCGCAGCAGTCTGTTCGCAGAATAGAGAGGTTTTGCAGAAGACGGCCGCCCCGTCTTGACGATTACGAAGACGACGTCAAAATACGTCACTCCCTCCGGCCACGGACGGGAACCAAGGAGGATAAGCGAATTGGCAAGCAGGTTGATTCGAAATCAATTGCTCCGTAAGGAGTTGCGGGTTCGAGTCCCGTGTCCTCCGCTCAGAAAAAGCCTCTGCGAGATCTTGGATCCGCAGAGGCTTTTTTCGTTTGTGTGTGGCTTTCGATGGGGCGTGCTGTGAACCCGCCGGAAACCTTTCTGTTATCCTGACGCCAAAAAAATTTCCGACAGAGGATATCCATGTCTGATCAGAAGTTCGCGACCGTCGAGCGGTTGGTAAACCTATTGGATCCGGAATCGAATGTTATTTTTAATATGTCGATCGACGATGCGATCGAGCGGGTTGGGACGGGCGAACCTGACCGGGTGCGTGAGATCGATGGGCAGTTTGCTTTGGTCCACAAGAACGGCAAAATCGTCCGTTTGGCTCGGTCGATCGGGCGGCCGATGCGTTATTTTCTGGCCAAGCAAGCCGCCGGCCCCGTGCTGGTCATCGCCGAACGGATGGATGAAATCCGCGACTACCTTGAAGAAGAGGGAATCGCGGACCAGTTTCACCCGTCCTATACCCGGATGGTTCCGGCCCATTACGTGACGGAGTTGTCGCTGGTTGGTTGCCCCGACCCCAATCCAATCTACACGAGATACCTGACTCACTTCCCCAACGAGTTACCTGCCGACATCGATGAAATCGGCCGCGCCTACATCGGGGCTCTGTCGAACGAGATTGATCGGTGGATCGATTCGATTCCTGAGGATGCGCCGATCGGTGTGTTGTTCTCCGGTGGCGTGGACAGTGGTGCGGTGCTAACGCTCTCGTATCACTCGCTTCTCAAACGAGGGCAGAACGCTCAGCGGTTGAAGGCGTTCACACTGACCGTCAACCAGAACGGCAGTGACTTGGTTCAGGCCTCCGAATTTTTAAAGAGTCTCGACATCGACTACCTGCTCGAACCGGTTCAGGTCGATGCCTCGAGCCTCGACTACAAGGACGCGATCCGCACGATCGAGGATTACAAACCGCTCGACGTGCAGGCGGCGACAATGGCAATCGCAGTCCTCAGAGAGATCCGAAATCAATATCCCGATTGGAAATATCTTTTGGATGGCGACGGCGGCGACGAAAATTTGCGGGACTACCCGATCGAAGAGAACCCGGAACTTACGATTCGCAGCGTGCTCGGCAATCCGTTCTTTTACCATGAGGGATGGGGAGTGGACAAAATCAAGCACTCGCAAACGTACTCGGGAGGACAAAGCCGCGGGCACGTTCGTACCTATGCAACCGCTGCTCGATTTGGGTTTGAAGGATTCAGCCCCTTTGCGACATCGAATGTGATCGAGGTCGCCGAGAAAATTCCATTTGTCGAATTGACCAATTGGGATCACGAAAAACTTTATGCGTTGAAGGGCAGCGTGACGCGTGCCGGCGTGCGTGCAATCACTGGTTTGAATATGCCGGTCTTCGAGAAGAATCGTTTTCAACATGGTACGACATCGGATGAAGATTTCACGGCGGCATTCCCTGAGAACCCCATGGCGTACCGACAAGCGTTTGCGGAAATCTTCAACAGCTAGCCACGCTCGTGTCCTCGTTTTTGATCGCGGATGATTCAAGATTTCTCCGAAACGACAAAGCTGACGACCGCGGAGATCTTGCGTCTTCGCGGATCAAAGAACGTTGTTTCATCAACGCGGCCCTATGCGTTCATCGTGGAGCAGGAGCGAGCCGCGAACGGTGAAATCGAGGACGTGGCCACCGTTTTCTTGACTAACAGCGAGTGCCCCTATCGATGTTTGATGTGCGATCTGTGGAAGAATACACTCGATCATTCGGTTGACTCGGGAGCGATTGCAGGGCAAATCCGATACGCGCTGGAGCGATTGCCGGGCACAAAGCATCTCAAACTCTACAACAGCGGTAACTTCTTTGATGCCAGGGCGATTCCTAAAGCAGACTATCGCGAAATCGCAGAACTGTGTTCGGCGTACGATACGGTCGTCGTCGAGAATCATCCGGCCTTGTGCGGCCAAAGCTGTGTCGCCCTGAATGAGTTGCTCGATGGCCGTTTAGAAATCGCGATGGGGTTGGAAACCATACACCCGGAAGTGTTGCCGTTATTGAACAAACAGATGACGTTGGAGCGGTTCGCGGAAGCCTGTGATTTTCTCGTTGCAAACTCGATCGCCGTTCGCGCTTTTGTCTTGTTGCGTCCACCCTATCTCGGTGAGGAAGAGGGGATTGAGTGGGCAGTCAAATCGATTGAATTTGCCGCCGATTGTGGTGTTGGGTGTGTCGCTGTGATACCTACCCGATCCGGAAACGGTGCAGTCGAGTTCCTGGCCGAGCAAGGTGTGTTCACGCCGCCTCGTTTGTCATCGCTCGAATCGGTTCTCGAGATCGTATTGAAAGAACCGAAAACGTATCGGGTGTTTGCAGACCTATGGGACGCGGAGCGTTTTTCTTCGTGTGATCGATGTGTGGGGGCTCGCATGGAACGTATCAATAACATGAACCTGACTCAAACAATTCAAAACCCGGTTGTGTGTGACTGTGCCGAATTGGTGAGTGATTGATGCGTGTCGATTCAGACATCTTGGTGATCGGTTCGGGGTTTGGCGGCGCTCTAGTCGCGACGGTTTTAAGTCAACTCCGCTATCAAGTGACGGTTGTCGACAAAGCCAGCCATCCGCGGTTTACGATCGGTGAATCGTCGACCCCATTGGCTGACCGTACACTCAAACGCATTGCTTCCCGTTTCAAGTTGGATTGGCTCGCACCGCTATGCTCGTATGGAACCGCACAGGACCTTCGTCCTCATGTGACCGTTGGGTTGAAGCGTGGTTTCAGCTATTTTCAACACACCGCACATGCGGATTTTCAACCTCGTCAAGATCGATCGACGGAATTGCTGATCGCCGCGAGCACTGCCGATCACATTGCGGATACTCATTGGCTGCGTTCGACAACAGACAACTATATCGCTGCGAAACTGGTCGACGCGGGGGGGAAGTTGATCGATAACTTCCGTGTTCATCAAATCGATAGGTCCGACAATTGGAGCGTGTCAGGATGCATCGCATCGGATGCTGAGCCGACTCAAAATCCATCTTCCGTTGAATTGACTGCTCGGTTTCTTATCGACGCGAGCGGTCCAGGTTCCGTGTTTGCACGCGACTTCATTCGCGGCGATGATACCTCTCAACTGAAGACTCACACCGCAGCGATTTATGGGCATTTCAGTGAACTGCAGGACTGGAACGATTTGTATGTTCAGGCAGGTGGCGATGATCGACCGCACCCGTACGTGAGCCATCGTGCTGCGGTGCACCATTTAATCGATGAAGGTTGGGTTTGGCAGCTCGGTTTCGACAACGGGGTGACGAGCTGTGGGATCGTCTTGGATCGTAACTCGCTTTCAGCAAATCCGCTGGCTAACGGTAGTGGCGAGGATTTGTGGCAGCGGATCCTGCGACGGTACCCGACACTGCAAAAACAATTCGCGGACGCTCGTCTGGTCGCGCCATCGAGATTGGTTGTGCGTGATCGTTTGCAGTTCCTGCGATCCGTTGGGGCTGGTTCACAGTGGTTGGCGTTGCCGTCGGCGATGGGATTTGTGGACCCGCTTCACAGCACCGGGATCGCACATACCCTGGCGGCGGTGGAGAAGATCGCCGAGATGTTCTCACGCTGCTCACAGGATGATCCGTTTCCCTCGCATCGCTTTCTGCAGGCCTACGCAGACCAGGTGCGTTCAGAACTTTTGTGGATCGATGAACTCGTTTCGATGTGCTACGCAGCGAGGTTCGATTTTTCGTTATTCGCAGCCGCAACGCTGACCTACTTCGTGGTAGTGACTGCGGCGGAGAAAGACGAACGCGACGGTTTTCTGAGTGTGAATCATCGCGAATTGCTCGCGAGCGTTGGGAGTGTGGCTCAACGCGTGCGTGACCTGAGAAAGAAGCACGCGAGCGGAGTGGCTTCCCCGAGCGAGATTCGTGAAACTGTCGTGTGGATACGCAAAACGATGGCGCCATTCAATCAAGTCGGTCTAATGGACCCTCAGAAACAGAATCTCTACCAACACACTGCCCCACCGGACAAAACCGCGTAGTTGAAAGGCAACACCGTTTTCATCCGACACAAACTCTGTGCTCAAAAAATACACGGTAAAGTGTTCTTGACCCCTTGGAAGTTCGGAGCGTCTTCACGCTGCCGGATCGCGCATCTAGGTTCAATCGATATGTTGCCATCGTCTCCCATCTTCTCGCGAGGGCAGGTTATGATAGGGCGATTCTCTTACCACGAGCCTATAGCCCCGGCAGGACAACCATTCAATGAAATCACTGCGTAGCAATCAACTTGGCTGCAAATTGAAATCGCGGCGAAATGACTTTATGCCGTTTTTGATCGCGATTTGCGGACTGAGTATCGTCATCGCGAGCACGTTGGGTAGTGTGTTGCATGCGGATGAAACGAAGCAGGAGACCTTGCCCAAAGACGAAACGGCCGTGCCGGTCTACCCGCTCGCGGTTGCGGTTGATGGCGAAGGAATATTTTGCGTCGATCTCAAAGTGCCCGGTGTTTGGAAGGCGGGAAAAACTCGCGAGTTGTTTGTTCGCGGAAGCCGGTTTTTACGGAAACCGATGAATCGTCCGCGATGCGTGGTGGTGCATCCCGAAGGAGGTGTTTTGGTCGGTGATTCGGCGACCCGCGAGGTCTACTGGATTCAGAAACCAGACGCGCAGCCGGTGGGTCTTACCGATGCACATGTTGGAATCCCGATGGCACTTGCGATCGATGCGAGCAATAAGATGCTCTACGTCGGGGACGCTGAAAAACGTGCGACGTTTCGATTGCCGATCGACGGCGGGGAGCCCGAGTTGGTTGCTCGCGTGAATGCTCGAGGGTTGGCGTTCGATAGTGACGGTGCGTTGTGGGCGGTCACTCCTGACGCCGACGCAGTGGTGCGCATTGATGTCGAGACGAACGAGATCGAGAACGTGGTCACAGGCCGGCCGTTCCAATATCCCAACGGACTGTGCTGGGCAGGAGACCATGGCTATGTCACCGATGGTTACGGGAAGTGCGTTTGGAAATTCACGCCCGACGGAAAGACAGAGAAATGGTTTGACGGTGACCCATTGGTCGGACCCGTCGGAATTGCGGTCACAGACGATTCCATCTTTGTCGCGGATCCGAAACAGAAACAGGTGTATCAGTTCAACCGTTCGACCAAGGAATATCAAACACGTCTCTAACCTGAACTCATCATGGGTGTTGTCTCGTTGGCAGTCACCTCGATCGGATCGTTTACAGGTTTTCTGTCGTTATTGAGAGTCCGTCACGACCGTCCCCTCGCCTTGGGTCAGGAGGACGGTTTGGTCGACCTTCTCGATATCGAATCGCTCAGCGGATCCTCCTGGCCAAGTGATTGTAATCGAGTCAGCCTCTTCTGATGATCCGAGCCCGAAGGTCACTGTCTTTTCGCATTGGCTGAGGTAGCTACGCGTTGGCATGACGGTCCGACTGAGAGTGCGGCCTTGCAGGGATAGTTCCGCAATGGCCCCGATAGCATCTCGGTTGCAGCTCTTTCCTTCTAGTTCGATTCGAAGGTAATGGTGTTCCGTCTCCTGGTCGTTGCGAAAAAGAACCGGGCGGGCGTGGCTGGTCGAAATCACAATGTCTGCGTCTCCGTCGTTGTCGAAATCGCCAAAGGCGGCACCGCGTCCCACGATGGGTGCGTCAAAGTCGCTGCCGACGATCGATTCATCGACGAGAACCAATTCGGTTTTGGCGTCACGCCCCGCATTCCAAAACAACTGAGGAGGCTGTTCGTATCGCTGCGTCGATTGAGTTTTCGCAATCTCTTCCTCGAGGTGCCCGTTTGCGCCGAGCACGTCGAGTCGACCGTCGAGGTCCACGTCGAAGAAGAACAGTCCAAAGGTCAGTCCTTTACGAGTCGGCGGGCCAAAACCGGTGTACATAGCGGCATCTATAAATTGGCTGCGGCCAGGTCGCGCCATGTAGAGAGCACTTGCTTCGTTGGCGAAGTTGCCGATACCGATCGCAAGGGTCTCGTCGTCGCGAAAAGCCGCCGTGTCGATCCCCATCGCTCCCCGGGCATTTCCGGTGCTGCGATCAAAAGCGATCCCCGATAGCCGGCCCGTTTCGGAAAACGTTCCATCGTGATTGTTTTCAAACAGGAAGTTACGCACGGTGTCGTTGGCAACGATTAGGTCGATCCAACCGTCGCGGTTGACGTCGACCGGGGCGAGACCCATTGCTTTGCCGAGTGGAACATCGGTGTCGTCGTTTCGTATTTGGATACCGGATGTGGCCGAGACATCTTCGAACGAACCGTCGCCGAGATTCTTATAGAGATAGGAGTAGGATCCCGAGAACGCACGCGGTGGTCCGTATGCCCGTGTTTCTCCATCGAGCGTGAAATCTTGGCTCAGGTCGTTCTCTTTGCTCCACTGCACGTAATTGCAAACGAACAAGTCGAGCAGCCCATCGTTGTTGTAGTCAAAGAAACCGCAACTGGTACTCCATGCGTCGCCGCCACCACCAACCCCCGCGTCGCTCGTCACATCTTGAAAACGTCCACCGTCGTTACGGTACAGACGATTCTTCCCGACGGCCGAGAGAAAAACATCGGTGTCCCCATCATTGTCATAGTCGGCAACTGCGACTCCCATGCCATAAATGTTGTCGCCCAGTCCGGTTTCCTCGGATACGTCGGTGAATTGAAGGTTGCCATTGCCTGCGTAAAGCTTGCACGGTGTTTTCGTTTCGTGGCGATCGTCCCAAGGCCAATAGCATGAATTGACAAAGAGAATGTCCAGGTTTTCGTCGTTGTTGAAATCAAAAACGGCCACGCCACTGCCCATCGTTTCGGGAAGAAGTCGGTCGCCATATCTTCCCGATTGATGTACGAAATCAATGCCGCTTTGTTGGCTGACTTCCGTCATGGTGAGCGAAGGAACGAGGGTGCCCTCGGTTTCGCGGGCTTCCGGAAGAGTCACTTCGGTTTCGACCGAATGTTGGCGTTCCCGGCTCGCGTTGCGATAGATAAGAAAAGCGAACACAGGAATCGCAACCGCCATAAACAGCAGGAGCGATTTGCGAAGGGCGGTTCCGATGACAGCGTCGTTCTCGATGTCTGGGTGTTCGTCGGCGAAGTCCGGCATCGTTCGGGGATCGGTCATCGTGTTGTCTGCATCGAACAGGAATGAAAGAGTGTTTATAAAGAACCTCGGTCAATTTTGATCCGATTGAAGATCATAAATGACGAGCGCCTCGGCCGCTCGGTTGGCCGCCGGGTATTTTCTACGGGCCGCCGGAATCGCGACTTCTGCTGCGTTGTTGTCTGGTTTGTACTTCGCATGCAGCACGCGGTGATATTCCGCACGTTCGGTGTCACCGTTCCAAGTGAAGATCTCGGCGAGGTTAGCGTGGGCGGTCACGTTTTCGGAATCGACTTCGAGAACACGTTCAAACTCTGCCTGTGCTTGCGACAGGAACTCGTTCGCCGATTTTTCATCGCCTTGAACTTCGGCTCGTTGAAAAAGGTCCACGAGTGTGAGTCCGAGTTGATTGCGGACCGCGTAATCGAGTGAGAAGTCAAATCCTCGCTCAACGATTTTGGTATTGAGAACGCTCCGAAGCGACTCAGCCGCGGTGTCCAGGTTTCCTTGTTGCCTATTCACGATTCCGCTGAGCCAACTGTGTGTCCACGAAGGTGGTAGAGGATCCATCTCCGCGGCCCGGTGTAACGAATCGGTGGCACCGTCGAGATCACCTTCGGCGAACTGCACCCGCGCCAAATTAAGCGGACCGTCGTAGCGACCGAGCTGTTCGACAGCGCGAAATGCCTCGGCGGCCTGTTTGAGTTCGGCTTTTCCTTTGAGCAACAACCCGATTCCGTAGTCATTCCACCGCTGCCATGTTGGGAAGGTATCTTCGCTCGATGTCGCGTTTTCTCCGCCCGTTGGTTCGTTCAGGTAGAGCGTCAGTCGATCGCTAGCGATCTCAACGATCGGAAGATCATTCGGTTCACCGGGAAGACCCACGTCGAGTGAGTCCCGTTCGGGATCGCGATCTCGGCGAATGTAGTCAAGATATTCGGTATCAAACTTCCGGTAGAGCAGTCTCGCGGTGATCTCGATCGGATCGGTTGAATCGGTAGGAGCGGTGAATCGATAGTGCACCGTTTGCCCGGCACCGGGCGGCATCTGGTGGCTGTACAACGGTGTGAAGATGTCTTGTGCGTTGCGTCGATTGATTCGGTTGCCATTGCGATCGAGCATGAAAGTGTTCACGAAGTGCGAATCGGGATTGACCGCTTCGCGATCGTCGCGATGGCCACTTTTGCCGATCACTTTGCCGGCTTGTGTCGCGGTCAGTTCAATCCAAATTTCGTTCGAGTCGGTCGTGCCCTGTGTGAAATGGTGCCCGAGTGTTAGCGTTCGAAGCACGGTTTCGATGAGATAGGATTGTCCAGGGTCGATTTCCGCGGCGTCATCGAGAGGGGCGATCAATTCGCCATCGACTTTGCCGTCTTTCCGCAAACCGAACAGGTCGACTCGCATCGTTCCACGCAGGAATTCACGATGTCGCTGCACGCCTTCTTCGTCGCCCGTCCAATAGGCGAGCGCGGTATTGGCACTTGGGAAGAAGTGACTATGAACCCCGAGTCCGCTGAGCTCTTCCATGTACTTTGCCCCGAATTCATCGGTGGCGAGAGCCGGCATGTGGCATTCGTTGCAATTGGATTGGGCTTTGGGAGGGTAGTAAAAACTGCGCGCCCCGTGTCCAGAAACTCCCGATAACAAATAGCTGTCGTAGTGATTTTGTCCGCGTAGCCAATCTTTGTAGTTGGTTACCTCGCCGGGCAGCGAAACCTTGTGACAGACACTGCAAAATTCGGCTTCCTTGTGGAATGGTTTCAGCATTTCGTGTTTGTGAAACGTGGGTTTGGCTTTGACCATCAAGGAGTTCAAGCTTTGCAACAACGGGTTTTCGCTGTAGGCGAAAGGATAATGTTGAGGCTCTGCGATCGTGTAATCCGCATTTCCTACGTTGCTGTTGACCGATTGAATCGAGTGACAGACCACGCAAGTTAATCCAGCATGTGCGGTCGGATTGTCAACGTCGTCATAGTTCGGGTCATCGAATTCTCCCGAAAAGAACGGGACCGGATCGTGGCAGCCCGCGCACCAACGCGATGCTTGGACGGATCCCATTCGTTCGAGTGAAACTTTTCGAGTCTCACGAACCGACGCTCGGTAGGCGGGGTTGTTGAAGCTGCTGAGTCGGTGGGCACTGTGGAACGCGGAATTCGATAGGTCCTTGTGGCAGCGAAGGCAGTATTCGTCGTTCATCAATGTCTCAGCGGCGATGAATTTACCGGTTGCTGTACGAGCCAAAGAAGGCTCGAAGTATTTTTCACCCTGGAGCGGAGCTTTGTTCTCGCTAATACGCGGATCGGAAGCTTGAAAGGCGACCATCGCGGCGACGAGAACGGCGGTCGCCAACATCACGCGTTTCCCAATGTCCCACTTGATCCGTGGACCAACGAGACGGTGAAGCCAGTACAGCCAGATCACCGCAAGCGGTGCGATCAAGTGAGCCCAGTAAACGAAACTCCGGCTCGTTGGGTCGACGATCGCGATGGACCCGATGCGCATCAGCAACAGACCGGTTACCAAAATCGCGATCGCAACGGCGAACAATGCATAGCCGATCTTCACCGCTCGGCGGTTTCTGCGTTTGCGACTGCGGACCATATGCACGAGTCCAAACCCAACCGTGGGAACGATCAACAGAAGCCCGAGGCCGACGTGCACCAAGAACATCAATTGATAGAAGTGATCCTCGTAGATGCGTCCAGTGAAATGTTGCAGCCAAGTGATGGAAGTAAGGTAGAGACCGTTGGCTAGCAAAACACCGAACAGAATCAGCACCACGTGCAACACCACTCGTAGTCTGGGGGTGACCGGTCGAATGGGTGGCTTGGGCGAGGAAACAGTTGGCATTGATTTCGGTGTCTCTTGAAAGCAAGGAAATGACCATTTCGCATCGAACACCGTGCGGGGGCGTCCGATTTGATCCGAAATGAGCGTTGCGTGGCAATTTTCGTTATTGGGTAATGGCGCCGAAGCGTGACAGCGCTACAGAAAACGTTGAGGGTCGGGCCGCATTAATCGAATCGAATGAGAGTGTGTGACGGATACTTGCTATCCTAGTTGATTTTTCAACGTTGATAGGGTGTGTCGAGCAGCGTGCTGCTATTTCAAAAATTGCATCTCTGGTGCGTTGGCTTCGCGGTACCAGAATGACCGGAAGGATTGTTCGCGACCGAGGTGAGGCTGGTTAAGTTTGTCGATTGCAACCGAGTTGGGGTGTTGGTCCAATCCCGGTGGGTACTGTGTCATGTCGCGAAATGGAAGTGGGCCAATCTGTTGTCCGGTAAGGGTGTTCAGGTCGGCGTCTTTGTCCCAGCCGACACAGTGAAGGACAAAATCGCGTGTCCATCCCGGGGGCGGTTCTTGTCGGGGCACGGAGAAGCTCAACCGGAGTTCATCACCACCGCTAATCACCGCCATCCGATCGTCCCAGGTTTGTACCAATTCAGTGCACTCACCGTAGACCGACATCTTGCCCGACAACGGTGGCCATCGCGCCGCGTCGGAAGTGTCTTGGTAGTCATAGGTCTCGGGCTGAAGCGGGCCCGCTTTGCGACGGCGCGAAAATCCGTGAAATGACAATTCGGCGGATTGCAGTTCGCAATCGTGTGGCGTGTGATCTGCGGGAACGGTTTGGGTCACGACCTCGGCAGAGTCCCAGTAAATTTGTGCCGATGTACGGATGCGAAAACGTGGGTCTTCTGGATTGAGAACTTCACTAACATCCACCACGATCGTTTTGGTTTTGCCTCCGGGGAATCCCATGAATGGAATGACCTGTGACCACTCGGATGGGCTTTCGTCGCTCGGGACCCACACCGATGGAAACTCGATTGCGTCTAATGCAGGGTTCTGGTCAATCTGGATGTTTAGCGATGCGTCGGTAGGCATGATCCAACCGGTGAGGACTAGGTACACCGACGGCGATTTCTCAGCGTGTTTCGTGATTCGGTCGGAGAACTGCTCGCCGAAATCGAGGTCGATCCAATGCGGTTCGCACAGACCTTGACGCAACCGTCGATCGAAACCTTTGACGAACTCGCGATCTGGCTCGGCGAGCAACGAGGTCACGTCGCGGCCCGTCGTATCGGTGGCCGAATGAATCGGGTGCCGATCATTAGAGGCGAAAGAGAAGATAGTCGGTGTAGCAATGTTGCCGGGACCGACCTTTTCGTTCGTCCATATTTCGACATCGGAAGGATGGTCCACTGCGGTGAGTTGTATCTCGTCGAAGTAGGCAACCTCCCATAATTCCTCCGTGATGCGCAATTCGTAGCGTCCGTCCTTGGGTTGGATATTGCGGCCGTCAACCTTGAGGTATTCCCAGGGACGGTCTTTTGCAACGACACCGTGGGCAACCTGTAATCCGAGCGGGGCCGCCCATAAACAATCCGTGACGAAGGCAAATTTGTCACCGTCCCACGCATACAAATAGGGACAAGAACCTTTGAGCGTTTGTTCCTCCTCGACTAATGTATCGAGAGGCGGGTTCGCGATCGTTTGAGTAAGCCCGTTTGGAAAGATCGCTCGTACACTGCCTACTCGTTCTGTCTCATGGAGACCGAAATGAGTCGAAGGAGAGGTGACGATTCGGGCACGGTAATGGGGACCGAACCTTGTCTCCAGGACGCTGCCAATTGCATAGTGATTCACACGCCCGCTGGCGTTGTCATCGATACCCTTAAATCGCAGATTGATGTAGTGACCGGCTGGTTCAGTGCTGTTGTTACCAACGAACGCGCCGCTGTCAGTAACAACCGCGACGTCCACTCTCCCGTCCCGATCGAAGTCAGCCGGGCAGATCGACTGGATGGCGGTCAGACCATCGACGGGCACCCAGTCGGACCAACCCCAGGGGCCGATTCGCGACATTTGGTCGTCGGCGATCACTTCCATCCATGAATCATTGTCGAGGTCCATAACGGCGCAAGCGGGTGCGTCGCAACGGCTCGCGATGACCTGTTCCACATTCCAAACTCCGGCGTCGGATGTATGAGTGTAGACAACCGCGACGGATTCGCTGCCCCCGATGACCAAGTCCCAAGAGACATTGCCGTCGACCTCTTCGATCGCCACGAAGTTCGCGTCACGTACCGTCGGAATGTCGTCGAGATACCGACTGCGAAACTGAAGGTGTAGCATGTTCTCGAAAATGCTGGCTCGGCCAGACGATTCATGTACCGCGATGATGTCGAGATCAAGGTCTCGGTCGATATCGCCGATCGCGAATGCTGACACGGGCGAATCGGCCGCGAACGTGGGGTCTTGGTTGGGCAATTCAAAGAAGGTCCGGTTGCCTCGGTTGATAAACATACGGACGCCATGTTGTCGGGTTCCAAAGACCAGATCGAGGTCACCATCGGCTTCTAAATCACCCGCGATTGCGGCGGTGACTCCTTGCACGTCGTTCAAGCCGATGTCGGCTTCGATGAATTGGAGTCGCTGCTGCGCAGAAGCGTTGGATCGACCGTCGATGCTAACCACTCGGACGCCGTCGTCGCCGTAGACGACTAGATGCTGAAACGTGTCATGGCGAGAACTCGACATCAATTCGTCACTCGCCGAATCGCCGCGGTTCGCGCGGAGTCGCCCGGGAGCGCTGCTGTCGACGACGAACAGGTCGGTGGCGATGAGGCCTGCCGCATCGATATTCAATTTCGCCGAAGCCGCGGATGACCATTCGCCGTCGTCGTTACGCCACAATCGCAGAACTCCTTTCGAATCGATGCCGGCGAGATCGGTATCGAGGTCTAAATCAAAGTCGATCGGTTGGAGAACCCGAATGCCATCCGAATCGGGAGGAGGCAGTATTTTAAATTGAGGGAGCGCAGTGCCCGGTTGAATCGATTTTTCTTTCGCGACCGAGGCGGCTAGTTCGCGCAGCGATGTGAAACTGAGGCGGTCCAACGGATGCGGCATCGCCCGCCTCCGGTCGGTCTTCATGATTTCACTGCTGTTGAGGACGTTGAACCACAACAAATTGCTGTTCTCTGCGGTTCGCCAATCGGCAGAGTCGATCGCCGAAACAATCTCGTTCACCAACTCCTCGGGCGTTTTGCCGATGGCTCGAGTGTCCGCTCCGACCAGCGGCATAATTCCCGATGCCAAATCCGCTGATCGTTTGATGAAGATAGCCGCCCGTTGATCTCGGCTCTCGATGTTAAGTCGGGCGGCACGCAGTGCAAAAAAAAGGTTGTCAGGATGGTTGTCCGACAGCGAGCCGAACGCCTTTGCCGCGTCCGTCAGCACGTCTCGAGGCAAACCGTCAATCGGATCTTCGATTTGTTCGATCACCTTTGCCAAGGCACCACCCAAGATCATCGATTGGGGTTGTTTGCCGGTATCGCCTTGAACGGATTGCGATAGACGGTCATACACGTCCTTGCGAATCGATTTGGTCATGGACCCGGGCAGCAGCGATGCTTCATGAAGGTCAACTTCCGCCGCCAGCCATTTCGAAACGGCAGAGTTTTTCGCGATTTCCGAGTACGCCTCGATTCCCTCCCGGGCGGATGCGATGGCTTCGGGGAGTTTTGATCTGGCTAGCTTTTGTTCAGATCGGTCCAACGCTGCATTGGTTGCTTGTGAAGCCAACGAATCAACTCGCAATACGCGGTTGAGTGCTCGGTTGAGCGCGACCGATGTGTTCCGTGGGTCGTGATCATGAAGCGTGTTCCAAGCAGCGTCGGCATCATCGGATTGCAGGTTCTCAGTCTTTGCGAGTGCGACGCGAGTGAGTTCAAGCCGTTCTGCGTCCGAGGTCGATGTGTTGAAGCCAACTGCAGCGTCGTTTGGGTTATTCCGATTTTGGACCACCCAAAACGCAACAACCGCCAAGGCAAAAATCGCGGAAAACGCGAGCATCATCGATCGACGCCTCGTTGGTCCCGCTGTTTTCTCGTTCGGGGATGATGAGTTCGCTGGTTGACTGGTCGGTGCTTTCACGCTGCCGCGAGTATTCTTCCTGTGCATCCGTTCCTCGAGTTATCGTGATTGCGGAGTGGGACCTCCGGTGGGAGTGTCGCCTGAGGAATGGAACCTCGACGACGATCACGATGATGATAACTCGAAACCGATACCGTTGGCGACGGTGCCTCCACGGGGCGCCGTTATCGAGGCGAGGCCGCCGCGCCCCAACAGAATGCTGCCGCAGAATCGCGTGCGACTGGTCATGGAGACGCTATCGCAAACGTCGTTTATCCGGTTGCGACTGCGTCACTCGCCTCGTTCGGCGTGACGTCGGCATTCCAATGGTGTCGCGAGATCCAAACGCTGCACGGGGCATGACGCAGGACATACTTTGACGTGCTGCCCAGCAAGAATCGGCTCAGCAGACTGTGACCGGTGTCACCAACCACGATCAGCTCAGCATTGGTTTCCTCCGCGACGTTGACGATCGAGTCACCGATGTGATCGGAAACACGGGTTCGAGCGTGCGTGTTAGGAAAGTGGTCGGCAAGTTGGCTGGCCATTCTTTCGGCGGCCTCGTCAATTCGTTCAACCAATGTAGGGTCAATGGTGATTGGCGGTCCCGCATAGCCTTCGCCTACGAAGACATACGGTTGCAAAGCAACACTAACCAAGTCGACTCTGCAATCGCTATCGAGGTTCCACTGCATCAATTCAAAAACCGCTTCGCGCGACGCGATCGATTGGTCGAAACCGACCACGATCTTTTTGATCGGATCGTTGGCTTGAACGCGGGGGCGAACAACGACGACGGAGCACTCCGCGTTGCTGGCAACGCTGTCGGAAACACTGCCCAATAGCACACGGTGTAGCGCGGTGTGTCCCTTCGCGCCGAGGACGATCAAGTCGACTTTGGACTTCTTAGCCTGATCGAGAATGCAGGGTGCCGCCGATCCCGATCCGTGAACCAACGCAACCGATTGACAGGCTTCGTCCAGACGTGATTTTGTTCGATCTAAAATCGATTGAGTTCGGTCCTGGGCATGCTCGGTCCAGTGCCCGCTCCAGGGATGCATCGGATAGTGTTCCGGATCGAACGAAACGGTGAGTACCAGAGCGTCGACCGGAGAATTCTTCGCCAAATTTGCAACGAATTTTGCCGCTTCGGTGGAAGCGGAAGAGCCATCGGTTGCCAATAAAATTTTCATTCTCTGGTCTCCTCGTACGTCAATTCGGGGGATTGTATTCACGTCCGGTACCTGCCGAAGAGATGTCGCAGTTTGCGTACCAATGAAACAAACCGCTGTTATGGATGCAGATTGTGCTTCGTTGCACATTGACAGCGTGCGTTCGTGCGATAGGGCACTCCCGCACACCACGCGGACTCTCATGCAAAGTCAAAGTCCTTTTCGGAGAGAGGGCGTGCGACAATACGCTGCTGATTAATGCAATATTCAGGGCTAATCGATGTGAGATGTTTCGCTATGCTGTATTGGAATACTGCATGGAGTGCGGGATGCTCGTGGATGTTTGAGACGATGAACCGTGGCGTTGTTCGTGCTTCGTCCTGCGAGCCCGGTGCCGATGGAGTCGACGACCTGAGGAGAGGCGTAGACTGACGGAGGCATATTATTGTCAAGCGTGTTTCTCGGTAGGACGGTAGGGAAAATGTATGATGCGTTGAACGTATTGCTCGTCGAAGCGGATCGCGACTGTTCGTCGAGCCTGGCGCGGATCTTACGGGATGATGGTCATTGCGTGCGTATTGCAGAAACGTTCGAGGAGATTCGCAGCACTGGGATCCAGCCTTCGATTGCGTTGGTGATCCTCGAGAGAGAGTTGCCCGACGGTCTCGCCGAAGACGTGCTACCGGAATTAAAGCTGTTACTGCCCAACGCGGACTTTGTTATAGTCGCAGCGTACGCTGATCTTGATCACGCTATCGTTGCATTGAAACTCGGCGTGGTGGACTACATTTGCAAGCCGTTTCACGCCGACGTGGTTCGTGCCAGTGTGGCCCGCATCAGCAAGAGACGCCGAGTCGAGGACCGTCTCTGTGAGGAGCATCAATTCGCGACGGAGGTGCTCAAAACTGCGGAAGCGGTCATCTTGTTGCTCGATATGGATGGCACAATCCAGCACGTGAACAGCTATTTTTCCCGAATTTCGGGTTGGCAACTCGAGGAGTTGCAAGGTCGGAATTGGTTTTCGACGTGCGTTCCTGCCGATGATCGTCGTCAAGTTCGTGATGTTTTCGTTGAGATTGCACGTCGCAACGAGAGTACTGGTGCGGTCAACTCGGTGTTGACTAAAACGGGTGCGACGCGACAAATACGTTGGTCAAACACAACGTTGCATGGCGATGATGGTCGGGCCAGATCGATCCTAGCGATCGGGGTCGACGTCACCGACTTGATCGCCGCACAGCAAAGTTCGGTTCAGTCTCAACGTTTGGCTGCGATCGGACAGACGGTCGCAAGAATCGCACACGAGAGTCGCAATGCGCTGCAACGCATCCAGGCGAGCGTTGAAATACTACAACTCGACATTCCGGTCGGATCGGACATGCGAGATGAGGTGGATTCGATCTACCGTGCGTCGAACGAATTGAAGGAAACGCTCGAGGAAGTTCGTGAGTACGCCGCGCCGATTCATCTGAATACCGAGCCGGTCTTCCTGCCGAGCGTCTGGCGCCGGGTTTGGGAGTATCTAGCTATCACGCGTTCCAATCGGGTTGCGAGCCTAAAAGAAGATATCTGCGACTGCGATATCGTGGTCGAGGTTGATGAGATACGGATGGAACGCGTCTTTCGCAATCTTTTCGAAAACTCACTCGCCGCCTGCAGTGACCCGGCACAGATTTGCGTCACCTGTCGTTGTGATGATCCTGGTTGGATTCACATCATTGTCCAAGATAACGGTCCCGGTTTGACGCAGCAGCAGAAGGAAAAGCTGTTTGACCCCTTCTTCACGACCAAAGCTCGCGGTACCGGATTGGGGATGTCGATCGTGCAACGAATTCTCGAGGCACATGGCGGTGGTATTGAAATCGGCGACACCGATCAATCGGGAGCATGCTTTGTGATGCGAGTTGCATGGCCCAGTCGTGGGCGGAGTTGCTGTTACTCAGTTAACGAGCAAGGCGAAGGAATTAGCGTGTAATCCCGAGGGGATGCAGCAGGAAACACCTTCTCAATGCGATACAGGGCGGTTTGATTGCACTGCCGAGCGATGGATGTTATGCCATTTTGCTTCCGCGGGGCGTTTGACGTTGGCGAGACGTTGCACACCTCTCGATCGATCGTGAAATGCCTTCACTTCCTCTGCAAAGCCGACTGCGAACGAATCGACCTGATCCCAATCGGTGTACTCCCGGTCATGGCCCAATTCGCTTTGGTAACCCGATTTCAACGCGAGGGAATGCATGATGCGTTTCTTCAACCATCCATACTCGGAATACCTCAATGCCCCGGCAAAGGTAACGCGGCGTGATGGTTGAAACGGAATCCTGGTTCGCATGCTGTTGGTGACGCCATCGTCCGTGTGGCATCGCTCTTCTTGGGCGTTGATAATATTCAGACACACCGAGAAAAACGCCGTTGGGACGGATGCGAGAAAGTGGCGGTGCTCACGCATGCACCACAAGATACGACGATCATGTTCACCAAAGTAGATCGGCGAACCAAACGCGACTGCGTCGTAGAAATTCACTGCGAGTTCGGTCACAGAGAGTTTGGTGACGTCGAACGTGTCGGTGGGGACACGGTGTTGTGTCATCGTCTTGGCAACGCGTTGGGCGATTCGTCGCGTTTGGCCTCCGCACGACGCGTAAATGACTATCGCACGCATATGGATCACTTTCGGTAATGACGATTACTGGGGTCTGGCGACGCCCGACTGGATTCATCCTATCCGATTTGAGGAAGTGCGGGCTCAAATTTTAGATCGGAAGAGAAAACTCTTCGAGGCTCAGTTGAGCGAACCTCCGTGTGCGAAAACAAATCCTGCTGACTCAATTCTTCCGGTTGGGATACCAATTACTTCAGAAGGCATGATGCGAACGCTGTGCCAGACTTTTCTGCTGAGAGATTCTGCTCAAACGCGAGAAACGGCACTCCGCTTGCGGCAATCGGCTTGGCTGTTTGTTGACTCCCTTGGGTTGGAACGATGATGCAAGCGATGGTTCCTTTGAGTCGCAATCGAATTGCGAACTTTCTAATCGAAACGTCGCCGGTGGCGATTTTCCTGACGACCCCTAGGGGGATGATTTCCCAGGCCAATCCCGTGGCTCGGGAGTGGTTCGGATATGACGATGTCGAGTTGACCGGAATGGCGATTGAACGTCTGTTCCGGTTTGAGTCTCGCGGTGACGCGGAGGCACATTCGTCGTGCTTCATGTCACATGTGCGAGATCCAGAACCCGGAAAAAAATGGTGGCTATCGGCGCGTCGAAGAGACAAAACGTTTTTCTTGACAAAAGTTTGCCTGCATGCGTTGGAAACGGACGCGGGAGAGATTCGGTTGATCAACGTGGTCAGCGTTACCGACCATGATTGGTGTTATCGAAGGCACCTGGAATGTGAGCGTTTGGCGGCCGTCTCGCAGATGGTGTCGGGGTTGTCGCATGAGTCGCGCAACGCAATGCAGCGAGCCGAATCTTGCCTCGACTTGCTCGAGATGGATTTGGAGACGAACAGCGAATCTAGGCAGTTGACTCATCGTATTCGAAACGCGTTGCGAGGGATTCATCGCAACTACGAAGAGGTGCGGGAGTACGCCGCGCCGATTCTATTGAAGCGTTCGGTCGTGGAAATGCCGCAATTGCTCCGGGTTATCGTCGATCAGTGGGCTTGGGAATGTGGGGCAGACTCCAACGTCAGTATATCGTGCGCTGCAGACTTGCCCGCAGTCAGTTTCGATGTCGATCGATTACGGGTGCTGTTGCGTCATCTGTTGGATAACGCATTGCATGCCAGTCCACCCGGCAAGGAGATAGAGATCCGATGCCAACGTTTCCAGCGGGAGCAAACCCGAGGGATTGAAATTTCGGTGCGAGATTACGGCAGCGGGATCAATGACGAAACCAAGCAGTGCATGTTTGAGCCCTTTTTCACAAATAAACAGCAAGGCACAGGGTTGGGTTTGGCGGTCTGTCAACGGATTGCTGAGGCACACAACGGCACAATCGAAGCTTCCAATCATCCCGCCGGTGGGGCGGTCATGCACGTGTACTTTCCGCAGGAGTTCGGTTCTTAGTCACGCCTATCTGTTGTGCAAACGATAGGACGAATCGACGTATCAGGCAATCACGCTAGTGTGCGGTTGTGCGAGTTCGCACGTGGCGACGTGTTTTGCACGTGCAAATCGCCGTTTTTGGTGACGGAACGTTTTTCGCATCACGCGGGAGTCGTGTGCGGTTGTCTACCGCAATCACCATCCGACCGAACTGCCCCGCCATCGTTCGCTATCCATCTGTGAAGAATGAGATGTCTGAACTACCGATCAAAATATTGCTTGTTGATGATGAAGAAGATTCACGTCGTTCGGCCGCAAAGTGGTTACGGCGAAAAGGTCATGAGGTGAATGATGTCTCCAACGCCGCGGAAGCTCTTTCACTTTTGCAGCAGCAAACGTTCGACGTTGGCATCTTCGATATGAATATGCCCGGCATGTCGGGGCTCGAGCTACTACAGCGGGTTCATCAAGAGCATCTCGATGTCGAGGTGATCATTCTGACGGGACAGGGAACCGTCGAGACAGCGGTTTCGGCAATGAAGATGGGAGCGTGCGAATTCCTACGCAAGCCCTGCTCATTGGCGGATCTCGAGCATCATTGTTTTCGTGCCCGAGAACGTCGGCTGCTAAAGAAAGAGAATAAACAACTCAAGGCAGTGATTTCGCGATCACGTCCGACCGCCTCACTCGTCGGTGAGTCCGAACCTTTGCGGCAGGTTCTCGGATTGATTGACAAAGTCGGACCGACCAACAAACCGGTTTTGATTCAAGGCGAGAGCGGCACCGGAAAAGAATTAGTCGCTAGGGCGATCCAGCAGGCGAGTCCTCTAGCTGACTGTCCTTTCGTGACGGTGAACTGTGCCGCGTTCCCAGAGAATTTGGTCGAGAGTGAATTGTTCGGTCATCTTAAAGGCGCGTTCACCGGGGCGACGGCAGAGAAACCGGGATTGTTTGAAATTGCCGATGGGGGCACGCTGTTCATAGATGAAGTCGGCGAGTTGCCGTTATCTCTGCAGCCAAAACTGCTTCGAGTTTTGGAGGACGGGACGATGCGACGAGTGGGGTGCCATCGTGAACGGCGTGTTACGGTACGCTTGATCGCGGCGACCAACCGTGATCTGCAAAACGAGGTCGACGCAGGACGTTTCCGCGAAGATTTGTTTTATCGGATCAATGTGTTCGCGATTCAATTGCCGACCTTGCGAGAACGCGAGGGTGATGTCGATCGGTTGATCGATCACTTTTTGCCGAAGTCGTATCGGATCGACCCAGCGGCGCGAGAAATTCTCAATCGTTATCCTTGGCCGGGCAACGTTCGGCAACTGATCAATGTCATTGAGCGAGCCTCAAGTCTGGCAGACGACTTTGATATCATGGTCAACGACCTGCCGCACGAAGTGGTTCATTACAATCGATCATTGTCGAAACGAAATTGTACCGATCACGCTCTTCGTACCGATGACGCTCCTATTGTATCCGCCCATTCCGATATGCTCGGCAATTCGCATTTCAAACTCGATGAGGTGGTGCGTGTTCACGTTGAAGAGGTGCTCGCCAAAGAGCATGGCAACAAAGCCCCTACGGCGAGAAAGTTGGGAATACATCGCCGCAAACTGTACCGGCTACTCGATCGCTTTCGTTGCAGTTCCGAGAGTGAGTGTCGTGAGACCGTCGCATCGTGTGAGACAAGTGTTTGATCGGGTGAAAAATCTGTGACGGCGTTTCCGGGGAAAACCCCGATTGAACGGATCGCAGCCGGCGGTGTGCTGCTCGCGTACGTATTCGCTGTTGCGGTAACCGGGTATCGCTACGTCGGCGATTACGGGTGGCTCGAATCGATCTGGATGGTAGTGATCACGATCTCCACGGTGGGATATAGTGAGTCCAGTTCGCTCTCGCCGGCGCTGCAGTTGTTCACCGTTTTTGTCATTTTGATCGGGATGTCTGCCGCAGCGTACACCTTCGGTGGGTTAATCCAACTGCTGTTGGCCGGTGAAATTGATCGTCTAATCGGACTTCGTCGAATGACCGCAGAAATCGCTGACATGAATAGCCACGTCATCATTTGTGGTTTCGGACGGATGGGGCACAGTCTGGCCGAAGACCTGCGGTCGCAGGGACGGACCGTTGTCATCATCGAAAGCAACGGTGAGCGGATTCGAGAAGCGGATCTTTTGAAGTTCCCGTGTATCACAGGAGACGCAACCGAGGAAACGACGTTGGAATCCGTGGGAATCGAGCGAGCTCGAACATTGGTGGCTGCGTTGTCGGGCGACGCTGAAAACGTGTTCTTGACTCTGACGGCACGAAATCTTAATTCGAAAATTCAGATCGTCGCGAGAGCAGACCAACGCAGCACCGAAAAGAAACTGCGCCAGGCCGGTGCCGATCGTGTGGTGATGCCGACCGTTGTGGGCTCTCGTCAGATGGCCCGTGTGATCACGCGGCCGACGACGGCCGACTTGATTGAATTGCTGTCTCAACGCGAATTCGCTGATCTTGAGTTAGACGAATTGTATGTTGATGAGTTGAGTGGGCTCGTTGGTATGTCAGTTGGGGCAACCGACGCCCATCGCGACCACAAACTGCTGATCGTGGCGATTCAAACCAAAGACGAACAACTCGTCTTCAACCCCGAGGCATCGCAATTGATCCATGCCGGCGACACGTTGATGTTGATGGGCCGTAGTGGAGACATCAGCGAATTTCGTACGAAGTTTCAGCGGACCGATTGAGAGGGGCCAAACCGTGCCGCGAGAAAGTTAGCCAGAATGCGGTTTGGCAAATCAGGCCAGGTGTTTCAGGTCAGGTGATTCAGGCCACCAAATTCTGGCGACGTCGGTTTTTCATTCTAGATGTGCATTGAAAACACTTCACATCAAGACCTCTTCGACACTGCGGCGGGGAGTTGCCGGCACCTCCCGGCCGTAACCCCATCTCAGAAGAATCTGTGGGAAGCCCTTTGCATCACACTGATCTTCGATCTCCGGTCTGAGAGAGGCGACTTCGATGGGTTGATTCAAGAACGATGCTGACAGTCCGCGCGACGTGCCCCGGAGTAGCATTTTGGCCAAGGCTTGTCCGGTCGACATCCAGGCTTCTGGGGTATCCTTTTTGGTTCCAATGATCGCGAGCAAGGGTGATCCCTCGGCCAATTGACGATCCTTTGCAGCCTGTCCTTCGCCCCAATCGAAAGTGCGAACCATCAGTGGTCCCAGGTACGACGCAATCAAATTAGCTCCATGTGCATAGCCCGGCATTCCGTCACGACATGAGGTGTGATTGGGGTGAACCCATTGAGACAACTCGCGACGAAAATTTCGGTCGCTGCCCTGCAGGCGATCGCCTTCGGAAATCAGGTCCGCGATGATGTGCTTTTGTACTTTGTCTTCGACGAGTTGCAGCCAGCAGTTGTGTGCTTTCAGGTCCAGGTACCATTCGTCAAAAATCGAGTGGGGAACGTGTCGCTGCTCGAACGGTTGGCGATTGGTTCGCCGATGGGCGATTGCTCGAAACAATTCCTGTTCGTCTTCATCCGGAGTGTGAGGTCCACTGACTCGCAACCGGGCGAGCAAGTCGGGTTGATCGGCGGAAGGAAGTACATGAATAAGCGTGGCTAGTGAATCACAGTTCAACGCAAGTCGAAGGTGATAGAGTGCCGCACCGCAACTGATCGTGAGTTCTCGGTCGTGAGGATCCACTACCGGCAGGGTTCGATTCCGGTCGGAGTAAAGTTCGATGCCATCGCGAACGATTCGAAATTTCCACGGTTGCGTGTTGTGGCTCGACGGAGCCAAGACAGCGAACTCTATCGCACCTCGCAGGCGTTTCTTGAGATCGCGGTATCGTTGACGTAATGTGGCGTCTTGATAGGTGGTCGTCATTGCTATTCTCCCCATGGAATTTGCGCGCCAGTTGACTACTCGCGCGAATGAGGATGCAACGATCATGCCGCTTCGAATTGCGATGCAAACCGAGACAGGGTGGTGCGATTCTCGCTGTGACATGGGCACGAACGCACAGGATATTGAGGGAGTCGCACGGATCGGCAAAGCTGGATCAACCGCATCACGCGCAGGCGGACGCGGTCTACAGTCCCACGCCGGTGCCTTGCACTTGGCTCTCGTTGTTCCATTGAATTTGCCAAGGGTCTTTCGTCTCGATTTGGAACTCTCTGAGTTCGCCTTTGAGTTTCTCGAACAAATCGGCGTGTTTCGGTTCGCTCGCAAGGTTTTTGATTTCGTCCGGATCTGATGATAAATCGTAAAGTTCGAATTCCGGTCGCATCAAATAATCGGAAACCAAACGCTTTCCAAAATGACTGGCTTTGCTTCGGTGCATACCTTGCCACGTTGACGATGCCCACAGGTCCGATGCAAACGGATAGCTGAGCCCGTGTGCGATGTTCCAAATCAGTTTGTGATCGCCTTGGCGGATGACTCTCATGGGGTAGTACATGGTGAGTTCGTGAAAGTTGTGGGCGGCGAACATCTGGTCCCATCCTTCCGGTGATGGCTGGTCTAAGATTCCTGCAAAGCTGCGTCCGTGGAAATGGGTGGAATCGACATCGGTGTCGGTCATTTCGAGAATCGTTGGGGTGAGGTCGGCCCACGTGATCATCGCGTGATTGATTGATCCCACTTCTTCACACCGCGGATCTTTGACGATTAAAGGCAGGTGGATTCCTGGCTCGTACACGGTGGTCTTCGCGCCCGGGAACGCGATACCATTGTCGGAGAGGTAAATGATGATTGTGTTTTCTGACTTGCCGGCTTCGTCGATCAGTTCCATCAAACGTCCGAGACCTTGATCGATTCGTGAGACCGATTGGTAGTACTGCGCTAACTCTTCGCGGCATTGCTGCGTGTTGGGAAGAAACGGTGGAATGAGAACCTCATCGGGTTGGTAGGTGACCGTCTTTACTCCCGGGTAACCTTCCGGAAGATTGCCGAACGAATTGGGATCGCTCCAAACCGCAGGCGTGAATGGGTGGCCGCGGTGAGGATCGTCGGGGCAAAAGTAAAGAAAGAACGGCTGACCGGAGGCGATCGTTTGTTGGCAGGCATTCGCCATTTCGACGGTGCTCCGCGGATCGACTTTGAGTGTTTCTTGAAAACGATACACCGAATCGGGGGCAAGGTGATATTTGCCGATTCGCGTCGTTCGGTAGCCCGCCTGCTCAAGCATGACGGGCAAAGATTTAACGTCGTCAAACGTGCTGAAGTGATGATAGTCGTGGACGTGACCATACGATCCGGTGGCGTGTCCGAACTGCCCGGTTAGGATCACGCTCCGACTCGCCGCACAACTCGCGCTGGTGCAGTAGGCACGCGTGAAACGGATTCCGTCCTCGGCGAGCCGGTCCATGTTCGGTGTTTGGATGACCGGGTTTCCATAACAGCCAAGAGCGTCGAGCCCATGGTCGTCTGAAACGAAAAGAACGACGTTGGGTTGCTGCGGTCTATCCTCTGCCTGTGATGGGGAAAAATCAAAAAAGAATGCGGTGACAACGATTGTGATCATCCAAAAATACTCAACAGACTGTGACATGGTTGTTGCAGGAGAGTGTGGCTCGAGATGAAAAGTGCGTGGCCATGATAGCGGCTTCGGAGTGCGAGCGAGTTCCGTTTCAGAATTCAGACGATTTTGAATGAAACGCGGGTGAGGTAAAGCGAACCGGCCGTTCGCGCAGTGAGGCTGCAGAAGAGACGCATCCAACAGATGCTGGCGAATAATCTCAGCCCGATCGAGTCGCATCGAGACGCTCGCATCGACTATGGTTGACGTGCCGCGAGAATCGCCAACAAACGAATGAGTTGTCGAATCGGTTTGAAATAGAGACGACAAATTCCTTGCGAAATTTGTGCAAAAAGTGCGGCAGGTTGTCGCCGCTCGAGCAGATAGACTGGTGGAATCCTGGCCGAAGGATGATTCGCGGGGCAAACACTCCGATTGATAGCCGAAGGAATGCATCGAGCGAACAACGTGTGGTGCGCGTCCGATCCGGTTGGAAATTGGTGGCCCGATGTGAGGTGTGATTTCATCTACCGGTCGCAGTGTCTTTGAAAGAGAGTTGGAATAATGTCGTTTTCTCGTCGGTCGATTTTGCAGGGACTCGGCGGTGCTCTGGCGTTGCCGCGGCTCGAGTCAGTTGCTCGCGGGGGTGATGTGCCCGCACGAGATAGTCGGTCTGACGCAGTCGGGGCGCCCTTGCGTTTTCTCGTTGTGGGGAATCCTTTGGGAATGCACCCGGCCCATTTTTTTCCGCGTGATTTCGGGACTGACTACGCCATGTCTCGAACGCTGCAACCGCTCGAATGGGTGCGTGATCGGTTTACCGTGTTGTCTCATACTGACCACGGGATGAAGAGCGGCCACGGTCGGGAGATTGCGTTTCTCAGCGGTGTGTTGCCCGAAACCAGTCACGCTTTTGCCGAAAAAAACATGTCAATAGATCAGTTGATCGCCAGGCATGTCGGCGACGATGTTCGGTTCCCGTCGATCCATGCGGCATTGCAGACTGGCATCCGGATGGTTTGGAATGCCAACGGAGTTGAGCTGAAGCCGTTCACGAATCCTGAGAAGATGTTCGAGCACTTGTTCCTGAATCTCAGTGAACAGGCCAAACGAGAGCAGGTCCAAACGCTCGAGCGAAATAGCAGCATTCTCGACGCGGTCGGAGAGCAGTTTGGAGGTATCAAATTGCGAACGAGTGTGGCTGATCGAAAGCGTCTCGATCAATTTGCAACGTCGATCCGTGAGTTGGAGCAGCGGATTCAAACCCGCCACGATTGGGTCGGGCGCGACAAGCCGGAGTACGATATTTCGCATCACCTCCAAGGGGAGGCGACGATCATCCGACGATATAACGCGATATTCGATATGGTCGCGTACGCTTTTCAAACAGACCTCACGCGCGTCGCCACCATCGCGTTTCCGAACGAACTCGGTTATACGGACGTGAACGGGGTGACGCGGGGGTATCACGCGTGCACGCACAACGGAAAGGACGAGCGGGTTGTGTCTGAACTCGTTGCGATCGAGTCTTTTCAAATCGAACAGTTGTCGCGATTCATGAAGCAACTCGACGAAATCGACGAACCGAATGCTGATGGTAGTTTGCTCGACCACACCGTCATTCTTTTTGGCAGCGGAATGGGGTACGGCGGCACGCACTCCAACCGCAACCTACCGATCTTGGTCGCCGGAGGCGGGTTCAAGCACCTCGGGCACGTCGATACGCGAAGCCCGGCGGGGAACAATATGCCGTTGTGTAATTTGTTCGTCACCCTGATGCAGCGGTTCGGGATTGAGCGTGACCGATTCAACCTCAGCACCGGGAGTTTCGATCTTGAATATGCGTAGCAGCTCGGTGGGATGTGGCAGGCTGTCGATCGCAGTCCTGTTGGCGTGTGTGGGTTCGCTTCGATCGGTGGATGCAAATGACCACGAGATCTTGCAGCGATACTGCATGGAATGCCATTCGGGCAGCGATCCTGAAGGAGGGTTTCATTTGAAGATGCTCGGCGACTCCGTGAACGAGGAGAGTCGCGAGTACTGGCAGGCGAGTTTGGAGTACGTGTCACTCGGTGAGATGCCTCCAGATGATGATTCGAGCGTGACCCCAAGTGAACGCGAGCGCATCGCACGCTATCTTCGTGGTGTGATTGTCGCGGCGGGTGAGAAGAAATCTGTGGCGAGTTCGGTACCCACGCGACGGCTCAACAACCGCGAGTTTGCCAACAGTATCAGTGACGCATTGGGCATCGAAGATCCTGGGACGCACTTTCCGCTCGGGGATCTACTCGGCGATACATTGCATGAGGGCTTTGATACCAACGGCGACGCACTCGGTATCAGTGAGTATCATCTCGAAAAGTACATCGAGGCGGTTCGCAATACGGTCGACGCGGTCATTTTGACTGGAGAAAAACCAGAGTCGGAACGATATGAAGTGCCGTCCGAAATGTTGAAGATGACCTCCCTGAGCCAGCAAACTCGTCGGCGTGAGTCTGCAGTGCGTCACCCGGACAGCGTGGATTTTCGCGATATGAGAGTGCGGATGTATTTCGGCAACTTCGATCGCGTTCCGGAAACCGGATACTATCACATTCAGATTCGCGCCACCGGAGTCGATCGTGGCTACTACGACTCTGAAATGACCGGCGTCTACGATGGTGATCCGATTCGGCTCGCTGTGCATCTTGGCGATCGAGAACGCGTCTTTGATCTTCCGGACAATGACATGATGGAGATCGAATTGACGGAGTGGCTCGCCAAGGGGACACGCATCGAGCTATCGTATCCGACCGATGGGCTGCGTAATCGTGGCAACGGGAACTTCAAGTTTCAGCAAGCCATCGCTCACGATCACATCAAACAACACGATCCAAAGTTGTACGAGGAAGTCGTCGCTCAAATACGCAAGAAAGGAGGGCGTCGGAAACTCGGTGTCAGCCATTGGAGCCACTGGGTCGATTACTGGCGTGGGCCTCGGCCGAGGGTTTATGGTGCCGTGGTGGAAGGGCCTTTTTACAATTCATGGCCACCGCAACGGCAGGTGAATCTGATTGGTGCGTCTCCTGATGTTCAGGATGCCGAGGAGGTTCTCAAACGAATTGCGGAACGTGCGTGGAAACGAGAGGTGCGTGACGGTGAGCTCGATCCATTTGTCAGGCTCGTTGAGCAACGAAAGGCGGGACTCGGAAACATCGAAGCTCTTAAGGAGGGCATCGTTGCGATCTTGGTTTCCCCCTCTTTTTTGTTGATTGATCCAGCGGAGGGTACGCCGTCCGATCGGTTTGCGACAAAGCTGTCTTACTTTTTTCGCAGCACGCTGCCGGACGTTGTTCTACGCCAGCAGGTTGCGGCGGGCGAACTGAATGATTTTGAGGCCGTGCGAGAGGCGGTCGAGTTGTACATTCGTGATGCGAAGGCGGACGAATTTCTCGATGAGTTTCCGCACGCGTGGTTGCAGTTGGACCGGATCAATTTCATGGCACCCGATCCAGATCACTATCCGCATTACCATCGAAAGAGTGTGAGCGATGACATGGTTGCTGAAGCCAAGGCATTCTTCCGGTATGCGGTAGAGAACAATCTGCCGGTTCCGGAGTTGTTGACCGCTGACTATTCATTCATCAACGCTGATCTCGCCAGGGTTTATGGCGTCGATGACGTGCCGGACGATTCCACGCTGCGTCGATATCAGTTCACCGATGGCAGGCGTGGTGGTCTATTGGGGATGGGGGCCTTCCTCACGCTGACCGCTGATAGCCTAGGCACATCCCCCATTCATCGTGCGGTTTACGTCCTCGAAAATTACATGGGGATCAAACCGTCACCGCCGCCGGGTGATGTCGAGATTCAGGAGCCCGACGTCCGCCAGGCCAAGACAATCAAGGACATTTTGGCGGCGCACATCGCGGAGGAGACCTGCGCGTCGTGCCATCGCAGTATCGACCCGTACGGGTATGCATTTGAGAACTTTGATCCGGTGGGTGCGTGGCGTGATCAATACGTCCAATCGACTGTCGATGCTCCATCGGAGGAAGCGACGAAAGCGAAGAAGCGGAAGCAGGCACGGTTCGAATTGCCTGTTGATGCTTCGTCAACGTTTCGCAACGGGAAGAGCTATCACGACATCACCGATTTTCGATTGTTGATGCAGAGTGATGCAAGTCAGGTTCAGTTCGTCAGATGCTTTGTCAAGAAACTGCTGATGTATGCCAACGGAACCGAACCCGAGGACGTTGCGGAGATCGAAAGAATTCTCGCCAAGTCGGCCGAGCATGACTTCCGTATTGTGGATACTATCGCCGCGGTGGTTGATAGTCCCCTGTTTCGACAGCAATAAGCAGTTTTGTTCTCAGAGCCTTTTACCGAGATTGATTTCAACGAAATGCCAAAACTAGTCATTGATGTTTGTTGGGTCGCAATGATTGTGGCCATGCCATTGAGTATCGCCCACGCAACAGATTCGGCAAAAGATACCCGACCGAATATTCTGTGGATTACGATTGAAGATTGGTCGCCGGATCTCTCGTGCTACGGCACGATAGGCATTCATACGCCGCATGTCGACCGTTTGGCCGAAGAAGGAATCCGGTACAAAACTGCGTTCACAACGTCGCCCGTGTGTTCAACGTCTCGATCGGCAATGATGACGGGGTTCCATCAGAATTTCATCGGTGCGAACCAGCACCGAGAGCACAACAAGCAGCCACTGCCGTACGGTATCGAGCCGATCCCGCATTTGCTTCGCGATGCGGGCTACTTCACGGCACTGATGAGTTGGAAAACAGACTGTAACTTTGTGCCGACCAAGAAAGAGGAATTGTTTGAGGGGGAAGACTGGTCCGAACGTCAGCCGGGGCAACCGTTCTTTGCACGGGTGACCTTGGGTGGCACACATCGGTCGTGGAAACGCGACCCGCAACGCCCCATCGGAATTGATGACGTGGAGTTGCCTCCTTACTATCCCGATACACCTTTCGTCCGACGTGACTGGGCCAACGGGCTCGAGCAGATGCAATTGGTTGATCGCGAGGTGGGTGCGTTAATGCAGCGACTCGAAGACGAAGGGCTCTCCGAAAACACGTTGGTGTTCTTCATCGGTGACCACGGTCGTTGCCACCTTCGCGGCAAACAGTTTCTCTATGTCGGTGGCATTGGCATACCGATGATCATGCGTTTGCCGACTCGGTTCGGACCGGGACAGGTCGACGATTC